>JANLQI010000230.1:0-13752 GCA_031367705.1 Saprospiraceae bacterium | reverse complement strand
TATCTTCAAACACGGGCGCATAGTGATCAACTATACATGGAAATTGGACTAAGATATTCATTGATAAACTGGTTTTGTCAAGAGATATTTTTGCCCAAATTTAATTCTAATGGCTTAATTAAACAATATGTCAAGGAACTTGATGGCTTTTGTCCCATTTCGGTGCAAAAGCCGTATTGAAATCGGTGGTTTCAAGATGTTAGATGTTGCAAATCCCGAAGTATTTCGGGGTAATAGAACTTATTTCTAATTCTACTTTGACTTATAAAGCATTGTAAATCAATGCTTAAAAAATTCATCATTCATCATTCATCATTTTCCTAATCCTCTACTTTTTCAACAAATACTTTCATATACTGTAATTGCATATTGCCATAAAAAGTAGCCGTGGCAACGTCAGCGGCATCTCTACCATAAGCCAAAACGACCCTGCCGCCTGTCGTTACCTGTTGCGTTGCATCAAAAGGATACCATTTTCCATCTAAATAGACCTCAAACCAAGCGTGCATATCCATTGGATGCAACAAATATAAATAACCGACCACAAAACGGGCGGGAATACTGATGCTGCGACACAACGAAATCGCTAAATGCGACATATCCCTGCACACGCCGATGCGCGCATTCAAAGTATCCAATGCCGACGTAGAGGAATTGCTGTAATTGTAGGCATATTCAATATTGTTGTGAACCCAACGACGAATGGCTTCTACTTTGTGAAAACCTGTGATACTGTTTGAAACGATATCCGAAGCCAGATTACTCAATTTATCCGATTCACAAAAACGGCTGGCTAATAAATAAACAAGTGCATTATCAGGCAAATTTTCAACAGGCGTTGAATTTATATCCTCATCGTATTCACTAAATTCTTTGGCATCTACTATTGCCATTGTGTTAACTCGAAAATTACCAATGGGCGCAACTAATCGGTCTCCTGTATTGCCATAAAAATCAATATATTCTGTCAAACGCACCTTAGGTTCTACATTCAATTCCTCATGTATCACGAAATCTAATTGTTTATTATGTGGGCGTAAGAGCAGAATAACGGGCGTTTCTTCATAAACTTGATATTCGAGTTGACAGCCTACTCTTAATTTCATTTTTGCCTTTATTTAAAAAATTTTCAATACTTACAGATTGGGCGTAATGTACAAGCAAAAGCACCGTAAAATATTAAAAGTGAGTAACAGATTTTTATAGACGAGAAGATAAACCATGATGCTTAAATTTATCTGAATCCGACCCCCTCAGTATAAAAGCCCATTTGACAATTTGAATTAAAAAAAGAATAGTAGTTTTGTCGTACTTTTGTATTGTTTCTAATTTTTTTATAAAACAATACAAAAAGTACGACAAAATTTTCATAAATTAACGAGTTGTAGGCAAGCATTGCAGACCCAACACCAACAAACAAATTCAATGACATTGACACAACTATTCAACAATTTTTTTAACAACAAAAAAGCAGGTGGACTAATTTTAGTTTTCGTGACAGTTCTTTCACTTGGACTTGCAAACTCACCCTGGCAGACAGATTATATTAACTTTTGGCATTTTGACCTGGGAGGACACAGTATCGTTCATTGGATTAATGACGGACTAATGACCATTTTTTTTCTACTCATTGGTTTGCAGTTAGAACGAGAAATATACGACGGTAAACTTTCCAGCCTTAAAAGTGCAGCGTTGCCATTTTTTGGCGCATTAGGCGGTATGATTGTTCCCGCAGGACTCTTTTTATTGCTCAACTTTGGGACAGACACTCAAGCGGGTGCAGGTATTCCAATGGCAACAGACATTGCCTTTGCTATTGGCATTTTATCTCTGTTAGGTAATCGTGTTCCGACATCTCTAAAAATATTCCTGACAGCGTTGGCAATAATGGATGACTTAGGAGCAATCATTATCATTGCAATTTTCTATACAACCTCAATTGCATTTGTAAATTTATTTATTGCATTAGGTATTTTCGGTTTCCTACTCATTTTGAACCGGCTGAAGGTTCGCAACTTAATGCCATATTTAATTGGGGGTGTAGTAATGTGGTATTTTATGTTGAATTCAGGTGTTCACGCTACAATTACTGGTGTATTGTTAGCATTTGCAGTTTCATATGGAAACGGTGGAGAGAAATCTTCATCCTATATTCTTCAACATTTTTTACGCAAGCCCGTAGCATTTCTTGTGCTGCCATTGTTTGCAATTGCCAACACTGGCATTTCATTTGGAGACAGTTGGCAAAGCGGTTTGGGACAAGCAAGCAGTTTAGGAATTATCGCTGGACTGGTAATCGGAAAACCTTTGGGCATTTGGCTCTTCTCATTTATTAGTGTTAGTTTAGGGCTTTGTGCTTTGCCGACAGAGTTGAAATGGAAAAATATAATCGGTGCAGGTTTTTTAGCAGGGATTGGTTTTACAATGTCAATTTTTATTACGCTTCTGGCGTTTGACAATGCAGACACGGTTAATAATTCAAAAATTGCTATTATTATTGCTTCAGTTGTTGCAGGAATAATAGGTTTTCTCTGGCTTAAGCAGACACTTAAAACACCAATTGAAGAAGACAAGCCAACTTAACGACATAAAACGGCCTGCCTATAACATGGGGTTTGACAAATCTTCAGTTCGGGCAAGACAAGCAGCTTTCAACTTTAGTTCTTAATTTCAACAAAGCTATTTAAATCATCCACGGTTCAAAACAGACGGAATTCTATTCCCAAACTACATTTTATCTTGAATTTCCGTATAGTATTTGAGACAAAAGTTATAACTCTTGTAAAACTGGCCCCCTCAGTATAAAAGCCCATGCAATGTGTTTTGCATGGGCTTTTTGCGTTTTTATTGTCACAATTGGTGCTTCTTGATGACATATATTTCTGAAAAAAATAAGAAAAAAATTAAAAACGTGCCCAAACATGCCTTACTTTTGGGTCTTAAACGAAATAAGACTTCGAAATTCCAAACGCGTTCGAGAGGATATGGGCGTTTAGTGGAAAATTATTTAATTAACAAATAATTGTGGAAAGTTATGACTATAAAAAATGAAACAATCGCTGCACCGAGTACGAAATGGAAAGAACAGCTACTTACAAACGAGGCGAAGCTTCATGCCGAGCATCTTTTAGCTTTTGACGAAATCAGAAAAATAAAAGATGCCAAGTACGGAAAGGGACGGCAGCTACATCGTAACGTTCAGTTGGGTTTGCACGGGCGTTTTGAAGTTCTGGACGGTCTGCCTGAATATGCGAAACAGGGTTTGTTTGCCGCTCCTGCCACTTACGATGCTTGGATTCGATTGTCGAATGGTGGTTTAGATTCCGCGCCTGATAGCAAGCCCGATATTCGTGGCTTTTCGATTAAAGTACGTGGATTGAAGGGTCCGAGTGCTTTAGGCTCAGGTGAGACGAATTGTCAGGATTTTTTAATGATACAGAAATCCGCTTTTGGTTTTGCCAATAGTAAAGACTTTGTCGGTTTCGTGCACAACGCAGCACGCGGTTTCGCCTCCCTGTTTAAATATCTGTATGCCACTTATGGTTTGATTGGTGGCTTCCGAAGACTCAAAGGCATGGCAGATGCGTTAAAAGTGCCGTTTACAGGTTTCGCAACAGAGAAATTCTACACAGCAGCACCATTGGCTTGCGGACCTTACGCCGTTCGCGTGCGTCTATTGCCTGCAAGAACCGATGTGAATGCAAATGCCCTTGAAAGCTGGTCGGATGACTTCCTTTCACATTTGGCGAAAGGTCCCTTGCGCTTTGAGCTGCAATTGCAGTTTTTTGTAGATGAGCAAAGGACACCGATTGAAGATGCGACCAATGAATGGCAAGAAGATGTGGCACCTTTTGTCACAGTTGCCGTGTTAACTATTCCGACGCAGGATACAGAAAGCGCCGAGGGCGTGAAATGCGCAGCAGATATTGAAGCTGCCGCATTTGACCCTTGGGGAGCCTTGATGGCGCATCGCCCTTTGGGCGAAGTGATGCGGGCGCGCAAGGTGGTCTATTTTCAGAGCCAAACGGGTCGTAAAGCCTGACATCTCTTATCAAATCGGATGAACATTTGTATTGCCAATCTCGAAACGGAAAAATGCTAATCCCCCCTCAGTATAAAAGCTCCTGCAACGTGTTTTGCAGGAGCTTTTTGATTTTGATGAGGCTGTCTCAAAAGGTGAAACTTGATTTTTATGCCAAATATTATTCTTTCGGAAGGCGTTTACGTTCGGGGAACTTTGGAAGTTCCCCGAACGTGGTACTCGAAACGAAATAATATTCCGTGTCAGAAAAAGTGCGTACCTTTTGAGACAGCCTCTACATTCTTTTTGAAACAACTACCGCACCTTCAAAAATGCTTCCGCCAATTCTAAACCGCGTATTTGCATTTCTACAAAAGCCTTCAAATCAGCATAATCGCCTTGTGCATGTTTCAAAAAAGCAGAGGCTTGACCGTAAATAGCGGGTAATTTTAGTTTTTTGATACAATAAAAACCGTCCAAAAAGTCTTGAATACCACCCGAAACGATGATTTGTGAACAACGAATAGTGTCGCCCAATTCAGCCACAATTTGATTTGTAAAATCCACCATTTCGACAGCCGAATGACCGATATGCGCCAATGCACCATACATTTTTTGTTGCTCCGTTGCCCCCCTCAGTAATTCGAGCTTTGAAAAGCTGGTACCGCCTGCCGCCGCAAAATCAACGGCAGCCAAAGGCAATTGCAGCAAAACCTTGATGCTTTCATAACCAAACCCCTGCCCTACTTCTTTGACAATCAAAGGACAATCTAAGTGTTCAACAAGGGTTTTTATGGTCTCAATTGGTGGTTTTTTAAACCTATCGCCTTCAGGTTGCAGCCATTCTTGCATGGGATTGACGTGAATAATCAAGCCATCGGCATTTAATTTTTGGACAAGTTGTGTGATAAGAGCCGTTTCATTTCGTTCAATCAATATTTCCAACTGTGCTATGCCCAAATTGGCAAACAACGGCACAGCATCGCCCATCAAAGGACGCACATTGAAATCATCGAAATGTTCATCGGAATACAACAATTGCCGACACGAACCTAAGCCCATGCCAAAGCCAAACTCACCACACGCCCGCGCCAAATTGCGGTTGATAATGCGTGCCATGTCCGTTCCACCCGTCATACTGCTCACCCACATAGGCACTTTCACCGTTTTTCCCAAGAAAGTGAACGGTTTTAAGCTGCCTTGCGCGGGATGCGCCGCAAAAAGCGGTTCGTAATAAAAACGCGGGTCTAATGTATTGACTTGCGATTTGAGTGCTAACTCGATGTGGTCGCGTTTGCGATTCGTTGCGTTTGGGTCTGTGTCTTTATGGTCTAAGTGATCCACGTTAAGTATGAGTTATGAGTTATGAGTTATGAGTTATTAGTTATGAGTTATTAGTTATTAGTTATTAGTTATGGGTTATTAGTTATGAGTTATCTGGGATGAATTGTACGTTTTTACGCTAAAAAACGGGTTAATGCTGCCAATAGTTCTTTTGGTTTATCCGCATGAACCCAATGACTTGCGCCTTCAATGGTTTGTAAAGTGGCATTAGGAAACAAGGTATTAAGGTCATCCGAATCCTTTATATAACGTGAATTGCCGCCGCGAATGAATAAAGTTGGCTTGGTAAATGGTGTGCCAACAGGTGCTTTTAGAATATTGTCATAATTGTCAAACAAGTCTTGAAGATTCATTTTCCATTCAAAATTGCCCCCTTTCCCGACAGCTTCGGGATTTCGTTCCTCAACATTCTCTTCCTCCTTGTTAAAAGGATTATTACGCGTTAGGTTTTTCAAAAGAAACTGAACTGTGCCTACATCGCCTTTGAGTTTATCCATCAAAACAGTTTCTGCTTCTTTTCTATCTTTCAAAGTGTTCAAATCAATAGCAAAAAGCGCATCGAACACGTCTTGATGTCCATTTTTATACAATTTCGGTGCAATATCCACAACAACCAATTTTTTGACAATATCGGGATGCGACAAAGCAAACTGCATCGCCAATTTACCACCCATCGAATGACCGATAAGGCGTGTCTCATAAATCCAATGGCTTTGTAGAAATTCTGCCAAAGCATCTGCCATTGTTTCGTAATCAAACACTCCCTCAGTATGTGGCGAACGTCCATGATTGGGCAAATCAATTATGAAAACAGTGTATTCATCTGCCAATCGTTTGGCTATCGTTTGCCAATTGTCAAGCGTTCCAAACAAGCCGTGTAAGATGATAAGCGGTTCGCCTGTACCAAATTCTTTATAGTTGAGTTCCATATTTTTTATCAATGGTTGAGCCGCAAAAATAAGGCGAAATAATGGTTTTCTTTTAACGGACTGTTAACGGACTTTAAAATTGCCTTAACCTAAGCCCATTCCTTAGTGATTTACCTTTGTAAAAATTCATAATTAAAAGCTTTCAAAATGAAACATGTAACCACAATTGCTAGTCTTTTGTTTTTTATTTCCCTAATTTCTATTCAGACTGCTTCCGCGCAGTTGGTTGAAGTTCGAATAGGTGTACCACCGCCCCGTCCGCGCGTCGTTGTTGTCGAAAGACCTGTTTGTCCAAGTCCCGACCATGTCTGGGTTGAAGGACATTGGGTTTATGACAGCTATACACGAAGAGATGTTTGGATTCCCGGACAGTGGGAATATATAGCACCGCCGCCACCAAGAAGATATGAACGCGACGACCACCGTCATGGACACGGACGAGACAATGCGCCTGGTCAGAGAAAAAAGAGAGATGGACGTTATTATGATTAGTACATCTTAAAGTCAGTTCAATATAATTTTCAACCTTACGAAGAGCTTTGCAACCTTCGTAAGGTTTTTCTTTTTCTTAAACAATAAGTCTATAAAGCTGTTTTATCCTCAAAAATAGGTTTATGAAAAACATTTTAATTGCAGGAGGCACAGGCTTAGTCGGCACAAAATTGAGCCATTTACTGAGGGGTCAAGGCTACAACGTTTCCCACCTAAGCCGTCGGGCTGACCCCGATGCAGAGTTTCCAACTTTTGCATGGCAACCTGACAAAGGCACTTATGACAAAAAGGCTTTTGAGGTTGTGGATGCGATTATCAATTTAGCAGGTGCGGGCATCGTAGATAAACGTTGGACGGCAGCACGTAAAAAAATCATTATTGAAAGCCGCACTTTATCTAATGCTTTCATTGCCAAATTTTTACAAACAGAAAAACATGCCATCAAGTCTTATATCTCTGCATCTGCCGTCGGTTTTTATGCAGATAGAGGTGCAGCATTAATGACTGAAAAAGACGTAGCAGGAAAAGGTTTTCTGGCAGAAAGTACCGTCGCTTGGGAAAATGCCATTGATGAAGTCCAACAAACAGGCATCCGTACAGTCGCTCTGCGCATCGGAATTGTGTTGAGTACTGAGGGGGGGGCATTGCCCGAAATGTTGAAGCCTTTCATCGCTCGGACAGGCATTTATTTTGGCAATGGCGAGCAATATCTTTCTTGGATTCACATTGATGACTTGTGCCGCATGTTTCAGTTTGCTTTGGAACAAGAGAAAATGAATGGCATTTTCAATGCCGTTGCGCCAAAACCTATGACGAATTATGCGTTTACACAAGCCATTGTAGAAGCAAAAGGTGGCGGTTATTTGTTGCTGCCTGCCCCTGCTTTTACCTTGCGTTTAGCAATGGGTGAAATGGCGGATACTGTTCTGGGTAGCACAAATGTATCTTCACAAAAAATTGAAAATCAAGGTTTTACATTCAATTTTACGGATGCGTTGAGTGCATTGAAAGATTTACTTTGAAGTCAAAAAAGAATATTTTGGTCAAAAAAAAACAGTTTCAAATAGTGATATTATATCTTTTCAATTGAAAAATAATATCACTATTTAAAACTGTTTTTTTTTGACATAAATGATTCGTCATCAGTCAATAACCCTAGCTGGGTTTAGGTGCTGGAGAAAAAGGCTTTGTTGTACTCGGCTTAACTGGCGCTGATGAAGGCTTATAAATCTCACCCGCTTTCTTTTTAGCATAGGCTTTGATTTTGTTTGCCTGCAAAGTGCGCACAGCTGCGTCGGCACCACCTTTGTACGTGTAGTAGCCTGCAATGGCATACGTATTGGCAGAGTTTTCAAGTTTAACCCCTTCAGCGTGTGTGAAACCAAATTTTTTCAATTTGGCAACTTGTGCTAAAGCATTGTCCTTACTTGCAAATACACCTGCAATAACCATATAATCACCTTTAGCTTCTCCTGCGTCAAATTTTACAGGTGCTGCTACCACACTTTTCGATGTGGTGGCTGGCGATTTAGGTTTACTCGTACTTTTTGCCGATGAGCTACTTGAGCTTGAACCGACGATACTACCAGGATCGTTCACTGTGACATCTTTTACATCAGATGCCAATGACATTCCTGGGCTGCGTAGTGTTCCATCTACTGCATCGTGAACCGTATCGCCATACATTGCTGCTGACGAAGGAAGTGTCGCTGTAGAAGAACCCACAATGCTGCCAAGCGTGTCGGAATAACTACCCAAACCAGCAGGTGTTTCAATGCTTGGGTTGAGGCGTTCGCTCTTCTTTTTACTTGACTGATAAATTAGATAGACCAAGGCACCTACAACGGCTAAAACGGCGAGGTAGGTCAGATTCCTGAATGAATTAGGTCCCATAGTGTGGCTGAATTAAAGTGTTAGATAAAAAAGTTTGATAAGTTTGAAAATTACAGTGCTGTTTATGGACTTTGTTTTCAGAGAGCCAAATTACAAACTTTTTTTTAATGATACCTTTTTATCTTAACTATTTCTCATTTTTTAACAAAATAAATCACGATAAACCGTTGATTTCAAAGGTTTTAATGAAATTCAAGCTTTTATTCTATGGGTTTATAACAAGCACAAACCGATTTGTGGAATGCCAATCTTGTTTCATAAGTGGTGGTTTTTCATAGTACGATTTCAGAATTGCCGCATGTTCGATGTTCTTAAAAGTCAATTGATTGGCAGAAATGTAGCCATATACACCTGAGGGATGCTTGACATATAACCACGTGTCAACAACTTTTTTTCCCTTTTCTAATTTTATATTTTCATAATGCTTTATAACTTGCAAACGGTCTTCTGGCTCTACAAGGGTCGTGCTTTCAGCGGACAAATTAGGTGCTTTTTTCATTGTAAAAGATTGATTAACAACAGCTTGCAAGGTTCTCCTACTCGGTTTATACAGCTCTCGAAACTGCCGCGTTGTTCTATCCCAAACAAAACTATACGTCACATATTCTAAACAACGTTCTTGTGTTTTACTTCGAATATCGGTTGGCAAACCCAAGGAGTATTTGTCACATTCCACAAAATCGAGATAGGCCACACGTATCGTTGAGCCTTCAATTTCAACAAATTTAGAGAACGCAGGAGACGGCACATCTTTTTCCCAAAGCAGGGTCAAACGTTCTTCAAAAATCTTTGTCAAAGCACCTGATTGAAAATTGAAAATTTCAAGGGTTCGTTCCGCCACAGTGCCTCCTGCGGGCAGGCTTGTGGTTTCGATAATAATTTCATCTGTTTTATTTTGCGTAAGGTCTTGAAAATAAAGGCTTTGTACCTCTTTTTTTGCCATCTCACTGGCATTGGCGTAATTCAAAACAACGCATTTTCCACGCTCGTTGGTCACAACCAAATAAAATTCTTTGTACGAAGGAAATTTTTGCGGTGCTTTTGGGTCTATTACATCATGTCCATTTGTGTACGCCGCCCAAACCGTTGCTTTTTCAAAATCATTGTCAAAGCGAGCCGATTTTTTATAATATGGACGCAAAGGAGCATCAACCAAATACTCAGGTAGCACGACCGCTAAGTTGTCGCCAAATAGCCAACCCGTCACGCCCGATGCTGCCTTAACCTTATACCATTTGAAGGTTTGATTCTGTGTATTGTCAAAATGTTCAGACGCGGACTCGCCGATGACCTCAAAAAGCTCCCCCTCAGTAAAAGTCGTTTCAGTCTGTTGCGTATAACTCGAATCTGCATATAAGCGCACAGGACTCACCGTCACAGCCGCCCGACGATTCATAATAATTTGCGAAGCCGTGTCCGCTTTCAGCAACGTTGAGAAAAAAAGACACAAGAAAAAAATGCCAACGGAACGAGTCATAATTTTATTTTTAGATTCTTAAATGCTTGAAAATCTTGTTTTTAGCTGCAAAAACAATTCCACATTGCTCTTTTATTTGCATGAACAAAAATGCAATTTTTTTTTTAAATTTTTGCCCTTTTCGCTCAAACCTTTTTAGTTTTGTAATTTTACAACAAAACTTTTTTAAATAATGATGAATGATAAATGATGAGTGATAAATATGTAAAACGGTGAAAGCCAATTTATTACATACCCATAATTCATCATTTATCATTCATAATTCATCATTCCCTTATGGATATCACAACTGTACCTATATTTTACGAAAAACTCAACGACAGTTTGGCACGTCAAACCCTGTTGAAACTCACCTTATCACGTTTGAAACATCCTTCCGATGTCAAAAACATCTATGCCCGCTTGGTGATGATTAAAAAACAGCCCAAAATTCAGTTCACTTTTCGTTATGCGACCCGTGATGAAGTCAAAAACTACGATTATACTGAGGGGGTGCTTTTTATCAAACAACAGTTAGGAGAAACCTTTTTGACGGCTGATTTATTCACCACCGAGAGCGATTTTTCATTGCTATTCAATAAGAAAGCGGATAATGCTCAATTTTTCATCAAAAAATCAGCCGCAAAGCCGCGTCATACTGAGGGGGGCATTTTACAACACAATCAAGAAAAAAAACGCTTGCTCAATCCCGCTCAACCTTATTTTAATGCCCTCAACATCACGGATGAAAAAGGCAATATCACGCAAAAAGGTCAAAAGAAATTCAAACAGATTGATAAGTATATCGAAATTATAGCCGCATTGTTGCGTGAAGCCGACTTGCCCGATGATGCTCACATAGCCGATTTTGGCAGTGGCAAAGGCTATTTGACCTTTGCTTTGTACGATTATTTGAAAAATACCTTAAAAACCAACCCCTCAGTATCGGGCTATGAATTGCGGGAAAACTTGGTTTCTTTTTGCAATGAATTGGCGCAAAAGTGCGATTTCGATGACCTCCAGTTTTTTGCACAAGACATTAATACCGTGGAAATGAAGGCATTAGACATGCTCATCGCCCTTCATGCGTGTGACATTGCCACCGATATTGCGATAGCAAAAGGCATAAAAGCAGGGGCAAAAGTCATCGTCGTTGCGCCTTGTTGTCATAAACAATTGCGTAAAGAACTGAAAGTTAAAAACGAAATGCAGCCCATTTTGAAACACGGCATCCTCGAAGAACGCCAAGCAGAACTATTGACGGACGGCATCCGTGCCTTACTTTTGGAGTCAAAAGGCTATAAAACAAAGGTTTTTGAATTCGTTTCGACAGAACATACGCCTAAAAATGTGATGATTGTGGGCATCAAAACCGATAAACCGAAAGCGACGGCAGCCGAACAAGTGGCAGCTATAAAAAAACATTATGGCATCGAAACACATTATTTGGAGACGCTTTTGTGAATCACGCATCATTGTAATAATAGCCTATCACTTTTCAAATTTACTTCGTCATTGCGAGTGGAACGCAGTGGAGCGAAGCAATCTGTTTAACTTTTGCAGAATCTTTTTTAGAGTCTGCTGGAACTAAAAGATTGCTTCGTTCCTCGCAATGACGAAGTTGATTTGTGAGAGTGTGTGGTTGAATAAACAGATTGCTTTGCTCCACTGCGTTGCGCTCGCAATGACGAAGTTGGTTAAGAGAGTGTGCAGGAATATGCACAACTACATCCTCTGCCACTTCTCCCATAAATCCTCCCATTCAGGATTGTATTGATTAATCAGCGCTTCTTTTTTGGCACGCGAACCGCCTTTGATTTGTTTTTCTCTTGCAATAGCTTCAAAAGCAGTGTAAAAAACATCGAGCCAAACGAGACGGTCAACATTGTAACGAGCCGTAAAGCATTTTGGATTGTCTCGGTTTTTATGCTCTAAGATGCGTCGTGTTATATCGTTTGTCATACCGACATAAAGCACTGTTTTGTTTTTGTTGGTGAGTATATACGTGTAATAAGTCCTCATTTGATAAGTTGTTTGTTTACCTTGATTAAATATTGTTTTGACAAAATTACACACATTTCCAATTGTTATAGCATAGTAAAATACATTTTTTCCATTCATATTATTTTAAAACCAGTTCGTTATCAACATTGCACTTCGCCATTGCCAGCAATACTGTAATTTGCTATTCTTATTCCTCACCCCTATCCAAAACACACTTCGTCATTGCGAGCGCAACGCAGTGGAGCGAAGCAATCTGTTCAGTTACCGCAGAATGTTTTTGATAGTCTGCGGTACTCTAACAGATTGCTTCGTTCCTCGCAATGACGAAGTGCTTTTGTGAATGACGAAGTAGTTTTGTGAATGACGAAGTGCTTTTGTGGAGGAGTTTGACGCAGGAAGAATAGATATCTGCTGGCAGTCAAAAGAAAAAGTGCTTATCTCTTGGTTTGAGGTAAGCACTTCACATTTTAACAGACACTTTCATAAAATTAACGATTGTTCGCAGTTACAAAAAAAGATACCCTTCATTTGTTTTCAGTTAGCTGACCAAGACGCGGACAACATTCGTAGGGTCACTTTTAAGTCCTTTACGACCTGTGCCACAAACACGCACATTGTAGTAAGAACCCGCTTCAAGGCCTGTCAAAACAGCGGAGCTGCTGGTGCTGTATGTACCGTTTTGCCAAGTGGTTTCGCCTACTTTTTGGTACTCGATACAAACGGTGATGACCGTATTGTCTTTTTTCCACTTGACGAAAGCCTCTCCCGTAGCTTCTTCATTGTTTTTGACCTCCAAATTTGTGGGTTTGTTGATTTCGTCAATGGATTGTGCTTCGGTTGGCACGTCAAAACCAGAGGCACGCCCAATCTCTAAATCACCTTTGGCGAGGATATTCACACCCATAACCAATAGGTCTAAACGGTCAAGAACCACTTGATGACAGGTGTTTTTGATACGGGTTTGCGCTTCACTACCGCGTAAAGCATTGGCAAGAGCCACATTAAAGGCATCATTTTCCACTTTCAACATATCGTAATCGGGCTTCAAAGAGATGAACTGCTCGTCATTTGATAAGTGTTGATGAATGATGGTAGCAAAGGTGTACAAAAGAGGCTGTGTCTTCCTTCTGTACGTTTTAAGTGCGACATTTTTCATTGTCATTGATTTAAGCAATACGGAATTATATTGCGATTTTTCTTTATCAATAACAATGCCAAAATATTGCATTTATGTATATTTGCAAAATTTACTTTGTTCGTATTTATGAAGTCCCAAATTTAAGTCCTGCATATTTCTTGAAAAGCCGTTTTGCTAAACAACAATGTCGTATTGCCAAACAGCATTGTTGTATTGTCAAACAGCATTGTCGTATTGTCAAACAGCATTGTCGTATTGTCAAACAGCATTGTCGTATTGTCAAACAGCATTGTCGTATTGTCAAACAGCATTGTCGTATTGTCAAATAGCATTGTCGTATTGTCAAATAGCATTGTCGTATTGTCAAACAGCATTGTCGTATTGTCAAACAGCATTGTCGTATTGTCAAACAGCATTGTCGTAATTCCTTACAAAAAAGCATTTTATCTCATAACCACAATCTTTTGGGCAATGG
>JANLQI010000226.1:0-66462 GCA_031367705.1 Saprospiraceae bacterium | reverse complement strand
CCCTCAGTATTTTGATTAAAGAACGATACAATTAAAATACATTATATTTACTAACCTAAAAACCGCCCGTGATTATTCTTCGTAAGTAGAATCATACAGCGCAATTCATGAATAAGCTTATTAAACACAGACTCTTTTTAAACAAATTAAAAATCACTTACTTCAGCTCAATGAGTGCTTCTTATTAACTAATCAAAAATAGTATAATGAAAAAAAATTCACAATCTATTATCAAGGCGTGTGTCGCCTTGGTAGTCACTACCTCTGTTTGTCTTTTTGAGATGAACCCGCATTATCTGGAGGCTTCAAGTCACCGCGAAGCGCCCATGATTTCTAACGACCCTTTGGCTGACAACACCGATTTGTACGCCTTCCGCAGTCCCGACGACACAACTACCGTGACCATTATCGCTAATTACATTCCATTGCAATTGCCACAAGGAGGTCCTAACTATGCGTCTTTTGGCGAAAACATTCGCTACGAAGTGCATATAAAGAACGATGCAGCAACAGTCGGCGATGACATTACTTATCGTTTCACATTTACTAAGGTTAATGAAGACGAGACAACGTTCTTCAACATTCGCCTTGGCAAACAGAATTTGAAAACCACTTATAAATGCGAAAAAAGCATTAAAGGTGGAGCTTTCACAACCATTGTTGCCGCAGGTGTTGTGCCTCCGCCAAACATCGGCCCTCGCTCAATTGACAATGCGACTTTGGGTTTAGGCAAAACTTATGAGCAACTCATCACCGATGCCATCACAACAGCATCAGGTACAGCAGCAGAAAAGATTTACTGCGGTCCTGCCGACGACCCTTTCTTTGTTGACTTAGGTGGTATTTTCGATTTGGGTCAAACCAGAACAGGAACGGCAGCAAGAGACGGTGTCGCAGGCAGCAATATTCATGCAATTGCCTTGAAAATACCGATTGCAAGCCTTCAAAAGGCAGGTAAAGCGGTCACGCAAGCCACTAATATCTTAGATGGTGATTTCATCATTGGTGTTTGGGCATCAGCAAGCCGCCAACAAACGCGGACGATTAGTGCAACGACGGGTTTAGAAACAGGCAGTGGCAACTGGGTACAAGTATCTCGGATTGGTATGCCTTTGACCAACGAAGCCGTTATTCCGATTGGTGCAAAAGACCGTTGGAACGCGTTATCGCCTTATGCCGAAGACCCGAATATGGATAAGTATTTCACCAATCCTGAATTGGGTTTGTATATGGACGATGCTTTGTTTGGCGCGGCTGTACCGTCTTTCGCCAAGTTAAGAATCCAACGTGCAGCACCAACCGTCTTAGGCAATGTTGATTTTGGCAACGGTAAAGATGGTTTATATGCTATCTATGGACATGCTGCCACTAAGAATTCGGCTTTGGATACCGCTATTTTTGGTAAATACCTATTGCGCCAAGGTCAACCTCGTTCAGCGGATTTGTTGCCGATATTCTATACAGGTGTACCGAACTTAGCTCCTTATCAATTGGCGACGGGCAAGACGCCTGGCAATCCATTTACGGCTGGTAAACCGTTCATCAACAACTTTCTTCCGACCTTTGGCGATATGTTGCGCTTAAATATGGCTGTGTCTATCACACCTCGCAATCATCCTAAATTCAGTTCACTTGGTATTGTTCAAGCAGCGGTTTTGGGCTTAACTGACCCTGCTTATAACGCAAACAACAGTATGCAGTGGATTCCTAATATGGACGGTTTCCCCAATGGTCGCAGATTAGAAGACGATGTAACACGCATCGAACTACAAGCCGTTTCAGGTGTCGCATTAGCAGCCGTTGGCTTATGGTATGACGATTGGACCATCGGTCAAAGCCCTCTAACACCTAAATTGCTCAATATTTTGGGTTATACCACAGCTGTTGAAAAGAATGATGCTGCTTTCAAAGCCACGTTCCCTTATGTGCAAACGCCTTGGAATGGCTATAAATATCACGCTAAAAACAATTAAATTAATGATGAAGTATGAATGATAAATGATGAATACCCCCCTCAGTATTTCTGCTCAATATTCATCATTTATCATTCATAATTTATCATTCTCAACATCTCAACATTTTCAAATAAAAAGATAATATGAAAAAGATATCGCCATTCATACTGAAATCAATGTTGGCTCTTGCCACTATTTCAGCCGTTGTATTTTACAACATAAAAGACACTTATTTAGAGGCATCAAGCCACAGGGAAGCACCGATGATTGCAAATGACCCTTTGGCAGACAATACAGATTTGTATGCCTTCCGCAGTCCTGACGACACGACGACAGTGACCATCATCGCCAATTATGTGCCGTTGCAGTTGCCACAAGGTGGTCCCAACTATGCTTCTTTTGGCGAAAATATTCGCTACGAAGTGCATATCAAAAACGATGCGTCAACGGTTGGTGACGACATCACGTATCGCTTCACGTTTTCAAAAGTCAATGAAGACTCAACGACGTTTTTCAACATTCGTTTGGGCAAACAGAACTTGAAAACCACTTATAAATGCGAAAAAAGCATTAAAGGTGGTGCGTTCACAACCATTGTTGCTGCAGGTGTTGTGCCGCCGCCAAATATCGGACCCCGTTCTATTGAGAATGCAACTCTTGGTCTGGGCAAAACCTATACGCAATTGATGTTAGATGCCATCACAACAGCAACAGGTGCAGGTGGTGAGAAAATCTATTGCGGTCCTTCCGACGACCCTTTCTTTGTTGACTTAGGAGGCATATTTGATTTAGGTCAAACCCGTGCAGGTGGTACAGGTGACAACGCACCTACTGACGGGGTCGCTTGTAAAAACATTCACTCTATTGCTATTAAGATACCGATTGCAAGCCTTCAAAAAGCAGGTAAAGCAGTGACACAAGCGGCTAATATCTTAGATGGCGATTACATCATCGGTGTTTGGGCTTCTGCAAGCCGCCAACAAACACGCGTGTTTAATCCGCAAACAGGTAAAGAAACGACGAGTGGCAACTGGGTTCAAGTATCCCGTATCGGTATGCCTTTGACCAATGAAGCCGTTATTCCGATTGGTGCAAAAGACAAATGGAATTTATTGACACCTTACAATGAAGACCCGAACATGGATAAGTATTTCACGAATCCAGAACTGGGTTTGTACATGGACAATGACTTGTTTGGTACAGCCGTTCCCGCTATGGCTAATTTACGGATTCAAAGAGCCTCTAAAACGGTCTTAGGTGCAGTGGATTTTGGCAATGGTAAAGACGGTTTGTATGCGATATACGGTCATCCAGCCACTAACGGAACAGCCTTAGATACAGCGATTTTTGGTAAGTATTTGTTGCGTGCAAAGCAACCACGTTCAGTAGATTTGTTGCCGATATTCTATACAGGTGTTCCAAACTTAGCACCTTATCAATTGGCAACAGGCAAGACAGCTGGCAATCCTTTGACAGCAGGTAAACCATTCATTAACAACTTCTTACCGATTTTTGGTGATATGTTACGCTTGAATATGGCAGTGCCTGTGACACCGCGTAATGACCCGAAATTCAGTTCATTAGGTCTCGTGCAAGCAGCCGTTCTGGGCTTGACAGATGCCGCTTACAACACCAATAAAAACCTTCAATTCATACCAAACATGGATGGTTTCCCGAATGGTAGAAGATTGGAAGATGACGTAACACGTATTGAATTACAAGCCGTTTCAGGTGTTGTGTTAGCAGCAGTAGGTTTATGGTATGACGATTGGACGATTGGTGCAAACCCAGTTACAGCGAAATTGCTCAATGTTTTGACTTATACAACAGGCGTTGAAGCCAATGATACGACTTTCAGAACGACTTTCCCTTATGTGCAAACGCCTTGGAGTGGCTTCGGTCGCTGTGGTGGTGGTCAGATTTCCACGGCGACAAAAGACGTAGGGCAAAGCAGTTTAGGTTTGCAAGCACCTATAGCCGTGTTGAATCAAAACTATCCGAATCCAGTAACGGCGTCAACGACTTTCAAATACCACGTTTCTGCTAATGCTCAAATCAATTTAAGCATTTATGACCTAAACGGCAAGTATATTGACAATGTCGTCAATCAAAACCAATCAGCTGATGACTATCAAGTGACTTGGAGACCAAGAGACTTGCCAACAGGTTTTTACCTCGCTGCCATTCGCGCCAATGGACGTTTGGTGCAAACGATAAAAGTTAATATAGTTAAATAAAAATGTGAGAGTGAGTGCTAATGAATGATGTAGGATGAATGCTTTTCGGTCTTCAAATACTGAGGGGGTCACTTTGTCCTACATCGTTCATTTTATCCATTATCCATTATCCATTATCAACTATCCATTAATTTAACATCATGCAAAGAAAAAAACTCTTCTACTTTGGCATTTGTGGGTTCTTCTTATTGCGGGTTTGGGCGTTAGAAGGTTTTGCGATTGCTTCAACATCCATGCAACCGACCTTAAAAATAGGCGATTGGATATGGATAAACAAACTGCCTTTTACCCAGATTCAGAAAAACGACATCGTTGCTTTTCGTTTGCCAACTAAAAGAAAAGTTAGGCACGTCAAACGCTGTATTGGTGTTGCAGGCGATACAATTCAAGAAAGTAATGGACAATACAAGTCTGTACAAGCGTTTATCGTTCCTCGAAAAGGACAAAGGATAACATTAAATGAAAAGAATTTTACTTTTTATCA
Organism: Saprospiraceae bacterium; assembly: GCA_031367705.1. Taxonomy (GTDB): domain Bacteria; phylum Bacteroidota; class Bacteroidia; order Chitinophagales; family Saprospiraceae; genus JAAFJT01. Next base: position 61,786 of record JANLQI010000226.1, on the reverse strand, counting down.
ACCCATTATTCAAGCCTACGAGAACAAACAAGCGGGTAGAGTAGGCGAGGACTTCTATATCAACAACCAAATAACGCAAGACTATACATTCACGCAAAACTATTTTTATACCACTTGTGATAACCAAACCGAAATGGCAGATTGTGGTTTGATTCCTGAATCCAGTCTTATTGGTAAGGCGTTGTTTGTTTGGTAAGTTGAATTTTATTCAAATAGCCGATAATAGTGAGGGGTCTGTTCAGACATCAAAAAAGCCCAATGATACATAGATCATTGGGCTTATTCAATTATGATAAGAATTTTACTGCTTGATAAACTTCACTTGTTCCAAACCTACTTTAAGGAAATAACTGCCTTGTGGCAATGCCGATACGTCAAGCCCCCAAACCCCCAAAGGGGGCTTTTGACCGTTGAGAACTTGTTGTCCTAAAAGGTTGAGGATTTGGAAATTTGTTTCGTTCCTCGAAAGGGCATCCGTCTCAACTGTTAAGATATTAGAAACAGGGTTTGGATAGGCTTTCAGTTTGTTATTATTGTATTACTTTTCATCCGATAATGTTTTTTGACATGAAGAAATTAGTTTGAAATACCCCTCAGTATAAATGAAGAAAAAGCGTTTATTTAACGATAGACTTACTCTGCGAGCAATAGTTTGACCTTTTTAAAGTCCTTGTGTTGGATGCCTGATTGTTCCAAATCGCTGATGTCTTTTAAAAAGATTTGATTCGCTGTTTCTTCATCTGCGGCATCGAACTTCTTGCCTTTCCATTTTTTGTAAATGGCTTCTGCTTGGTCGTATTGATTGTTCAAGAGATAGCCCAATGCCAAATTGGTTTCTACTTTCACCGAATTAGGGTCGAGTTGCAACGTTTTTTGAGCCGCTTCAATCGCTTGAGTATATTGCCCAACAAACAAGGCAAAGAAACTAAGGTTAAAATACAGTTCAGGTGTAAGGGTATCCGTTTGTACAGCTGCGTAAAATCTTTTGTAGCCTTTCACATAATTAGACTTCAAGAGTAGGTTTGCAAACTGTCCATAAACAAATTCGGGAAGCTCCGCTTCATGTGATTTATAAATCAAATCAAGCAACAAGCTATCAGCATTGGGTTCTATGGATTCAGACGCTATTTTTGCGGCTTCATACAAAAAAGCAAATGTTTTTTCCTGTTTTTCAAGTGTGTCACTGGGTGTATTCAACCATGTCTCCACAGGTAATAATGCGTTTGCCAATGCCTTATCCGTCATGTCGAACTTCATTTGAACTTTGTAATCTTCAAAAGCTTTACGGAGATATTTGGGTTCAAAAGCAGACTTTGTCGCCTGCTTCGCATCCGTTTGGGCGTACAGTCCGATTACAATAAAAAATAAGAAAAAAAGCAAGGATGTTTTCATATTGTGTATTTTTTACGTGAAGAAATGAGAAGGCAAAACGATAAGGAGAATTTGAACTTCTCCCAATCGTTTTGCCACAAATACTGAGGGGTGTAAAAGACAGCAAGGCATTTAATCACTCTCTCTGTTCTCTACCAAATCACAAGTCTTTTGGTCACTATATCGCTGCCCGAACTGACACGAACAAGGTAAATGCCTGTACTAAAAGAGCTACCCGATAAGTCAAGCACCATATCCGACTGCCCTTCTGCGAGTGTTTTTTGTAAAACCGCTTTGCCGAGATAATCGAAGACGGTCAATTCTGCCGTTCTGTCCTCGAAACCCTCAAAGTGCAAGGCGACTTCTTTATGGGCAGGATTTGGGAAAAGCACCAATTCTTGTCCTTGGAGATTGCTTGTGTTGGCTATTCTGTCGTCACTGCCGTGATGCTTATCATGGTCGTCGTCTTCGCCGCACTCTTTTTCGCCGCAAGGACCGAGATAATCTCCATGAGCCATATGAGCAGCTAAGGCAGAGTAGGCAATGCAAAGTGTATTTCCTTTGTGGCAGACTTTTACTTTTTGATTCTGATTGTTGCCACATATCCATGCTGGAAGGATTTGTAAAAAAGCAGGTGGGTTTTTACAATCGGGTTTGCTATTGCGGTCATTGTCCACCCCGCCATTGCCGCCACAAATACAAGCAGGGGGTGCTTGACTGATGACATAAGCGGCATCGAAATTGCCATCATCAGCAATGTTTGCCACATATCGGTAAGTGCCTGCGGGCAATGTCACTGCCCCTGTTACTTGCCGCCAAAACTTTATATCCGCACCCGTGATGTTAAAAGTGCTGGATGTGCTGACCAAAGTATTAGATGGCATCGAAAAAATTTGGCAACTCGCTGTCCACGGCTGCCCAGTCCGACTTGAAAAGTAACCACCGTAAGTAACAGGCGTACTGCTGCTCAAAGTAAAGTCTTGATAGACCGTTCCAGAGCCGTAATAAATCTCGACATACTGCGTCCCGTCTTGTGCATTATCGGGTCCTGCACCATAATTGCTGCCATCCGTCCGAATGACATTGAAGTAATTGCCCGTCATTGTCCAACCATTAAAGGTATAGGAGAAGAGGAAGTTGTTGCCGATATTGGGTTGAAGTGCCGCATCAAACCCTGCGTTGGTGAGTAAATTGGTTTGAGCGTTCCCTTGCAACGTCCAAAGGGCGAGTACGAAAAATAGGATTGTCTTTTTCATTGTTGAATGTTTTATAAAAATGATGAAATGAGTTGATATACGCAGATAGATGAATCATAAATCGTTGACTGCGTTCAACGAATCGTTGTTCGTGTTTAACCAATAGAGAATTGCAGTTATGAAGGCTTTGAAAGGGCTGCCAATTTAGTGTCATCATCGTTAGAAATTGCCAAGGTTTCGACTGGTTTTAAAACAGTTTCTTACAGTTTCGCTTTCTTTTTTTTGGGAAAAAATACAGTAAAAGCAAAAGAATCAATCATGAATAAAAGACCTGTGTCTTGTAACAGATGTTGACGGTGTACTTTTAGATATTCGGCTGTCGTGAAATAGGTAATCGTACCATGATTATACGTTTGATAACGCCCACCCTCTAACTCTGGGTCCATTGTATGATTCGTTATGCCTAAAAAAGCCCAATACGAACCATAAGCATAACTAATCAAAGTCAGGACAAATAACCAATTTGGTGGATTGTTCAGCAGGCGTTTGAGACCCTCTTGTAGCGTCATGGTTTCCGATTCCTCGTCTGTGACCGTTATCGTTTTATTCATGAAAAAAATCATAAAAACCCATAAAACCCATATCGCAATAAAGGTTTTAATATAGGAAAACGCCCACAGACTCGGTATGTAAAATAAAGCTGAAATATGCGGCACCAAAACCACCACGAGGATGATACAAGCATAAAGGAATCCAATAAATTGAAGCTGTTTGTCCGTCATTTTCGGTTTTTTTTTAAATAATTACAAGAAATAGCGGGTTAAAATACCCAAAATACTGAGGGGGTTGAGAAAGGTTACTTCCCTGAAGGATAATCAATATAAACCTGTACCGCCAATATTTTCCATTGCCCCGCAGTGTACAGCAATGTGCGATTTTCGCGCATTCGGGTAACCTTGCCATCGGCTACTTTTTGGGCGCGACCATCGTAAGCGGCAAAAGCCATATCGCCATGTATCACGATGGTAAAATTGTCGCCAGATATTTTACTGATGTCTTCCTTTTTGCCCGATTTTATCCAGCCTTTCACGGTCTTGCTGATTGAATCCCAACCTATTGTAACACCATAAGTGCCGTTGGGATTGTTGTAAACTAATTGTTCATCAGCCGTTTGAACATGGCAAGCAGCGTAAGCCTCATAATCCAAGTCCGAAACCGCTTGGCTTTCGGCAATGCAGACTTTTTTGATGGCTTCTTGCTCTGCTGATTGAGAAAACGAAGGCGTACATAAGCGTAAGCCGATAAGAATGAGCATACATGAATGTTTCATTAAATAATTGTTTTTAAAAAATGAAGAAAGTAATATTAAAATAGACCCCCCTCAGTATTAATGAGTAAATGGGTTAAAATGTGGGCAAAATCATCAAAATAATGCACCAGATTTTTTTTTGAGTGCATCGGATTTTTTTTTGAGTGCACTAAATCAATGAAGTCATGCACCAAAATCTTAGTAAAATGTAAAACTTTGCTAAGATTGAAGCCCCCTCAGTATAAATGCGTTTTTCTTTATCTTTTTACGCCTACAAAATGGTTATCAATAGATATGTGAAACAATCCCCAATATTGCGGGGTATTACATTATATCACGACCTCACTCCAATGCCAACTGTTTTTCTTTTGAAAGCAAACTCCCGCCCCAAAGTGCTAAAAGAACGACAAGAAGGACTGATGACCAGCCCATACTGTTTTGAACACCTTGCATGATGGCTTTAATATTCAAAATAGCTAATAAAACATTGCCAATAGTGGCAAAGACAATCCAAGCGCGCCTACCTATTGAAGGAGGCGCATCGCGCAATATAAAATTGGAAACACTGGCTGCTGCCAAAAGAGCACCAAAAGTCCTTGCATACAAATCACCCAAAGGGTTTAAGCCCAATTTTGTCTCATCGTACAGAGCGGTTATCATATTGGGTGATAATAAAAAACCGAGACCAAATAAAAGGCAAACGATACCTTCAACTGTAAAGAAGTTTTTTGCTGTCATAATGGACGTTTTTAATTGTTGAACATAAAGAATCATTGGTGTAAGACAAGGCAATATTCTATCAAAAAACAATAGGAAATGGGTTCGTTTTCCCAACGGTGGCTATCAATTCCCCAATGGAGAAGGGTCTTTCTATTTTTTGACGCGCACCTTCTTTTCAATAAAGCTATTGCCGCCCCAATCTTTGGTTTTGTCCGTTCCATCTGCCAATAGGATTTTTTTATAGCCATAAAAAAGCAGTGTATCGTCTTTCATTTCCCAATCAAACCAAAGGCTGCCACCAATGCCTTCCTTCCAAGTATCATAAGTGAAGGTTTCTTTATAAAGATTACCGTCCAATTCATAAGTACCCGCGCCAGCGTAGGAAAACTTGCCTGTAGAATCGTAAGACATCATGCAAAAATAGCCATCGTGATAGACCTTAATTTGCGAAGGCTTTTTAGCGAAAGTGGTCTTTCCTCCTTTCTCCGTTGAGTAAAGTTCCCAAGCACCGTCTATGGGTGAAGCAGGTTTTTTAGCCGTAGGCAAGAAGGCAAACAGACCAAAAGCGGCGAATAACAGCGTAAACAGTAAGCTTTTCATTTGACATCGTTTTAAAAAATGAACAAATAGGTTTGAAAAAGGGCAAACAAATAACTGTCCTTCAAATGATTATCTGAAGTATTATACTCAGTCTGCGACTAATATTAACTGTGAACGTGGATTATTTTTAAAGGAAAAAGAAAGACCTAATGCGCTGGTACAACCGCTTTAAAACTACGGCTTATAACAATGCACCGATATAGCAGCAATTTTCCAAACCCCATTCATACGTTCCATATTCTGAACATCATGCGACAAAAAGAGGACTTTACCAGCCGCATCAGTCGAGGTTTGGTCGTAAGTCACAAAAGCCGAATTGCCGCCGCTATTGATTTTGATATTGTAGTTGGCATTGGAAAAAGTAATATTGTCGGGTTTTATGTCTGTATAAAGTTGGCGTAGTTCATCACCGCTATTGGCATAAAGTGTTTGACCAGCTATCGTGGTAGCAACGGCGCGGGTTTGTGGTGTAAAATGCCAACATGAGCGCACCCCCTCAGTATTGCCGTCGTGATAGGCTTTCCATTCGGCTTCTACGACGGTTTTGATAGCGGCTTCGTCTTCTGCCTTACTTGGAGTATTGTAAATATGATGTATGGTTAACCACAACCATTTGTCCTTTTTATACTCAAAAGTATAGATAAAATGAACACTATACTTCGAAATCTCATTAGATGTTGTAGACTGCATAATGTGGTCATTGATGCCTCTCACGATAGCAACATTGCCAATTTGTTTGATTTTCAAATCGTGCGTATTCCATTCGACGGCTTTAATTTTCGCGTCTTTCATAACTTGATGGGTTAAAATTGCCCCATCAGCAGTTGTAAAGCTAAATTCGGGTGATATTTCTTCTGATGCAAATTTGGTAAAATCTTGCATCAGACGTTTGTTCATGTCTAAAAGTGTCTGTTCTGTAAAAGGCGTTTGAGCAAAACAGCAAAAACTGATAACCGAAAACAAGCATGTGATAATTGAATTTTTCATTTTATTGATTTTTTGATTAAAATGTAAAAGGAATTGATTGATAAATTGAATTTTCATTGGCTTTTTGGCATCATCAAGCCGTTATAAAATATAGGTTAAGCAATTTTAGGAAAACCCTTCACCTTCTCCGTATTTTGCAACGGGAAGAATAAAATGAGCACCCCCTCAGTATATTACCCAAATCGAACAGGCAAACGGCTAAGGTGTGTACTGATGTGACGATAGGAGGGCAATGTTCCAAACCCCATTCACTTTTTCCATATTACGGAATTCATGCGACAGCGAATTTTAAAATATTTTACTTTTTATCTGGTATATTATGGACAGATGCATCTATATATTTCCATTCGCCATTATTTTTTTCTAAAATAATAACACTATGTTGCTTCCATTTTGAGCCATCTGCATTAGTTGTAATTTGGTCATAATCAGTAATAGCGATATTGCCTTTGATACTGATGCGATGATTGGATTTTACAAAGGTTGCCCCTGACGGTTTCAAAGTATTCGTCACATAAGCCTGTAATTGTTCGTTGTTCATCATATTAAATTGTCCATCTGCTGCTGACCATACAAAAATTGTTTTAGGATTAACATCCCAAAGCTTCATAAAAGCCTCTTTATTACCTGCAAAAAATGCTGTGCTTTCATCATCAAGAGCTTTTTTAATAGCCGCTTCTTCGCTTGGTGTTTGCATAGGCATTATATGCGTGTGGTGCCATTGCATCCACATCCATTTGCCATTTATGTACGCATAAGTATAGGTAAAACGCACTGTAAAGTGATAAGTCGTGTTGGCTTTTACATTCAAAACATCGTGGTTATTGATACCTGTTGCAACAGCCATATTACCAAAGTGACTGATTTTTACATCCGACAAAGACCATTTAGTTATTTGTAGCGCTGGTAATAAGCCTATCATATCTTTATGGTTGGTTACTTGCCCCTCAGCGAGCGTAATCCTTATGTCAGGAGAGGCTTCTTCTTGCATATACTTACGAAAGTCAGCTACTATACGGTTGGACATATCTTGTAGTGACTTTTCGGTAAAATCGAGCGGAATATCGCTGTGTTGCCCACCCAACAATAGCCATTTGCCTTTTTGGTAGGCAAAAGTGTAGCTGAACAAATCCGTATAGTCCAGTGTCGAGCCATCCGTTTTTGAAGTATAAACATGGTGGACAGTACCCGTAACAAAGGCAGCCGTGCCATATTGCCGCACTTTGACATTGGAGGTCTGAAAAGTGGTGACTTTGTAAGTCTCAAAGCGTTTGATAAGTGCTTGTGCATCCACAACTTGACCATTTGATGTAAAGGTGTAGTCAGGTGCGGCATTTGCTTTGAGGTAGCCACCGATGTCTTTTTGAAAACTTTGTATGACACCTTCAAAGGTTTTTCCATCAAATGTTTGTGCGGTGGCAAGGAGGCTAAAAGCCGAGAACAAAAAGGTAAGGATGTAGTTTTTCATTAAAAAAGTTTTTTGAAAATGAATAAATAGATTTGAGCAACCCCCTCAGTATAAAGGGCGTAAAAGCCGTTTTATCGCTATTGTGCAAGCTGCTGTTAATCATACATTACAAGCAGTTCCAAACTTGTTACCTCTTTTGGGAAATAAAATAAAAATTCGTGTTAATTGATGAAATTTGTATTTGATATATTTTTCATTGCACCCGCTTTCTCACTCCGAGAGCAAACGTTTCACTTTCTCAAAGTCCTTATGAAAGATGCCTGCTGCTTCCAAATCGGCGATGTCTTTTAAAAAAGCCTTATCAGCAAAGTTTTCATCTTGGGCTTTAAATTTTTTACCTTTCCATTTTAGATAAATCACTTCGGCTTTGTCATATTGATTGTTGAGCAGATAGCCCAAAGCTAAATTGGTTTCCACTTCGACGGAACGAGAGTCCAGTTCCAATGTTTTTTGTGCGGCTTCTATGGCTTTTGCGTATTCGCCAACAAACAAGGCATAGAAGCTCAAATTGTGCAACATATAGACATTGGTTGTATCAAATTGGGCTCTTGCTAAAAAGAATTGGTAAGAATTAGCGGCTTTTTTTTGCAGATATATTGCCCGTTCAGCCTCTGTCATCGTGTCTTCAATAGGTGGTTCGGCGGGTTCCATCAAAGGGCGTTCATAAGTCTTGACGTTCAGACAGTCGGGCCATTCTTTGAGCGGATTTTTGAAAGCGGCAAAGGATTTTAGTTTTTTTAAAAAACAAAAAGAAGCGGGTATGGCTGTCAATTGATTGTCACTCAAAGATAATTCTTCGAGATTTGCCCATTGCCCGATTGACTCAGGCAGCTTGCTAAGTTGATTGCTGTTGAGGTATAAGGTTTTAAGGTTAGACAATTTACCTATTTCGGTAGGCAGGCTACTGAGTTTGTTGTCAAACAGAATGAGTCCTTGTAAATGAGTCAATTGGCAGAAATCTTGTGGTAAACGTACAATTTGATTGTGCAACAACTCCAAGTATTCCAATTCTGCCAATTGTCCGAAGCCATCAGGTAGTTGCGTAAGTTGGTTTTTGCCTAAAAACAATCTTTTTAAGTTTCGTAATTGCCCGAAACCCTTGGGTAATTGAGTGATTAAATTGCCTTCTAAATAGAGGTATTCTAAGTTTGATAAACGCACTAATTCATCAGGCAACTGCGTAATTTGGTTGTTGCTGGCTATAAGGGTTTGCAGATTCAATAATTGCCCAAAAGAAATGGGTAAAGCGGTAATTTTATTGCTGCTTATCCTCAAATCCTGTAAGGCGGTCAACTGCCCGAAAGACGGCGGAAGATGCGTCAAATTATTACTGCTTATTTCCAATTCATGAAGTTTTTTCAATTGCCCAAAAGCTTCGGGAAGACTCGTCAGTTGATTGGTGTGTATTCGGAAGTTCTGTAAATTTATCAAATGCTCAAAACCTTCAGGTAGCTTGGTTAATTGATTGACAGAAAGATCCAAGTCACGAAGTTTTGTCAATTGTCCAAAATCTATGGATAGGCTCTCGAGTTGATTACTACTCAAGTGCAATGATTCTAAATTTTTCAACTGCCCGAAACCCATAGGTAGTTGGGTGAGATTGTTGTCATACAGCTCTAAGGTTTTTAGGTTTGTCAATTGTATAAAATCAGAAGGCAGTTGTGCTACCTGATTGAAACCCAGCTTTAAGGATTGAAGGTTTTTCAGTTTAGCAAACCCAGTAGGGAGGTTTGTCAGTTTATTCCCATATATTTCCAATGTTTCGAGTGCTTCTAATTGCCCAAAATTGGCTGGCAGATGACTTATTTTGTTGTAATTTAGGTTCAAATAGGTCATATTCGTCAATTGTCCAAACTTTGCAGGCAGTTCTACAAGCTGATTGTTATTGAGGTAAAGCACACGAAGGTTTGCCAGAGAGGTTATCTTGTCAGGCAGAATACTGAGTTGGTTGTTGGAAAGCAACAATATTTCCAATTGTTTGTATTTGAACACTTCTTCTGGAATAACAGACAACTTATGCTTTCGCAAATCAAGGGCGATGGTATTTGAATCCAATTGATTGATGTCGGTTGCCAGATTGTATTCGTTGCCAAGTGTGTCAAGCAGCACATAGGCATTTGGCGTTCCATCCCAGTGTTTGGTAAAACCGCGAGCAAAGCCCAATTCATCAAAAAGCCCCAATTCATCGTAATTGAACGGAATTTTTATCGTCCCTTCTTTATCAATATAGCCAAACCTGTCCCCATTGTAAGCCAATCCAAAGCGGTCTTTGTAGAAATAAAGTTTATAGGGCATATTATAGGGCAATATTGAGTCTTTTAGACCCGTCAACACGGCATCCTGTTGTGCAAGGGCATCGAAGGTTTTATCCATCCAAGCTGCGACTTCATCGGCTTTGGCGGCTTTGAATTTTTTTGCCGCTTTGAAGCCTTGATAGGCTTTGGGATAGTCTTTTGCTTCAAATGCGGCTTTGGCTTGCTGCATGGCACAGTCAAAGGTTTTACACGGTTGAGCAACTGCGTGGAGTCCGAGTAAAACGAAAAGTATGGTGCAGAATGTGGTTGCTTTCATGCTGGATGATTGTTTTATATTTATTGTGTTTTAGATACTGAGGGGGGGGGATTGACGGGGCAATTGCGAATCACCCCATCAATGACGAAAAACAGCCATTTGCATGGACTATCATTAGCAAGGTGAGGCTGTGGATAAACATTCATCTGCTTTTTCCTTTGAGCAATGCAAAGAAATTAGGTTACGTGCCGCAGTCTCCAAGGCACTCTTTTGATCTGCAATAATTTCAGCTTCACTCAATCGGACACTTAAACCATTGAGTTCACCCAAAAGCATATTTGCAAAAGTCAGTGCCGAAGCTGCGGCAACTGCCAATCCTATTGAAATTAAAGGTCCAACAAGAGGAATAAGAGATGCTAAAGCTGATGCAACTGCCAATACGCCCGCAGCTGTAAATGCTTGTCTCATTTGTCTTGTTGTTGTTACAATTTTGTCTTTGAGCCATAGTACAAAAGAGTTTGCCTTGCAAAGTTCAACTCTTCTGTCTTGCCATTGTTTGCATAACTCGTCACATTCAGCTTCATTATTATTGTTTCCTCCTGTATCTGTAGGGCGAAATTGCAAACCAACTATCAAGCCCATGACATAAGTAACAGCTATAAAAACGCCGATAATTACTGCGATTCCAATTGCGATCATTGTTAAAGAATTTTATAATTAAAGAATTAATTTTTAGAACTGAAAAAAATAAGATGATTCTATGAGTGCATAAATATTGAAGGGGGGTAAATTCTACCATTTCAATCAGCGTTTGCAAACATTCAAACGAAAAACTGAATCATCAAAATTTTATCCTAAGAGGTTCAAACGTTGCATCCTCTGAGTGAAATGATAGAATTTAACCCTAAAAACTTACTGGAATAGTTCAATAAGGTCATCGGCATCTAACTTCATGCCTTTTGCCAACACATTTACCACACTTTCCTGATGCGTTAAATCGGATAAAATGAGCGAACTGCGGTTAGTTGATTCTCTTTCGTTTGCTAATATGATATTATTGCTATGCAAAAATTTAAGGTCACCGTAACTACGTTCTGTTCTTAACCAGCCCATACCCGTCATAGCAATATTTATGAATTGACATTTTGAAAACCCATCACCTGTCGTAATTCTAACGCCAAGATTTAAAGAGATACTTTCACCTAATGGATTGGTAATCCCACAATGATCCCCATGAGCATGGTAAATTATAGGATTGTTATGGAAGCTGTTTATAGTTCCTGAACCTGCAATCGTTGCGCCATTGATAAACCATTCATACGAAACAATGTTAGAATCGAAAAAATTGAAATTAGTAGCTGCATAAGTATTTTCAAGGGATGAAAGTCTCACGCCTGCTACATCTTGAGCGTTAATAGTTCTTTGGTTAAGCAAAGAAATGGTAACACTCGGAGCAGGCACAGACATCAGCGTCCCTTCAAGGGCGAGGTCATCTAATATGACTTGTTGCACCTTCAGAGCCCCTATCATATTAAGTATGGATGGAGGTAATAAAGCATATCCCGAAGTTACCGCATTTGCCAGTAATGGACCTACGCCAGCAAGTGCACCATTCGCAATCAATTGTGCTATTATGGAGGCTAAAGGCGTTATTAAGAATGTTAGTACAGTAACAACCAGACCTACGAAAGGTCCTAATACTGTTACCCAAATAGGTGCTAATAAAGCGATTGCAACGTAAACCCACCATTCAAATGTGACTGTAACAACGGTTATGACACGATTGGGGTCAAATACAGGTAAAATTAAACCGCCTGCATTTGTCATAAAGCCAATAGGAGCAAAAAAAGAACCTGTTACAGTACATCCTGGTATCGAAGTAGTGAGCGTACCCGTTATGACTATTTCATTGCCGACTACACAAATAGTCAAAAACTCTACTTTTATCGTAATACCAGATATCAGAATATCTATGGGCTGGCTTAATGCCCGACAATTACCAGAGCCACTAAAAGTCGCCCCCGTCATTGGACTGCCCGTTGTGTTTGCCAAAAAACAAGTACCTATACCCAGCAAGGCTTCATTGGAAAATAATATAACGGAATCTGACCCGCCTCTTAAACTGGTTGTGAACTGCGTTGCATCGGGCGTTCGTGACGGAATGGCAGGACTTGAAAGAGCCAATAGCAGAAAAAGACTATCAGGTATGGTATGGATTTGAACCTCCGCTACACTAACAGGGCAATCTGTACCTGCAAAGTTTATTCCGATAGGAATCACAGGAAGTTTGGTTACAGATGTTTCCATAAAAAGGCGTATGGTTGTCTGTACTAATGATGTGAACGATGCTACAGTTGTATTCTGTCCAAGCATCAATCTGATAAGTGGCAAGGCATTATCTACCTCTGTTTTGATAAGAGATAAAACAGGATCGGAAGGAAATGTCACCTGTATGATACCTCTTCTTGTGTTTACGATAGCTGTGACTGTGAGGATAATGTTAGTGAAACCTTTTTTTGTTGTGCCCATTCCCGTTGAGTTAACTGAAATGAAGTCAGCTTGTGAAAAACGTAAGGTGACACTTAAACGATTTCCTTGTCCAATGGTCACACTAATGGGATTGCTACTCGAAAGCGTTCCTTTAACATTGATGCCATCTGATACTGGAAAAGAGACGGTATTGCCCGTTAAAAAAAATAAACGCAATAAACTTGCAACGCGGTTTGAGCTTAGTTCAATGACTGCATCAAAACCATGGGTCTGTGTTCCTACCATGATAAATTATTATTTTTTATTTTTTTGAAAAATACATATTCAAATTATCTATGCGATATCCTTCTCCATTCAAAGCCAAAGCATTTCGCTCACCTTTCATGTCCTTTAATAAACCGTTTAGTTTTTCAATTTCGGTGGTTGACATACCACCGTTTTCATTGGCTAAAAATGCCATCATCGTATTTTGAGGGTTTGCGGCGTATTTTGCTAAATGCCGTACATCTTCTTGTAACCATTTAATAAAATAGCTTTCTATTCTCTGCATTGCCTTAACAAAGAATTGAATTTCGCCAGATTTGGCAAGTCGTGGGTTGAGTCGTTGCCAGTCCTTGTCTGAAAATTGTTGAAATGCGGTCACCCCTTCTAATATTTCAAGGTTGACGGAAACGCCTATTTCGACAGGCATGTGGGTGGACGCTGAAATCCGTTCAACATTATTTGCGGTCTCAGACAATACTTTGTCAATTTCTGTGGCAACCTTAGTCAATGCTTTATTGACACCTTCTCGCTTATTGTCAGGAATTTTAGCTGTTCTGTCCAGCAGTTTAGATAATTTAAGATGATCCATGTATATGAAATTTTAAAAATGAAAAAATGAGTTGATTGAATGTATATCCGCACTTTTGAGGACTGTTTTAAAAAGCTAAACAGTCAAAAGCAGTCATTAACGGCTGTTATTCTTTAATTACAAGCAACTCAATATTTGTTACCTCTTTTTGAAAATAAATTAAAAAAAAACGAGATAACAGAAAATACTTTCCATTACCTCGTTTTGCATTGTCTTTTTTTAACCTTTATTTCTTCACTGGCGACATATCCCCAATCCCAATAAATGCCGCCCAAAAGAATGGATGGGCATTGGGATGGATGTTTTTGGCGATAAAACTTAATTTCGCTTGGCGCAAAGCCGCATCTTTTGTTTTACCTTTTTTTAAATTTTGATAGAAAAGCAACATCAAATCCTTGGTTTTAGCATCATTGACCGACCAAAGTGAGGTGACGATGGACTTCGCACCCGCATAAGCGAAAGCACGGGCGAGGCTGATAATGCCTTCTCCACGTTGCAGCTTGCCAATGCCTGTTTCGCAAGCGGATAGGACGACCATATCGGCATTGAGCGTCAAATTGTAGAGGTCGCGGACGTAAAGGAGTCCTTTTTCAAGGCTATCTGAGATGGGTGCAAAGGCGAGGAAAGCATAATCACCTGATTTATCGTCCGCTTTGCCGTGCGTGGCTAAGTGGAGGATGCGGGCTGATTGAGCCGTTGCCCTAAATTTTTGTTCGGTAGCTGACTTACCGACAATCGCTTCGCCGCCCATAGATTTAGCGATGCGGAAGGCTTCTTCGCCACTGTTACTGAGGGGTGTCAAATCGCGGCGCATCGCTAAGTCGTCGGCAAAGGTTTTGGCTAAGGCAGCCGTATCGCTATCAAAAAATGGCGCATAAGTGATGATAGGTTTGTCGGGTGTTGTTTGGTGTTTTTTATGTATCATCTCACGCAACAATGTCGCTGAAAACGAATAGCTAATGCTGTGGTCACGCAACAGATAAGCGTGGTCGTGGAAACGAATGGCTTTTTCGGGCTTTTGCATCAACAAAACCTCGAAAGGGATATAGCCGAGAACGCCATCTGGAATGATAATCACATCTTCAGATAGCTGCGCTTTGACAGGTTTAATGAGCTTTTCATACAATCGAAAAGCCATATCTGCAAAGACATCTGCTTGGGTTTGGAAACTATCGGCACTCAATGACCCCCTCAGTAATTTGACCCAATTTTCAAGCGGAAAGTCTTTTTTTATTTCAATAAAGTCATAAAAATGAGGTTTTATAACAAAAACAAACAAACTACTGTCGCCAACAAAATAAGAGAGTAGTGTTTGATTGGCTTGTAAAATCGTGGTTTGCAGTTCCGCTAAGGTCAAAACATCGTCGCCATAATGCAAGTGGTAATAATTGCTATCTAATTTGCCAATTTCCGTTTTTATAGCCTCGTATTTAAGTTGTGCTTCAAGTTGTAAAGTCAAGGTAGCGGTAAAAATGGAATCTGTTTCTGGGGTATTTTTGGCGATGAGTTGTTGCTTTTTCTTATCATATTTCGCTATTTCTGCTTGTAATTGCTTCTCTTTGGCGATATAGGCGGAGGGGATATTGCCGAAAGAAACCGCTTCTGCATTTTTCATGGCTTCGTACAATTGCAATGATTTACATTCTTCCGCTACTTGAAACGCCTGTGTCTCGGTGGTGTCCTGTTGCGCCGCTTTTAAGGTTTGCAACAGCCCTTCATAAATCGTATAATTGTCTTTTATCAACCTTGAACGTCCTTCTGAAAAAGCCAATTCCTGTTTCATAAAGTCCATAGCGGCTATGCCCAAATGTGCCGCTTGATAAGCAGAATCGAGATATGCCCGTTTGCTGGTTTGTTTAAAAGCCAACTGATAGTTTTGGTTTTGCAAAGCAAAAACTTTGAGTAATTGTGTTAACTCAATAGCATCTTCAAAATGCCCTTTGCGTGTGTAGTGGTTAAATTTTTCTGCTAATGTCAAATGTGCAGATGCCCCCTCCGTATTGTTTGTTTTAAGATACATTTCTGCGATACCAAAATGACATTCCGCAATGGCATCATCTTGGTCTTTAAATTTTTGATAAAGTCGAATCGCTTTTTCATAATAAAAAAGTGCCTTTTCGTAATCACCTTTGAGTGTATAAGTATCTCCTCTATTCAGACAGTTATCAGCAAAATCGGGATATGTACCTTCTGTCCAATGAAACAAAGCAATCTTGTAACCGTGTTCAAAATCAGCTATCGCTTCGTCGTATTTGCCCATCCGTTTTTTTATAATCCCTCGATTGCCATAAGACGCTATCAATCCAAAGTAATTTGAGTCGAATAATGTTTCTTTAATGTCAATACTGCGATTGTTATAAAATAACGATTTTTCATAATCGCCTAAGTTTTTGTAGGTAATGCCCAAATCGTTATAAACTGCAGAGCGTCTGTTGATATTTTTTGATTTTTCTTCATTTGTCAAGAGTTTAGTGTAATAAAAAATACCTTTTTCATAATCGCCTTTTCTCGAATAAGATTGTGCCAATCTAAACATCATATTCATCGTTGCACTCTCCCCTGAAAGGGCGGTTCTTAAAAGAATGGCTTTTGGTAGCACTTTAACAACCTCATTCAACTTTGCTTGGTGATAGAAAGTCATTCCTTTCAGTTCATACGTCCGTGCCGTTAATTCAGAATTCAAACCAAACAAAGAGGCATATTTTTCTATGAGTATATCTGTTAAATCAACCGCTTCTTGATAACGTTTCATCGTAAAATGAACATCACCGCAGCATAAAGCCTTGTAAAACAATACTTCGCCATAAAAAGGATTAAGCGTATCCCCATTTGCTTGTTTTAAGATACGCATCGCCTGCTCAAATCGGGGCAATGCACCCATAAAAGAATATCTGGGTATCAGGTCTTTTCCAGCTTCAAACAACCGACGTGCCATAGCAGTGTCGGCAGCCATCGGTGTTCCAAAAGTTTTGGTATCAACTGTTACATCTTTTCCATGCACTTTTATTTTTCCTGTATTGTTAAACGCAGCGTTAATGGTCAAAGTGCCATTTGTCACCTCGATATTGCCCGAGTTTTTAAGCGTAACACTCGATATATCAATGTCTTCTGAACCTATTTTTAAGAAAGTGCCTTCAATTGTGACAATGCCATTTGCAGGAATATTATAATTGTAAAGCATTTTTGTTCTGCCTTCTTCTTTCAATGTTTGACCGACAGGAATCCGCAATTCCGCGCCTTTACAAACGGCAATGTCTCCTTCAAGCCATGTGCCACCGCCATTCAGAATGACCAATTTTTCACTCGTATAATGTATGAGATTGGTCATTTTAGTATCCCCTTCAATTATCATAGTTCCTTTACCCGATATATCAGCCAATCCCCAAGCAAAGTCGCCATTGACTGTGACATTACCTTCATTGTTAATAACACCAGTCAATAACCATAAATCCTTTTTTATAGTCATGTTGCCCTTACCATTGATTGTTGCGCCCTTTGTTATTTTGAGCGAAGCAATAGTGACATCAATATCTAATTTGACAATAGCAGAGTCAATAACGACATCTGTTTCTGCATTGGGAACGCTGCCGCATGACCATTTAGAGGCATCACTCCAATTGCCGTTGCCACCTTTCCAAGTGCAGGTTGTTGCGGTTGCTTGAAGGTTGAATAGAAGAAAAAGAATGAAAAGGCATGAGGTGTTTTTAGAATAGCATTTGTTCATTGTTTTGGTTTTTATACGTTAAGATTTTTTGTGAAACAAAGCTACTCTTTTTTACACAATTCTATAAAAACAAAACAAAATGCCCCCCTCAGTATCCAAGCCTTTTTAGCGTCAATGCCGCTTTATGGACATACTGATGTCCATTATCAGTGGCTATTTTGGTCAAACGTTGTGCGCCTTCTTGTTTTTGACCATTGGCTAAAAGACATAAAGCAGCATAATATTCTGCCGTTTCGGTGCGACCAAAACCGTCATTTTTGACTAAATTCTCAAAAATAGGTAAGGCTTTGGTGTATTGTCCATTCAAAAAATAAGCTATACCACACAGAAACACCCCCTCAGTATTGGACACATTTTTTAACCCATTTATGGCTTTTGAATAGTCTTTTTGCTTTAAAAGGCGATAGGTTTCCGACATCAACCGATTCGATTGTGTATCTCGTCTGACCGTATTGTTTTCGAGGTCAACCAATACCAATGCTAAGTCCTCGTTAGTGGTTTCCAAAAGGTCATTTGGCAATGTTTGCACCTTTGCAATGGGTTTTTTCGCATCTGATTTTGGTGGCGAAGGCAACTCTGATTTATTCGGAAAAGGGGGCTCGTTTTGTGATGGAACACTTGGATTGCGTTTGATTTGTAGTGTGTCTATATTGTTTTTTTCAAGAATTAAACTGTCTTTTTTGTTCAGATGATTAGGTAAATCTATGTTGTTTTTAGGTTTAAATAAAAAATACAAACCCAACAAAACGGCTATTGTGATTATCAGTAAGCCACCCTTTTTCCAGTTGTTTGAAGCAAAGGGTTTGTCACCCATTTCCGTTTCCCAATTTTTCATTTTAGCCCTCAAATCATCTTCTAACAGTATGTCGAGGGCTTCCAAATGTACACGTTGCCGTGCGACCTGTTGCGCCAAAGCGGTATCTACCGCCATGTCCTGTTCAAAAGCAGCCGTTTCTTCCTTGGAAAGATGCGCTTTCAAATAAGCATCTATTTTCATCATTAAATTATCTTCTGGCATGTCTCGATTTCAATTTTGTAAATAGCGTTTAAGCGTTGGATTTTCATCAATCAATGCGCCCAATTTTTGCCGACACTCAAACGCCATTTTACGTGTCATAGCATCACTTGAAATATGCATCATTTCTCGAATTTCCTTCATTGAAAATGACAGCATATAATGATTGAGCAAAATGCGGCATTTATCATCTAATTGAAGGAGTAATCTGCGAATAATGTCTCGTTTTTCTGTTTTCAATGTCTCCGTTTCGGGTGTTTCGGACGTAACAACGATGGGCATTTCTGCTTGATTATCAATACGTTGTTGACTCCGTTTATTGGAAAAAGCACGCCCTTCACAAATACCCATAAAATAAGGTTTCAAAGATTTTTTTTTGTCAAAACTACCACTTCTGATATGTTGGTCAAGTGCAATTAAGGCTTCTTGAAACGCATCTTTTGCATTTTGTAGATGTACGCCTTTGTGTTGCAAATAATGCATAGCCTCCTCCTGCCAACCCGAATCCACAAAAATATAATGCAAAGCCCTATCACGGTCAACGTTTTGACCACAAATCATTTGAATGAGGACTTCATCCGTAAATTTTTTAGGATTTTTGGACATATTGCATTCCTATCTCTAAGTTACAGGCAATTTGAATTTTGTTACACTTTTGCAAAAATAACAGAGTTTTTGAAGAAAAATAAACTACTGTTGGATATTTTGCCTAATATACTGAGGGGTCTCTTTCGATGGAAAGAGACCCCTCAGTATAAAGCCTAAACAAGGCTCACTCAATGAAAATCAATCTGCCAACTAATCACAGGTACTAAACTGCCTTGCACCCAATCTACCCACTTATTAGTTGTCGGGTCGTATTCGCGGCGTGTGCCGTCTATGTTTTTCATCAAAGCCACATTCTGCACATCGAGGGCAATGGTATAAGCCGATTTTGTACCGTCGTGGCGATAGGCGAGGCGTAAGTCAGGACGGAAATAGGTTTTGGTATTGACTGTATAAGGCTGTGATTCGTTCAAAGTCGGAATCCGAGAATAACCGTCTTGGACACTTGCCAATGGCGTAATGGGTTGCCCACCATTAAAAATGATTTTACCACCCAATTGGAAAATACCCTTCGATCCTGCTTGCCACTCTTTACCACCAATGAAAGCGGCTGAAAATTTGGAATTGTATTGCGTCGAATACGTCTTCCCATTCAAAGGCTGATAGGTCGAGTTGAAAACAGAAGTACTAAGAATAAAAAAAGTCCCTTTTTGAAATATCTTTTCAAGAGCAACATCCAAACCCACGTTTTGCGCTTTGCCATCGGATACCAAAGTACGGTTTGCAAAACCTTGTAAATCATTGATATACGCATAAGTTGAGTTTTTATCAATACTAACAGGCACGTTTATCAAACGTTGATAGTACCCCTCAGTATGGAAGCGGAAATTGTCGCCAAACAGTAGGTCATAAGCGGCAATGATGTGGTGCGCTTTTATGGGTTTTAGTTTTTGATTGGGGTATAAAGTTTCAAAAGACCCTTGTATTGGGTCATTATTATTGTAATAAACGCCAATCGGCAGCACCTTTCCATGCAAGCCATAACCGATGCTAAAGGTTTGATTATCAGCGATTTGATATTGCATACCCAAACGTGGCTCTACGCTTGACGTTTTGTTTAAAGCAAAATACAGCACATGAAGACCGCCATTTAAAGTCAATTTTGGTGTTGCTCGATAGCGGATTTGTGCATAAGGTTGTACCAAATAAGACCCCTCAGTACCAAACGTATTGGCATCTAAAAAATAGATTGTTTTGAATTGTTGAATCATACTACTCTTTAAATTATAGAACAAACGACTTGCCGTAAAGCCCGTTTTTAAAGAGGCTTTTGCGCCCAATTTGCGGCTGTAATAACTGGCTAAACTCAAACGCCCTTCCGAAAAACTTTCTGTCAAAACACGGTTGTACTTACCGCCTTCACCTGTAATGGTGTCTTCATCATTTGTTATCCTTTGATTCATAAAGGCTAAAGTAGTCTTTATAAATGATTGATTGTCAATAAGAAAAGAATGGGTTAAACCTGTTGCACCCATGTTTGTTTTAAATTCGTACTGCTCACGGTCGTCATAGGTTTTGAGTGGTGACTCATTGATTTTTTCAAACTCCCGACTCGTTCCACCGATGCCCCACATCGTCCATATTGACTTCTTGTTTTTAGAAGGCATATAGAGGTTGAAACTGAGGTCTTGAAAAGTATTGTCAATACGCGCACCAACAAGGTGAATGCCCAACTTATTCAAGATGCCCAAAGTAGAATAACGGTAATTGATGAGGTAAGAAGCCCCGTTTTTACTGAGGGGGCCCTCTGTCGAAAAATCCAAACCCAACAAGCCTGCTTTGAAGGTGTATTCCTTGCGTTCGGTATTGCCTTTGCGGAATTTCATGTCGAAAACACCTGAAAACGCATTGCCATATTCCGCAGGAAACGCCCCGCTTGAAAAGTCAGATGTGCCGAGCATTGAAGTTGAAAAAATAGTGATGCCACCGCCCGACGACCCTTTCCTTGCAAAATGATTGGGATTGGGTATATCAATACCTTCCAAACGCCACAATAAGCCAAAACCTGCATTGCCCCGCACGACAATATCGCTGCGGCTATCACGACTCGGTTGCACGCCTGGGAAAGCCATAGCCATACGCCCAGGGTCATTGGCAGAGGCGGCAAAACGCTGCGTTTGTTCCGCCGTGAATGACCGTGCAGAGACGATACTGAGTTCATTGACAGGCTCATTGCCCGTCTTTTTGGCAGAAATGACAACGGTTTCAGTGGTTGTTGCCGCTTCGACGAGTTCGACGGTCAAGTCCAATTCTTTAGCAGCGTTCAAGATATTGTTGTCGCTTACATAAGTTTCATAACCAATATAAGTGACCTCAATGCGATGCCGCCCAAGGGGTACATTTTCGATGCGGTAGTTGCCGTCTAAATCGGCAGTTGCACCCATAAGTGGCTGAATATCAGCGACTTTTACGGTTGCGCCTACAAGCGGTTGTTTGGTCACACGGTCAAGGACTGCGCCTTTGATGGTTTGTGTGATTTGAGAAAAGGCGGCTGTTGCCGAGAGTATTTGAATGAGTACGAGGTTGCGTAGATTGTTAAATTTCATTTCAATGGTTTGTTTAGTTTTTAAAAAGAGTGGTTTAAATATGTTGCAAAACTCCGCTATCTTTTTGATTGGATATTTCGATATTTCGATAATGTCAGATTTTTATTTCTACCATATTGATTATTTTATAAAAGCCCTAATTATACTGAGGGGGTACACATCTCATTCAAAAACCAACTTTCGGCTCAAAACGCCTTCTTTAATAGTAATTTTAGCGATAAACAGACCTTTGGGCAATTGCTTTTTGAACAAAGTGTATTGTGAACTATTGATGTTTTGTTGACTAAAAACCAATTGTCCATCTATGTTATAAAGCGCAATGCTTTGAATCGGCTCTTGAATGGTACTTTCAAAAAGCACTTTATCTGTTGTTGGATTAGGTGATATCGTTAAAGGTATGGTTTCTGTTTTAACATCATTAAGACCTAAAACAATGTTTTTGCAACCTAAATTCAATGCTAAACAGGCTCGTGGTGCGAAGTAAGTGATGAATGAATCAATATACCGTCTTGCTTTTGCGGCACTCATATTCGGATTGACAGACAATTCTCGACTGCTAAAAGTATCGCTTAATGACCAAAACTGAAAAGGAAAGATGACATCACTGTAAAAAGGGAAAAGTCCTTGAATCAGATTGCCGTCGGTTCTTGCTTTTAATATATTTTGATAAGGGTCATACTGAGGGGTTATTTTGCTGAAAACGGCATTTGTACCCATCGAATCTGCTCTTTGGTTTATCAAAAAAGACCCCTGTACATTGAAAATATGCAATGGCCAACCGCAACTAACACGACCAATAGTACAAGCATCCAGCAACCCCTCTTTATAAGGAGAGATATATGTTGGATTAGAAGGCGGACAATGAAACGAAATAATCGGCATCGTTTGTCGGTCAATCCAAGACAAATCGGGTATTGCGCCACTCATATTGACGCATAAATGGAAATTGGATGTAAATCGTGTTGTATCGTCAACGGCGTTAGCAAGGCAAATGGTGTCGTTAGGCGGTAAATACTGGAGGATTCTCGTAGGCGTAATCGTTGTTTTCTTGGCTTCTATATCGCCATTGATTGATTCATCGAGCATTGGAAAAGTGGGATTGCCTTGATAAATAAATTTGCCTTGAGGGTATTTCGTCGCTATTAATTTTGAAGTGCTGGTTAAAGTGGCTGCGCTCAATGCAATATAACTTCCAGCTTCTTCACCCCAAACAACAACACGTGACGTGTCAATACCATATAAAAAGGCATTTTTTTTAAAATATCGAATACAAGTATTCACATCTTGGACACCCCGATATATTGAATTTATTAGCGAATAACTCCTGTCATCTTGATAGGAAGCCGTGATATACCAGCCCAAACGGTATGTTGCCGATACGGCAACATACCCCATTTTTGACAAACGGCTACAAATCTCAACCGCCGAAGAATCCACTTTGTCGCCGATTGGTGAACCGATTATATTCTTAGGAAAAAAACGACCACCATGTAGGAAAATGACAAGCGGACGCTTCTCAGCCGTATCGCCTTGTGGCGTGTAAACATCGCATTTTAGACTTTGGCGGCTTGTGTGTCCGATGGTAGGTATGGTCTGAATTATAAAGTTCTGACCGTACTCCACATCTTTTTGAACATTTAGAGTATTGAAGACAGGTGATAAATAGCGTTGTGCTGTCAAAGCTACAAGGCTGGATAACAAACCGACGACAAGTAATATTTTTTTCATTGTTTTAGGTTGTATTGGGCATTCTAAAATATTTGATAGTCCAAATAAGGCAATAAATTGAATAAACAAAGAGTAAACCTAACCCAATTGGCTTTTGTCCTAAATCGCTAAAAACGATTAAAACAGGAATACTCATTATGATTCTTACGATTTCGGATGCAAAAAGCCACTTTTTCGATTCCAAAATACCACTCCAATTGATGATGAGTTGCCAAAGTAGGACACTGCCGACGATGCGTTCCACCGTTGTCCATGTGGTATTCGGACTGATAATCAACATCATGAGGCTGACTCCGAAAATGGCACTGAAAACCAAATATGTTTTAGCATGGGGCATCGTGTTGACTGCCATGCGCTTTTGATTTTGGAGGGTTATCTCTACAAGTGGTGGCTTCGGCGGCAAATTACGTGGTCGCCAACCCAAAGGCATGAACCAGATGCGGATTTTATCCCACCAATTATCGGCAGCAACGGCATCTTTCCACAACAGGTTGTAGTAATGGAAATTAATGGCAATCGGATTCCATGTTTGTGGATGGCTGTACATGCCGTAGATGACTTTGTCGGTCTCTTCTTCAAAAGTGCCGAAGAGCCTATCCCACAAGATAAGAAATTCGCCATAGTTTTTATCCAAATATTTGAAATTGACACCATGATGCAC
The DNA here is from genome assembly GCA_031367705.1 of Saprospiraceae bacterium. Taxonomy (GTDB): domain Bacteria; phylum Bacteroidota; class Bacteroidia; order Chitinophagales; family Saprospiraceae; genus JAAFJT01. Next base: position 38,001 of record JANLQI010000226.1, on the reverse strand, counting down.
GCGGTGATGTGAGGGTGTGGTGAAAATGAACTCAATCCAACGCCACAACTTGGGTATCAACTCTGTATGGTGCAAAAAAGCGATAAAAAGGTGAATAGCGACCATCATATAAATGTGTATCGGTTCAAAACCGATGATGGTGAGCGGCCAGAAGAAGAAAAAGGAGAACAACCGTTGTGTAACGCTGGCGCGAACAGCAACGAAATAGTTCATTTCCTCTGCGCTGTGATGTGGTGAATGGGCTGCCCACATGATATTGATTTCATGTCCCCAGCGATGCACCCAATAGAAAATGAAGTCAATACCAAGCAAAAGCAGCAGAATATTGTACCACGTCATCGGAATATGGTCAATCAAGCGATAATTGTCCCATAAAAAGCCATAACCAATATAAACCCCTGCGGCAACCAAAACGTTTGTTGTTTGATTCGCCAAAGCCGTTCCGAAATTGGCAATCGCTTCGGAGAAAGAAATATAGTTCTTTTTTAAATAGAGACAAAGGCCTATTTCAATCAAGATAAAACCTAAGGCGATAGGTGTGATTAAAGCATAGATGTTTTGAGTTGAGAATAAGAGTAGGTTAGTCATTGGGCTTTGCTTTTTTAGATAGTTAAAGAATGATACAAAGTTCTCTTCTTCAAACCCTAAAATATATTGTTTTTGTCTCTTTTATCGAGAAAACATTTCTTTTTTTCCTTTGTATTGAAAAAACAAACGACCATTTTTTCCTGCTATTCCCGCTTTGCGGGAATTTCCTTATAAAAGCTGTTGCTAATAGGCAATTACTGAGGGGCCATGTTGTGGTTGTCATTCGGTTCTTTTCTTTTGTTTCTAAGTTGCAAACAACTGTTTCTAAGTTGCAAACAACTGTTTTCAAGCCGCAAGCAACTGTTTCCAAGTCGTGAGCAACTGTTTCCAAGCCGCAAGCAACTGTTTCCAAGCCGCAAACAACTGTTTCCAAGCCGCAAACAACTGTTTCCAAGTCGCAAACAACTGTTTCCAGGTCGTAGTTGGAGAATTTGTTATGCACTCCAAGCAAGACAAATCGGGCATTGGCAATGATAGAGCTTACTAAAATTGGATTTACCAAAAAAAAATGCTCTAACCAATTCACCATGAATCAGTTAGAGCATTCTTTTTTTGCAACAATTTATTATTCAAAATTAACCTCAGTCAATATCATTTTGGTCAATGAATTGTCTTTCATTTCCAAATTTGAACGACCCATCAAGTATTCATCAACAGCACGGGCGGCTTCACGACCTTCTGACATCGCCCAAACGACGAGCGATTGACCACGACGCATATCACCTGCCGCGAACACTTTCGGGTTATTGGTTTGGTAATTATTATCTGCCACATTGCCCCGTCCGTCGAGGGTGATGCCGAGTTGTTCTAACATACCATCGTGTTGTGGATGCAAGAAACCAGCGGCAATGAACACCATATCACAAGGCAATTCTTGTTCGGTGCCTTCAATTTCGACCATTTTGCCGTCTTTCCACTCGATATTGACAATTTTCATAGCGGTCAAATTGCCCTCTTTGTCGCCAATAAAGGCTTTGGTATTGATTGCCCATTGGCGTTCACAACCTTCTGTATGCGATGTAGAAGTACGCAACATCATAGGCCAGTTGGGCCAAGGCGTTGCCGCAGCTCTTTCGAGTGGTGGTTTGCCCATGACTTCAATCTGAGTGACAGAGGCGGCACCATGACGGTTTGATGTACCGACGCAGTCTGCGCCTGTATCGCCACCGCCAATGACAACGACGTGTTTGCCTGTTGCCATAATCGGTTCTCCCAATTTTGCAGGGTCATCGCCAGCGACACGTTTATTGTTTTGCTCTAAAAATTGCATCGCAAAATAAACACCGTTCAGTTCACGTCCGGGAATCAACAAATTGCGTGGAATTGTTGAGCCACCCGTCAAAACGACGGCATCGTATTCCTCTAAAATGAGTTTCGGGTCAACATTGAAACCGACATTGGCATTTACTTTAAATGTAATGCCTGAATCCTCCATCACCTTTTGGCGGCGGTCAATAACCCATTTTTCCATTTTGAAATCGGGAATACCGTAGCGCAATAAACCACCGATGCGTGAATTGCGTTCAAACACAGTTGCCCAATGTCCTGCCTTGTTCAACTGCGCTGCTGCAGCCATACCCGCAGGGCCTGAGCCGATGACAGCGACTTTTTTACCCGTTCTTACTGAGGGGGGTGTTGCCTGAACCAAACCGTTCGCAAAGGCGTGTTCGATGATGGATTTTTCGATATGCTCAATAGCGACAGGCGGTTGATTGATGCCTAAAACGCAAGCAGATTCGCAAGGTGCGGGGCAAATACGACCTGTAAATTCAGGAAAATTGTTCGTACTGCTCAATATTTCATAAGCCTCTGACCAACTTTTACGAAAGACGGCATCATTAAATTCTGGAATAATATTGCCGAGTGGACAACCATTGTGGCAAAAAGGCACACCGCAATCCATACAACGCGCCGCTTGTTCGTTCGTTTTTTCGTCTGAAAAAGGTTGATATAACTCTTTATAATCGTGTTTACGCTCTTCGACAGGGCGTGGTTTTGGCAATTCACGTGTGAATTTCAAAAAGCCTTTCGGATCTCCCATTTATTTGATAATTGAATTGGTTTAGAATATAAACTAACTGGAGGGCGAAGTTACGATTTTTTTCAGAAACGGAAAGCGTAAAGGCTTATCAGTCTTAGAATCTCAAATGTAAATGATTGTTTTTTTTAGAAATTCAATATTTAATATTAAACGACTAAGGGAATAACTATTTTTATTCTGTTTTTCGAAAATGCCCATACGTAAGCCATGAGCATAATAAACACAAAAAAACTCTTCCATGGGTCACATGGAAGAGCTACAATACAAAAAAGCATGAAAAATTTTACTAACTGATTTTTAGAACTGTATCTGTTTGATAAGTAAATAGGTATAGTTGGACATACGGCGTATGACTCAAGGAGTACCTCAGTTTTTTAGAAATATGTGTGCATGGAAATTGTCGTATTAGATTTAACTATAAATCTAAACAGAGGAATGGATTGGGCTATCGTTTTCATTTTTAGTTGCTGTTTTCGATAAAGTTATTGGTTAAGGTAATTCTAAAACTATAGGGCAAATATATTGATTTCCAAAGTGTTATACAAAAATATGGCTCTGTTTTTAAACATATTTTTATGAAAAATGAGTAAAAATATTATGTATTAATACCGTTTCAATGCCGATGTTGAGTGATTTTTGTTGACATTTTTTGCATCAAAGCCACATCTATTTTCCGAATATACACCAACGGTTTTGCAATTTTGTAAAATCCCCCCCCCTCAGTATTTTCTACCGAAATAACCGTTTCCGCATGAACACAACTCGGTTCAGTACATGAATGTTCAATGATTCCGATTTCAACCGACGCATCGAGTCTGAAACGCTCAATCGCCCATTGCCGAATCGCTTTTTTGACCGCAATATTCTCAGGGTCAAGTGGATTTGTAAATGTTGCCATAGAAAATAAGAAATGATGAATGATGAAGTATGAATGATGAATGATGACAGGCGAATGATTCATCATTTATCATTCATACTTCATCATTCTTATAAAGGTATAATCTCAACGATTTCAAGGCCATAACCGATTAAACCGACGCGGCGTGTTTGCGACCGAGTAATCGAGCGAATTTTAGAAACACCTAAATCGTGTAGAATCTGCGCGCCCACACCATAGTCACGTGCATCTATGGACGGTTTAGATGACTCTTGCCCCTCTTGTTGCGCTTTGTAAGTCTGCAAACGTTCCAAAATTGAATGACCTTTTTCTGCTTGTCGGATATACAGAAACACGCCTTTTTCTTCCTTTGCAATAATGTCAAAGGCATTGTGCAATGTCGTATCGGTGTTTTCAAAAAGATTACCCAAAACATCATTTGGTTCAGTTGAACTTTGCACACGAACCGCAACGGGTTCATCGGGCGTCCAATCGCCTTTTTTTATAGCTAAATGAATGTCGCCCGTCGTGAGTTGTTTATAAGCAAAAACCTCTAATTCACCGTATTTTGAAGGCAATTTAACGCTCATTTCGCGGTTGATGAGGCTTTCGGTTTGCATACGATAAGCCACCAAATCGTCGATAGAAACGATTTTTAAATCAAACCTTTCGGCTATTTTAAGCAATTGGGGCAAACGCGCCATCGTGCCATCTTCATTCAATATTTCGACTAAAACACCAGCAGGGTACAAGCCTGCCATACGAGCAAAATCAATGGCCGCCTCGGTATGTCCTGTGCGCCGCAGAACACCGCCCGTTTTGGCACGTAATGGAAAAATATGCCCTGGACGTGCAAAATCAACGCCTTTTGCGGCTGGATTTGTCATCCAACGTATGCCTGTCGAACGGTCATAGGCACTGATGCCTGTCGAACAACCATGCCCCAAAAGGTCAATCGAAATTGTAAAAGCTGTTTCGTGCGGAGCTGTATTTTCAGGCACCATAGGCTTCAAATCAAGTGCATCAGCACGGTGTTCCTCTATGGGTGTGCAAATTAAACCGCGTCCATGCGTTGCCATGAAATTAATCATTTCAGACGTAACCAATTCGGCAGCACAGATAAAATCGCCTTCATTTTCGCGGTCTTCATCATCTACAACGATGATGATTTTTCCAGCTTTTATGTCCGCAATAGCTTCTTCAATAGTGTTCAAACTGGTTATTTCTTCCTTATTTGGTAAGAGCATTGTCTCTGTCATATTTTTAGTTTTTACTTTTATAAACCAAACAAACCAAATTTAGTTTGGTTGTTTTTCAATCATTTTTTCATTTAATAATTCAATAAAAGGTCGTGTTGCCTGTTGCCAAGAATAATTTTGTTCAACAAAAACACGTCCGTTTTCGCTTATAATATTTTGTAAATCAATATTTTGCAATAATTTTAAAATTTGTTCAGCGAACACCCCCTCAGTATCAGCGAGTAAAATATCTTTTTCAGATATTGAGCCAATTGCATTGTTCACTCGTGTTGTTGTAACGACAGGCACGTGCATCGCCATCGCCTCCAATATTTTATTTTGTTGCCCAATACCGTGCATCAAAGGAGCGACTAAAATGCGAGATTGCGCATAAGCCTCACGAATATCGTCGAGCCAACCGATGACTTTAATATGGTCGTTTGTAAAACCCCAAATCTCAGTTGTCGGTCTTGCACCTGCTAATAAAATCGTCACATCTGGCTTTTGCGCTTTCACCAAAGGCACTATTTTTTTGATTAAAAAACGAACCGCTTCGACATTGGAATAATAGCCCAAGTTACCGACAAAACAGATGTCGTATTTTTTTTCTATTGCATTATTTTGATTTTGAAAATCAACGATATTAAAAAAATCAGTATCCACACCATTCGGAATCACTTGAACAGGTGCAGAATCGGCATTTAGCGTCAAACGCTCCTTGTCCTGCTTGGAAATAATGGTCGAGAAATCAAATTTTGAAGCCATATATTGCTCATAACGTTGCATCAAACGAGCTTCAATATGCCAAAATGGACGGATATAAAAAGGGGAAATATCGGCTCGCCGTTTTGTTCCTGCCCCAAAAGCATCCATAAAATCAAGGGTTTTGGGCAAATTTTTATGCTCAACATAGGCACTCATGCGGGCAAGGTGGCAATGAATATGGTCGGGTTTTTCTGTTTCAATGATTTGGTCTATCGCATTTTTGACAGTAAAATCATAGAAATAAGCCACTTGAAAAGGGCGTTTTATCCCTTTAAATATATTAAGAACGGCGTGTATAAAAACTGAAAAACGTGTGATTCGAAAGACAAATATTTTAGAACAAAATGCCTTAACTTGTTGATAATCAGCCTTTTTAACCTTCTCCTCTGTCAACGATACTAATTGAACTTCGTAACCTGCACGATGCAGTTCACGAATCTGATAATAGATACGCAACTTATCGCCTTTTTCAAGCGGATAGGGGAATCGAGAAGTCAATACGAGTATTTTCACGCCGCAAAATTAGTAATAGTTATTCGTTATTCGTTACTGGTTAATCGTTATTCGTTACGGGTTATTCGTAAATGGTTATTTGTAAAACCTAAACACCCGTAACGAATAACGATTAACCAACTGGATGGGCGATGAAATAGTAGTTCTTAGAGTGGTTAAATTGGTGTTCAAAGGCTTCGATACTGAGGGGGGGCTTTTTCGATAGCCAATTGTGCATGAGAGATATGTGCATATTGTTTTTTTCAAAAAAGGTAAAAATTTGGCGTGGTGTTGTGCCATAAACATCAGACGCACCGAGTCCATGCTCGAAAACGATAATGGGTTTACAACGGTTAATTGTTTTTTGTGCGCCTTCCAAAACAAGCATTTCTGCGCCTTCAACGTCTATTTTGATGAAATCTATGACTTTATCAAGCGGGATTATATTGTCAAGCAATTCTGTTTTTACAGTTATTAAGGTGTCTTCCTCATTTGGACGGTCATATCGGCGGCGTAAAATACCACTGTAAGAAGGGTTTGAAACGACATAATTAAAGCTCGTTTCACCTGATTCACGGCTCAACGCGAGGTCATGAAAATGACAATTGGGCGGGTATTTTTTTTGAATCAAACCTTTAAACAGGTCGGGTAGGGGTTCAAAACAGTCGTGTTGACCTTGTGGTGCAAACTTCAAAATGAGGTCAAGCATTTCACCTTTATGGCAACCAACATCAATGCAATTTGAGTCAGGGCGGCATATTTTTTTCAAAATTTTGACCGTCTGAGCATCATACTGTTGGTTTTTTGTAAAGGCAATGGGCAGCTTTTTTAAAAGCGATTTTATATGAGAAAGCATTGATTGTCAATGTTTTATTTTAAATAAAAAAGTGCCAGACTGATTGGTTTGGCACTTTTAGGGACTTCTATTTCAATTTGAAACCGTAAAGTTAAGAAGCACTATTGATAACTAAGGGATTAAATATTAACCTTTCTTTTTTCCAAATACGATTTGTAAGCGGACAAAACGTGTGCGGCTATCTCCAAACTATCAAAATGGTCAACGGCAAATTGTTGGGCTTGTTCGCCTATACCCCTCAGTAAATCGGGGCGTTTGCGGCAAAATTCTATTTTTTCTATAAAATCATAATCAGAATTGGCGATTAAAACTTCAATGCCGTCTTGAGCAGGAATACCTTCAAGACCCATAGATGTTGTCAGTACAACACGTCCTAACATCATTGCTTCTAATATCTTAACACGAATACCTGAACCACTGAATAGCGGTACAATTGAGACTGAATGTTGATTCATAAAACGCTGAGCATCAGGCACTTCACCATGGAAAACAAGGTTGTCTGCTTTAAGGTTTTTTAACCAATTGGGTGCATTACGACCAGCAATATGGAGTTGAAAATGCGGCTTTTCAGGGTCTTGATTGGCTGATATTTGAGACCAGACTTTATCCAAAAACCAGCGTAAACCTTCTTGATTGGGCATCCAATCGAGTGCGCCAATAAATCCAAGCGTAACAGGGCGTTCAAAACTCCGAACATTGGGCGCATAATCGCGGCTGTGCAAACCAACAGGTGTAACGACGGACGTTCCACGAAAACCCAATAAGCGAAAAATACGTTGGTCTCTTTCCGTTATAGGGAGTAGAATATCACATTTTTGAGTATTTTCAAGCTCAAAACGGCGGAGTTTTTTATTTAAAAAGTTGAGATACCAACGTTTAGGTAAAAAATTAGTCACCTCCGCCACACGTTTCCAAATCTCATGCTCAACATTGTGTGACCGCAAGGCAATGACTGCGTTTGAATTTTCACGAATAATGTCTATATAAGGTGCTAAAAAAACGGTTTCGAGTTGCACGACATCAAATTGCTCCCCCCTAAGTATTTCGACCAATTTTTTTGAAAAATCGTCACTGACAAACCGTGTAACGTGGTAAGATTCCTTTTCAAAAAGGTTTTTAAGTGCGCCCAAAGCCGTTATATGGTTGTAAATTGGTACATCATACACCTTTTTATAGATTTTTTTGAACTCAACGGGCAAGTCTGCGACATTGACAGGGTGCTTGCTCGTATTCATGGTGAGTAAAGTCACTTCTGCGCCTAATGCGGTCAGTGATTTGCTCAAAGTGTTAATGGCTATGACCTCACCGTCTTTTGGAGGAAAGGGGAATTTCTTGCAAAGTTGTAAAATCTTCATATATGTCGTTTACTGAGAAACAAGTTTGGTTGAATTTGGTAATTAGTGCTTTGCAAAAGTAATTCTTGGTTTGTTAACAACGTTTTTTTTTTCAAAAGATTGAATCAAAATAAAAAAAAATAAAAAAGCTATCTCGAACGTGTCGAGACAGCTGATATATAGCCATAAATTATTATTCTCTAAAAAAACATTACACGACTTTGTCTGCGCAACTTGATGATGCAAAAGCCTCTGGTTTGGCTTTAAAAGTAAAGCCCATACCCAAAATATAGCCCATCGCTTCGCGCAGAGCCACATTTGATTGGAAATAAGGGTCAGTATTGATGTCGGCATGGACTTCGAGCGCAATGTCATATTTGTCTAACAGTGAACAAAGCGCATAAGCCACTTCGACAGACTTATTGACCTCTGTTATCATACGTTCACGAATACTCATCACTTTTTTGCTGAGGTCGTGATGAATAAACATAAAGCCCCCTTTGCGTTCGCGCAAAAAGACAATGACCGTTGCGAAGTGAATATCTTCGCCGCGTACCTGGGAATCGGTGCCAATACAGACTTTCAATCGGTTACCCAACGCCGTTTCTTCGACGATTGTGCGCTCAACGGCTTCTTTTATGGGCAACACAATACGTTGTCCGTTGAGCCTTCGCCATTCTTTTTCCATAAGTCAAGAATTTAAAGATTTTAATAATCTGATTGAATGAAAATTTGCCACAGGAAAGTTAACAACTAATATTGCAAACTTACAGCGTTTTGGTGAGTAATATTTTGCAAAAATATTTATTGACAACAATTTAATATGGACAAAGTTGATTTTTACAACAAATCATTTGTCGTAAAAGTTCAGACAGGGTTGAGGCGGCGTTGGAATCCAATTGGAAAGATGTGTAGGGACATAAAAAAAACCGTCTCGGGTACGAGACGGTTCCAAAACAACAAATTATAATCACATGAACTTTCAAAACCATATTAGGGGGGATTCTGTTTGACAAAACTTGTATAATGTATAACGAAATCCCAATTGAAGTAAGAATAAATAAAAGGTTGTATTAGTCTTTCATACCTTACTTGCCAAACAAAGTTAGTTCTTTGTTCAAGAATATACAAAGTATTCACAAGAATTTATTTTAATTGTTTCAACATTTATTTTTTCACTGAGGTTTCAATTTTTATTAAAATATTGATAGTTAATTGTTTATATACAGTATGTAGGTTTTTGTAGAAAATGTGACACAGTAAATCTTAATAAAATGTTAATGAATTTTGCCTTAGAGACTACCTGTTTTTTAAAAAGAAAACTTAATTTTAGGTTTCAAATGGCTTTTAATCTCTTTAATACATTAAAAAATAAGTTTTTATGAAATACAAAAGCATTTATGTTGCTGCTACTTCGCAGCATGTTGGGAAAACAACTTCGACTCTTGGACTTGTTTCTGCTTTTCGAAATAGAGGTATAAATGTTGGTTATTCCAAGCCCGTTGGACAAAGATATGTCCAGCACAATGGTTTAAATGTTGACAAAGATGTGTTGCTTTTTGCTGATTTATTGGGTTTTGAAGTTAACCCTTTTCTGCACAGCCCGGTTATTTTAGGTCAAGGCGCAACTTCTGAATATCTTGAACACCCGCAAAATTATAACTATGAAAAAGATATTATTGATGCCGCACATGCACTTGACAAACTCCACGACCTTGTTATTTTTGAAGGAACAGGACACCCTGGCGTGGGTTCTGTGGTCGAAATGTCGAATGCGGATGTTGCGAAATTGACTGGTTCGGGCTTAATTATGGTAGCAGAAGGTGGTATTGGCAACACGATTGATATGATGAGTATGTGTCTTGAAAAATTTTATCGCTTTGATATTCCCATTATTGGTGTCATTTTAAATAAAGTTATTGAAGAAAAAAGAGAAAAAGTCCAGTATTACGTCTCGAAATGGCTTGAAAAACACAATATTCCTTTGATAGGCACTTTGCCTTTTGATAAATCTATGGGTTATCCGAATTTGAATATTATTGCTGACAGTGTGAAAGGGCGAGTCGAATACAATAAGGAGAGAGTATTTAATACCGTAGAAGGCATTTTGGCGGGTTCATTGATTTCAAATGAAGAGTTAGTGGGCAAGGAACGCAATACTTTACTCGTTGTTGGGGCGACGCGGCTGGATTTGGCGATTGATGATACTAAAAAGATTATGGAAACGAATGGCTGGACGGATGCTCCTTTTTCGGGCATCATCTCGACGGGTTATGGTGAATATAACTCTGAATCCATTGAATTTATCGAAAAATTTAAAATTCCACTCGTGCGAACCATGTTGGAGACCTATCCTGCGGTCTTAAAAATTTCACGGATTGAAGTTAAAATCAATTTACAGACTCCTTGGAAAGTGCGCCGCGCTGTTGACATGATTGAGAATAATGTGAACCTTGATTATATTCTTGAAAAATCGAGACTTTAGGAGATTTTACTGAGGGGGTAATTTTTGATTAAAATTTTCATAGAAAATGAAACAATACGTCATACACGCCTTTGATGGCACAGATGCAGAAGCCTTGAACCGCCGATTGGCTGTTCGCCAAGCACATTTTGAGCATATGTCGCCCTATAAATCCGCTGGAAATTTCATTTTAGGTGGTGCTATGCTCGACGACAAGGGGCAAATGATAGGCTCAACTGTCGTAATGCAATTTGAGTCAGATGCTGATTTTCAGGCATATCTCGATTCAGAACCGTATGTTCAAAATAAGGTTTGGCTGGATATGAAGATTTTTACTTTCAAAACGGCGACAGTTTTGCCGTCTTCTGAAAAGTATGATTGGCAAATTACAAAGGCAACATAAAATTCGCCATAGCATTTGCCGCTTGTTGCCAATTTTTTTCTAAAAACAAATTATGTGCTTCATGTTCATAAATGAAAGCCGTTGTGCCGTAAGCAATGGCTGTTTTATGGACATCAATGGGTGGAAAAATATAATCTGCACTACCTCCGAGTACGAGTAATGGTGTTTTGATTTTAGAAACTTTTGGCAAATTCAAAAACAACATATCAAGGAAAGCTAAAAACGATTCGTCTTGGGTTTGCACATATAGTTCTTTCATATCAGTTTCAGATACCCCCTCAGTATAAAAGTGCAAACGGAACAATTCGAGTGTACTGATAAATGGTTTCAACGTCCAAAATAGATTGACTTTTAGGAAAAGTAAAGGGAAACGAAGGGCATTTTTCAAAGTGATGCGCCATACACCATGTGGCGGTACGCTGCACAACAGCACCGCCTTTTCGATGCGATTCGGGTAGCTTTCTAAATATTTTTGAACAACCAAACCGCCCATTGAGTGACCAATCAGAAAAATCTTACCTTCAATATTTTCTATAACAGATTGAATATCAGCGACATATTCGCGGATGCGTCGAAATTTTAAAGAGCCAAAGGGTTCGCTGTTGCCATGATTCCTATAACTCGGTGCGATACAATCGTAGCCGAGTTCTGCAAAATAAGGCATCATCGTTGGTTGCCAACAACGTGCATCGTGCCAAGCGCCATGACAAAAAACGATAGTGCCTTTTTTATCGCTTTTTACTGAGGGGGTGGTGAGAATCTCAAGTTTCATATCTCATTGATTTTGAGCCACTAATGTCACTAAATAACGTCAACGATTATTCGTTTTTCTTGAAAAAATCGTGTAATATTTGAAATTAGAGGCAAGACTTTCAAGACAATGCAAACTCAAATGCCTTATTCCGCCAATGAAAAAACGCCAATTTAGGATTTTTGTGTATGTCTAAATAACGCTCTAACATGGTTATGAGAACAATTTTCATCGTTTCCGCTTCGCTGATATTGCGTTTTTTACTGTTGGGTATTTGCCAACGAATTTCACAACCAATTCGATAAATGGCTTCGTGCGCCCGCATGCGCAAATAATGGTTCAACGCTTGTTGCTCAGAAAAAGGAATGAGCATGATAGCCGTCTCAGGGTCACGTTGAGCCAATGGTTTCAAATAAATAAAATCGGCAGTCAGACGCTTGAGTTGCTTTTTTCCAACTTTTACTTTTTCAAGTTTACATTCAATAGCCAAACCCTCCGCCAAATCTGCGATGAGTGCGCCTTTTAAATAATAGTATTTCATTGTGTAAAAACAGGTTTTAAGAAATTTAGGGCACAAAAATAAAACAAAATGATTTAAATTAAAAACCTATTGTTTTAATTTATTGAATAATAAACACAAAAAATTACCCTTCCAAGAATATCAAATTCTTGGAAGGGTTTTGAAAGCCGAAATTACCAACATAACGACTTTGGCGGAAAGGGAATAGTTGTTAAAAAACTTGAATCCAAAAGGTTGACAATCAACGTTGTAGGAAAATATCGTTGACAGACATATTATAGCCTAAAATCACGGAATCGGCACGACAAATATCATCGCCTGTACAAACTGTGATGTTTTTGATGGCTGTAAAAACATAGACCATTTTTTGATTTGGGAAAATATGCCAAAGTACTTTGACACCTGCTTTAAAATATTCAATGACCTTATCGTTGACTGTATTAATCGGGTCATATTGCGAAATAACTTCAATCACAAAAGGGGGAATATTGTTGATATTGTCTTTCCCTAATCGAATTTGAGCCTGTGTAAAATAGGCTAAATCGGGTTTACGCCATTGAACATCGGTTGTCCATGTTTCTATTTCCTGCGATAAAAGCCCGCCAGGTCGTGGTGGCAATTGGTAGAAAAATTCTATTAAGTTTTGAGAAATATACAATTCGTTTTGCTTCATAGCCATGGTTTTTTCAAGAATGCCGTTGTTCCACTCGTATTTATATCCATTTTTTCCTTTTCGATATTTTTCAAGGAATTTTTCGATGGATATACGACGTGGTTGTTTTTGAGACTTTTCAAAAGCCGTAGGTGATATGACTGTTGCTGCGGACATTTTTCTTTTTTTTGATTACAAAGCTAAGTTACTTTACAAATATACACTTTTCCCGTTTACAATGGAATATTTCCATGCTTTTTCCTCGGTAAATGCGCCACTTTATTTTCCAACATTACAAACGATTTGATGAGTTTACGACGTGTTTCGCGTGGGTCTATGACTTCATCAATGAAGCCACGGGCAGCCGCACGGTATGGATTGGCGAACTTTTCAGCGTATTCAAGCTCTTTTTCAAGCAATTTTACTGAGGGGTCGTCAGCTTCCGAAATTTCTTTTTTGAAAATAATTTCTGATGCGCCTTTTGCACCCATCACCGCAATTTCGGCAGAAGGCCAAGCAAAATTCATATCCGCCCCGATGTGTTTTGAATTCATAACATCATAAGCCCCACCATAAGCCTTTCGGGTAATGACAGTAATACGTGGCACCGTGGCTTCGCTGAACGCATATAAAAGTTTTGCACCATTTGTAATGATACCATGCCACTCTTGGTCGGTACCTGGCAAGAAGCCTGGTACATCAACAAGTACCAAAAGAGGAATGTTAAACGAGTCGCAAAAGCGGACAAATCGCGCCCCTTTTTTAGAACTGTCCACGTCCAAAACACCTGCCAACGAAGCGGGTTGGTTTGCAACAATGCCGATAGAGCGGCCTGCGAGACGTGCAAAACCAACGACAATATTTTCGGCATAATACTCATGGATTTCCATAAACGATTCAGTATCAGTGATTCCCGCAATGACTTCTCGCATATCGTAAGGCTGATTCGGGTTTTCTGGAATCAAAGAGGTCAGTTCATCTCTGTATTCGTCGCCCATTTCGTAGGGATACTGAGGGGGCTTCTCTTCGCAATTTTGCGGCATGTAAGAAATCAACCGCTTTATTTTTTCGATACATTCGAGGTCGTTTGCAGCTGTCAAATGCGTCACACCTGATTTAGTTGCGTGGGTCATTGCACCGCCCAATTCTTCCGAAGTCACGGTTTCATTTGTAACTGTTTTTACAACATTTGGCCCTGTAACGAACATATAAGAGGTATTTTCGACCATCAAAATAAAGTCCGTCATGGCAGGTGAATACACCGCACCACCTGCACAAGGTCCCATAATCGCTGAAATCTGTGGCACAACGCCAGAGGACAAGACATTTCGATAAAAAATATCGGCATAACCACCCAACGAATTAACACCTTCTTGAATACGTGCACCACCAGAATCATTCAATCCAAGACAAGGCGCACCATTTTTCATAGCTAAATCCATGATTTTACAAATCTTTTCAGCGTGCGTTTCCGATAATGAACCTCCAAAAACAGTAAAGTCTTGTGAAAAAACATAAACCAAACGCCCATTCACCGTTCCGTAACCTGTGATGACACCATCACCAAAGTATTGCTCGTTTTCAAGCCCAAAATCAACGCTTCGGTGGGTGACGAGTGCGCCGATTTCTTCAAAAGTATCGGGGTCAAGTAAGAAGTGGATGCGTTCACGAGCCGATAATTTACCTTTTTTATGCTGTGCGTCAATGCGTCTTTGACCACCACCGAGTTTGGCAAGGTCTTTTTTATGTTGTAATATTGCGAGTTCTTTTTCCATGAATATTGGTTAGTTATTTGGTAATCAATGAATTATAAAATTGATTTTAATGATAAAAACAAGAGATGTGGCAAATATATAGATTTCTATATTTGTTCTCACTTTTTTATTAAAAAAAAGGATAGGATTTAGCATTGATTCAGTGATAGCTTATTTTGTTGAATAAAAACAAATGTGTTTTTTAACTTTATTTGTAATAAAATTTTAAATTTGAGGGTAATTATAAAATATAGTTTCGTAACGCAATCAAAATTAAAAAATAATGAAACCACATTTCCTTAATCTTGTCAATGCTCTTGTGCTTATTATTCTCGGCAGTTGGGCATACATGCAAAAAGACAGCCCAACGGCTTTGATTCCTGTTTTTATGGGTGCTATCCTTTGGATTCTTACCCCAAAAATGCGTGAAGGCGATAAAAATGCGAGCCACACAGCTGCCGCTTTAACGCTCTTAATTATTATTGGTTTGTTCATGCCGCTTCGTCGTGAGTTGCGTTTGGACGATACAATGGGTGTATTGCGAAGTCTTATTATGCTCGGTTCGTCGCTTTTAGCCTTATCTGTTTTTGTAAAATCTTTTATTGATGCACGGAAGGCTGCTTAGGATTTTAGTCTAAATACTGAGGGGGCTATTATTTTGAAAAAACAAAAGCCTTGCAATTGTATGATTGCAAGGCTTTTACGTATCTATATTTTTATTAAAAAATATTTAACGATTTTTATTAGCATACTTGTTAATAACAGATTGAATGTATTCAACAGAGAAGTCAGTCAAATTGGCTATCTGTTCAGCAGAAAAGCCCATTTTGTCGTGAATATTCAGAATGAGTTCCTCACGTTCTTGTACACGTCCTTTTTCCATCCCTTTTTCGGCAGCTTCTTCACGTATTTCATCAATGGCTTTTTCAATGCCAAAATAAACAGAATATGTTTCTAAAAATTCTTTATTAGCTTCCATCTTTTCTTCAATTTTAGGTTGATGAACGTACTGTTTAAATTCTATCTCCAAGTCCTTTGGGAGAACGACCAATTGTTGTACAAAGTTAATCAATCTGTACAATTTTGCAAGGTCAAAATTCTTTGTTCGAGCGATTTCAATGAGTTTTTTCTTGTATGCCAATTTTAGATTAGGCTCTTTACCCGCTTTTATCAAATACAAACTGGCTAAAACGGCTAATGCAAAAGGGTTATCAGACTTCAACAATTCATCTTCGTTTTGTTCTCTAACAGTGTATGTGTTGAACTCGTAATTCAATTTAGTGCCAAACATAGAAATACTAAATATGCTATACATTTTCGGACGCGATGCACCCGTATATAACGCCAAAGTTGTTCTGTCCGTACTCCCATATTTGATATAAATATAAACGAAATATCGGAACATGCGCTCTGCAAAATCTTTTTCGGACTTGCCTTGAAATTCAATGTGAATGATGACAAAGCGATATTGCCCGTTTTTCAACCGATAGCGGACAATTTTATCTGTTATTTTTTTATTGGGTTCGTTAGCTGCAAAAGTTTCATTTAGTTCTTGTTCTAAAAACTCAGCATCAACTGAAAAGTCAATAGAATCGTGTAATTTTTTGCCGAAGAAAAACAATATGAACTCGGCATCAAATTCTGCAAGTAGGTCTTTCCAAAGTAAATCTGGTTTGCTTTTTGTTTTTTTCATTTTCAAATAATATGCTTTTAACTAATTGATAAACAAGACGTTGCAAGATAAACCATGCTTTGTTAGCAACAAATTTTTTTGTACATCCTTTTGGTATTTTTATTTGTTCAATGAATTAAATCAAAATATAAATGACGATATGATGTGCAACCATACCGTCATTTATCACTGAATTTTACCTTTATTTTCTACAATTCTATTTATTCATTCAAACGCCAATCATAGTCGTTAAAACTAATTTTTGCGGTTTTACCTACTTTCGTATTGGCATATTTACTGACAAAAGTTGCGATATTACCAAAGTCTTTGCCATACCAATCGAAAATTTTAGATATTTTTATCTCATTGTTTTTCAAGGTATTAGCAGATGAGTTGATAAACTGTTTTGTCCGCAATTCAAGACAATCGTTTAAGTTTTCAGCTGTAAATGCTTGATTAAACAACGGCGGACAACTTTTAGCGGCGCAGTTAATTGCAAAGTGAATACGTGCATCGCCTATAGGACGGAGTATCGTATTTTCGATGTCGTTGAGTGATAATTTTTTGCCACTCAAACTGTTGCGTTTGACATCCCACGTTTTACCACCGTCTAAATCAGTGATTTTACTGAGGGGGTAGTTTTGAAGTATCAGCTTGATAGTCAAGGCATTATAAGCATTTATCCAATAAGCCATTTTATTGTTTTTTGACCAATTGTCTTGTGGAGCATTGTCGGACAATGTTTGGATATAACTGTCCAAAGCAGCTTTTTCAGATTTGAAATTTTTATAATTCACTTTACCGTCGGCACTGACGTATTTTTTTAATAGAGCGTCGAAAGCCTCGTGAGAAGGTTGGGCGGTGAGAAAAAATGCAGTGCATGTAAAAAAAAGAGAAACGAATAGGTGCTTAATCATAATTGAAATTTTTTGATAAAAGAAACGTTTGTGATTGCCTAATATACGCAAAGATACCCCTCAGTATATCACCAAAAAATCACGATTCAGTAGGTTTAACTAAACTTTAAGGCGATGTGTTAATTTGCACACGCTTTTTTCTTAATTTTGTCCCTTTAAACCTCGAATTATTCACCATTCACCATTTATCATTAAATTTTATGTCAGTAAAGGTTCAAAATCTTACGAAAATATACGGCACACAGCGTGCTCTCGACAATATCAGCTTTGAAGCAAAGCCAGGTGAAATTTTAGGTTTTCTGGGTCCCAATGGGGCTGGAAAGACAACGACCATGAAAATTCTCACTTGTTTTGTGCCGCAAACTGAAGGCAAAGCAGAAGTTTGTGGTTTTGATGTCGAAACGCAAGCACTGGAAGTGCGGCAACAAATTGGTTATTTGCCCGAACACAATCCACTTTACAAGGACATGTATGTGCGTGAATACCTCGAATTTGTCGCAGGTTTACACAAATTGCCTAAGAAAAAACAGCGGGTTGCGGACATGATTGAACGTGTTGGCTTGGGTATTGAGCAAAATAAACCCATCAATGCGCTGTCAAAAGGCTATCGGCAACGTGTCGGTTTGGCGCAAGCGATGATGCACGACCCCTCAGTATTGATACTTGATGAGCCGACTTCTGGACTGGACCCGAATCAATTGGTAGAGATTCGGAAGTTGATTAAAGATTTGGGTAAAGAAAAAACGGTCATTTTTTCAACGCATATCATGCAAGAAGTACAAGCCTTATGTGACCGTGTGATGATTATCAATAAAGGTGCAATCGTTGCGAATGATACGATGGACAGTTTGCAAAGCCGTATGAGTGGCGAAAATGTTGTGACGGTTGAATTTTTACAAGCGGTTGATAAAAACGTTTTGATGAAAATCAAAAATATAACGAAAGTGACACCTTTGACTAAAACAACATTCAGTCTATCATCATCTTTAAAAAATGATATTCGGGCAGATGTTTTTAACTTTGCAGTGGAACAGAAATTAGTGATTTTGGAAATGCGTAAAGAAGTTTACAGCGTTGCAGATGTGTTTCAAGAATTAACAAAATCATCGAATTAAAATAAAATATTTTAAGATAAAATGAAAATTCAACTCGTTTGGCTCTTTGTTTTTGCCACAATACTGAGGGGTTTTGCACAGAAACCGACAGTTATTACTAAGAATTTCAAATTCCGTGATGGTGTTTATGCCACTTATGCAGATTGGCAAAGCAACAAACCGTCTGTTGTTTGGGACAGCCTTGAAACCAATTTAGCGGTCAATCCAAAGACGCTTTTTATGCAGATGGAGTTTGCAAAGTTTAAAAAAACGCACCGCATTGTTTCCCTTGATTCTGTTTGGGGTGTGGTTGTTGACGGAATTCCTTATGTGCGTTTGCCAAGAAATGAGCTGGAAAAAACGGCTTATTGTTTTGCCGGTTTGATACTGAGGGGGCGGTTATGCTACTTCAATTATGAGACGATTGCACGCTCACAAATACCTATTACGGCTTATATTCCGCAAACAGGTGAGCCATACATTACAAAAAATGTCCCAAAAGAAGAAATTGTTGTCCGTGAAAAACTGATGAATTACGAAACAGGCGAGGTTTATGACCTAACACTCAACTCTTTCAAAAAGCTCATTTCGGATGATACTGAACTTGTCTCAACGGTTGACGACTTGAAAACACATGAGTTAAAAGAAAAACTTTTCAAATGCGTTTTGATTTACAACGATAGAAATCCTGTTTATTTAAAATAATTTTTTTTAATGGATAATTTTTAATGGATAATGAATAGTTGATAATGGATAATCAACACCATTATCCATTATCCATTATCCATTATCAACTATCCATTATCCATTAAAAATATGTTGTCCATTTTCAAAAAAGAAATCAATACTTTTTTCTCCTCGCTGATTGGCTATGTGGTCATCGCGATTTTTTTGTTATTAACGGGTTTGTTGCTGTGGGTTTTTCCCGATACGAGCCTTTTGAGTCAGAATGTGGCTTCTCTTGACCAACTATTCGACCTTGCACCGATGATTTTTACTTTCCTCATTCCAGCCGTGACGATGCGACTTTTTGCAGAAGAAAATCAGACTGGAACGATTGAGTTTTTAACAACCAAACCATTGCGTGATTGGGAAATCATCATTGGAAAATATTTGGCTGGCGTCGCTTTAGTTGCTGCGGCTTTGTTACCAACATTGATTTATTATATCACAATGTATCAATTAGGTTCGCCAAAAGGCAATTTGGATAGTGGTGCGATTGCGGGCAGTTATATCGGGTTGTTGTTATTAGGCAGCGTATTTGTAGCCATCGGTTTGTTCGCTTCGAGTTTGACGAATAATCAAATTGTCTCTTTTTTAGTCGCTGCTTTTTTATGCTTTTTTGTGCATTGGGGCTTCGACTTTATGTCTCGTTTACCTTTTTTAGTTGGTAAAGGCGATGATATTGTTCAGATGTTTGGCATTGCTTTTCATTACTCATCCATTTCACGAGGCGTTGTTGTAATTGGTGATGTTGTTTATTTTTTATCCATCATTGGCTTTTTCCTTTTGTTGTGTAAAACGGCTTTGGAGCGTCGGAAATGGTAAATTTTGAAGCAAAAATTTAATAAAAGGTACAAAAAAGCCGTCTTGGTAGGTCAAAACGGCTTTTTTACTTAGGGGTAGCCCTCTTTTGATAAAAAATCAAACAAACTTATTCGGATTCAAAATACCCTTCGGGTCAAACACTTTTTTGATACCCCTCAGTATAGCGCGGTGTGTTTCGCTGAAAAAGACATCTAAATAGGGCGTTTGTGTATAGCCAACCCCATGTTCAGCAGAGAGCATACCGTTTAAGGATTTTGTCAATTCAAATATTTCGCGCTTGGCTTGTTTCGCTTTGGCGTACCATTCTTCTGTTGGCACAACATCTGACATGATATTGATGTGCATATTGCCGTCGCCAAGATGTCCTAGATTGATGATTTCAAGACCGTATTTTTTGCTGATTTGTCTGATACCATGTAGTTGTTGAGGCAAAGCGGCGCGTGGAACGACGGTGTCTTCGCCCCATTTTTCTTTTGATAGTACATCCATGGCATTGCCAGCGTTGCGACGGAGTTTCCAAATCTCCGTTTTTTGTGCTTCGTTGTCAGCAAAAAGGATGTCGCCCACTTTGAAATCCTGTAAAACAGTGGCTATTTTTTCACAATCTTCCATTAAAACATCCAAATTTGAACCATCTACCTCGATGATGAGGTAGGCATCATGGTCTTTACTGAGGGGTTCGACACCGAGATAACGGGCTGAATAAGCAACTACGGCATGTTCCATATACTCCAAACCCGAAGGGACAACACCCGCTTGAAAAACGGCTGCCACGGCTGCACACGCATCTTCGGCATCGGGGAAGGAAGCGAGCATTAAAAGGTTAAAAGATGGCAAGGGCAGGAGTTTCAAAACGATTTTTGTCACCACTGCCAACGTACCTTCTGAACCAATAATAAGGTGAGTTAAGTTATAACCTGTCGAAAATTTTAAGGTGTTTGCGCCTGTCCACATCACTTCACCACTTGGCAAAACGATTTCGAGGTTCAAAACATAGTCTCGGGTGACCCCATATTTGACGCATTTTGGACCACCTGCATTGGTGCTAACATTGCCACCGATGAATGACCAGCCTCTGCCTTGTGGGTCAGGCGGATAGAATAATCCCTTGTCTTTCAATACATTCTGCAAATGTTCTGTAATCACACCTGGCTCAGTCGTGACTTGGAAATTGGCTTTATCTATATCTAAAATTTTGTCAAAACGTTCCATCGAAAGGGCAACACCACCCGAAACAGGCAATGCCGCACCCGACAAACCTGACCGCCCACCCTGAACTGTAACAGGAATTTGGTGGTCATTACAGATTTTGAGCAACCGAGAGACCCCCTCAGTATCACGTGGTTTTACGACGATTTCAGGGAGGAAATAGATGTTTTTTGATTCATCGTGGCTGTGTTTGTCGAGCGTTTCCGCATCCTTAAAAACGCAATCACTGCCTATGGCTTCAATGAGTTGTGATTCAATGAGTTGTGAAATCATATAAGTTTAAATTTTTAAATTTGTCAATAATAATATCGCTCTAAAACCTGCCAAATGCCGTATAGTAAAGTCAGCCACAACCAAACAGCTATCCATTTATCGGGCGCAAAAAAACGATATTTTTTTACTTCAAAAGTAGGTAAACAGAGAAAAAACAAAGGAAAAATAGGAATAAAATATTTACCACTTATGTTTTCGATAAAACCGCTGCCCACAGGACACCATAAGAGATACATCGCTGTCGCTAAACTTATACTCATCAACAATCCAACAATCAAAATTTTTAATTTGAGGGCTTTTGAAAAACGATAGTCACTCAAATTGTCAGAAATACCCCCCCTCAGTATAATCATCAAAAACAGGGGTAAAATAAGGGCAAAAGGCAAATAGTTTTTTTCCCAACCAAATTTTCCGACATAATGAATCAGCGTGTGAGGCAACGTTTGAATGAATGAAGTTATCATTATTTTAGTGAAAACCAAGGGGTTGTGAAGGATAAAAGACATTTGTGCCATTGGGTCAACCCCTTCATTGAGCTGTTGACCTATGCGAAAAATGGGGTTATAATCTTCAAAACGAATATATAAAGGTGCTATCATTTTTGACCACCAAACGACAACTGCAAGGTTTGAGACAAGTAGTAAAAAGGACAAAATATACTTTTGTTTTGAACTTTGAAAATGCGCTTTTGGTATGAATAAAAACAAAAGAACGAGTGGTAAATAGGCAATTTTATTGAGTGAAATAAGGAAAGTGCTGATGCTGAATGTTAATATTTCGATTTTTGTTATCTTATTTTTACCAAAAAACATTTTGACAAAAAGGGAAATAGCAAGGAAGGAAAGAGCGTTTGTAAAGACATCGGCATTCAAACTGGCATTGATGAACAACGAAGCGGGTAGGAGTGCAAGTAAAGCGAAAAGCTCTTTGTGAACGGGTATGATTTTAATAGATGCATAAACAATTGCTATCCAAAATATTAATGTAAAAAGCCGCGCAAAGTAAAAAATACTGAGGGGGGTAAACCCACATTTTTTTAACAAAAAGATAGAAATTGATTGTGGAAAATAAGCGGTCGGCGCATAAACGGCGGTATTGCTGAAGTCTATGAAAGTCTTTTGTTTTTCGTTTAGAGGTGTTTTTAAATTATAAAAAATGGTATTGCTTTTGATATGTTCTTCAAAGTGAAAAGGCAATTTTGAGAAAGGTTCAGAGATAGTCAGTAAACTCGAAGGCAATGAATCACCAAGCCGATTGTCCCGTGTTTTGTGTCCGACAAGCCCCCCCTCCCGAAAAAATCGGGATGTACCATCAGCAATTTGCCAACTTCGATAAAAATGATTGAACTCATCAGGTGCTTGAAAAGGAGGCACAATCAAGGAATAGACGATACCGAAAATCGAAGCAGTGAGTAGAAAAAAACGATGTGGTTTCATATGGCGAAGATAGATGATAATGGATAGATGATAATGGATAATGAATAATTTTAGTCATTATCCATTATCCACTTTCCATTATCATCTATGCATTATCCACTAAATTTGATAATATATTTGTGAAGTTCTATAAAACATCTAAATTTGTGCATACATATTTCCCACATACCAATAAATATTGTTAGACTACATATTCCCATGAATCGGTTTAAAAAACACTTGATGTTGACAGGCTTTTTAATGTCGTTACTTTATAGCCTGCCCAACTTTGCAACAAACACACTTGCTATACAGCCAAATATGGTTGATAGTGTTCGTCTTTATGCGACACGGACGACGACAACTATTCCTAATAATGTTTATATTGACATAACTGTTGGTGGTTTTACAGACATTAACCAGTTTGTTTTTTCCATTGGTTGGGATGCGACGAAATTACAATATTTAGGGGTTGATCCTGTTTTTGCCTCTCCTTTTCCAACGGCTGTTGTTGTTGAAAATAATGCTGCAATAGGAAAAATAAATTTTACTTGGCTTGGTGCACCTACAACTTTGGTTGATGGGACACAGGTCTTTCGGCTTCGTTTTTCTGCTCAAGTGGCTTCTGCATCGCCTGTTCCCATCAATTTCATTAATGATGCACCTACCTTCTCTACAATTTTCAAAAATTCTTTGAATCAAACGATACCCTCTGTTGGTAGCTACGGTCAGATTCGTATCGTCAATTGCACGCAGATTACACCCAGTTTGAGATGCAGCTCTGCGACGCTTTTATGTGCTAAGGATTTGCCTATTTGTGGTAGGTTGCCTGTTTCAAATACGCAAGACAATCCTGGAAATCAGATTTCATGTGGGAATATTCAGAATAATATTTGGCTGGCTTTTATAGCTGGTTCAGATAGTTTAAAATTGAAGATTAAAGCATCGAATTGTAATGGTGGTGGTGTGGGTGGTTTTGGAGATGGTATTCAAATATCTGTTTTAGAAACCAATGATTGTCTAACCTATAATCGTTTGGCTTGTAATGCGGGTATAAGAAACGGGGAAGAAGCGATATTGGAGATTTCTGGAAGTAGCTTGTTAACGGTTGGGAAACAATATTATATTATGCTTGATGGCGTCAATGCCGATGTCTGCGATTTCCAAATAGATGTTATGGCAGGTGTTATCGGCACTACGATGACAACTGTTCCTGCTATCAGCGGTGCGTCAATTGCTTGCGCCAACCAAACAAATATACCTTTTTCAATTCCTGCACAAACGGGTGCGGTAGGTTATATTTGGAAAATAGCGGGCAATAATGCCACCATTTCAAGCGGAAATAATACCCCCTCAGTAAATGTCAATTGGGGAACGGTGGCGGATAGTGTTTGTGTTCAGATAATCGGTCGTTGCGATACGAGTGCAAGACGTTGTAAGTTTGTGGACATTGGCATACGTTCTGTACGCGATATTACTGTCGAAAAATGTGCGAGTAAAACTTACCGTTTTGATGGTCGTGACCTCTTAAACCCAGGAAGTTATCCAGCTACTTTTACCTCAAGTACAGGCTGCGATTCGGTTGTTAATTTGACATTGGCCAATTATACAACAGCGACACGGACGATTGATTCGACGATTTGTATTGGTTCGTCTGTGAAAATTGGTAATAATTCTTATTCAGTCGCTGGTACAACTAAAGACACTTTGATTGGTGCCTCTTTTCGAGGGTGTGATTCTATTGTGACCTTGAATTTGAAAGTTATCGAATCTAATGTTAGTGTCACTCCTCAAAATGGTGTTCTGACTTGCCAAACAACCAGCTTAGCCTTGACGGCATTCTATACGAATCCTTCAAATGCCCTTGTGGGTTTCGAGTGGACTAATAGTGCGGGTCAAGTTATAGGCACGGGTTCTTCTGTAACTGTTACGCAACCAGATGTTTATAAATTCAAATTGACTTTATCTGTTAATGGTGTCAATTGTTTTCAAATACGATCGGTGACGGTAACGAAAAGCGGCACAGTACCAACTAAGCCCGATTTGATTGGTGTTACTGAGGGGTGTTCGGCTCGTTCTGAAATATTTAGGATTAACAACCCAGTTGGTGGCAATACTTATAATTGGCTTGTTTCAGGCGGCACTTTCTCAGGAGCAGGCAGCAGTCAAATTTCAATTAATTGGAATGTAAATACAACTTCTGCAAAGGTTTGTGTTGAGGCTGAAAATGGTTGTGGCAAAAGCGATACAATTTGTAAATCTGTGGACGTGGCAAAAATCCCAACGCCCATCAGTATTGCTGGAGAAGCGACGGTTTGCCCTAACGCAACGGGTAGTTACAGCGTTACCTCGACGGCCAACGTAACAACTTATCAATGGTCAGTGACAAACGGTACAATATCGAGTGGACAAGGAACGCCTAATTTAACTGTTGCATGGGGAACGATGACAACTGGGCGGGTTTGTTTGATACCGAACAATCGGTGTGGCTCGGGTACGCAAACGTGTTTTGATGTTCAAATCAGCAATTCACCCCCCGATTCGCTGCCCATTCAAGGTAATATGTCTGTTTGTTCTATTGACACAACTGTTTACAGCGTCAATTTAGCGGGCAATATGCAGTTCAATTGGGAAGTGCCGACAGGCGCGACAATACTGAGGGGTCAAGGAACAAACACGATTTTGGTTGTTTGGGGTTCTCTTTTGGGCAATGCGACAATAGGTTTGACGTTGACAAATGCTTGTAATTTGACTCGAAAAGTGACATTAAAAGTTAATGTTAGAGACGGTGCGCTGAGTAGCCCTGTTATTTCTGGTACAGCAACGGTTTGCCCTATGAGTCAAGCCAATTATTCGATACCAACAAATGCGTCTATCACAGCTTATAAATGGACAGTGCCAACAGGAGCAACGATTGTTGGCAGCAGTACAACCAATACGGCTTTAGTGGATTGGGGTTCTTCAACAGGTGGTAATGTCTGTATTGAAATTCAAAATGATTGCAATGTTAAAAAATCAACTTGTTTTGCAGTAGAGGTCAAAAATACGCTTGATTCACTGCCTTTGACAGGTAGCACAATAGTCTGTAAAGACTCTACGGCTGTTTTTGAAGTTCAAAATGACCCGAATGCAGGGGGCTATTTATGGGTTGTTCCATCTGGTGCTTCGATTGTAAGTGGGTTAAACACCAGTCGAGTCATCATTCGGTTTGGTTCTTCAAGCGGTAATGTGCGGGTTGTGCCTTTGGGCGGTTGTGCAGATGGACAGCCGAGTCGTAAATATGTTAATGTCAAAACACCGCCATCTTCGCCTGCGAATATTGTCGGTACAACGATACTTTGCGAAGGCGTAATGGCGACTTTTAGTATCGCTGAACTGCCAGAAGTCATTGGTTATCAATGGCAAGTGCCAAACGGTGCGAGTATTGTTGGCAATCAGACAGGTACTCAAATCACTGTCAATTTGGGTACTTCAAGAGGGGGGCAAGTTTGTGCAAGAGGTATCAATTCGTGTGGTGCAGGCTTTTGGACGTGCGCAAATATCACTATTGTTTCTAAACCCGTTGTCAATGCTGGAAACGATACAACGGTCTGCGGTATCCGTACTTTACTGAAGGGGCAGACAACGGCTTCCGTTCAAACATGGAGCGTGGCAGAAAAGCCTGCTGGCTCAACGGTTTCATTTCTTAATTCTTTTGTGGCTCAAACGGATGTTATTGTTTCAAAATCAGGTGTTTATATATTTAAATTTGAATCGTCAAATGCGACAGGTTGTAGCCATGCAGACTCTATTAGAGTTGATTTTAAGGAATTGCCTGGACTGACACTTATTTCAGAAAATTGTAATTTAGAAGCCACGGAGTATCGTGTACAACTCAACATTACAGGCTCTGCCACACCTTATACAATGATGGGTTTGGTCAATGGTAATTTAACTGGCAATACATTTACTTCTAATCCAATTCCAAACGGAACGGCTTATAATTTTACCGTCAAAGACAATTTTGGTTGTGTGTCAAATGAAGTACGTGGCCTGAAAAGTTGCCCTTGTTATACGGCTTCGGGTACTTTACGCTCCGATTCGCTTGTCGTTTGTTATGGCTCAACAGGTCGTGCAATACCCCTTAATGATGCCCGATTGGACGGCAACGATGTGGCAGAATTTATACTCCATGATGGTTCAGCGAATGTCAGAGGAAATATTTTGAAACGCAATAAAACAGGTGTTTTTGATACCACTAATCTACAATTTAACCGTGTTTACTATATCGCTTATATTGTTGGCGACTCATTAGCCAATGGTTCTGTAGATTTGACAAAACCTTGTGCTTCTACAAGCCGCAGTATTCCCATTATTTTCAAAAACAGATTGATTGCAGGTTTGACAGGCGATACGACGATTTGTCGTTTCGATAATGCAGTTTTAAAATTTAATATAAACCCTGTCGGTTCATACAATATTACCCTTCGAGATGAAGTAGGTAATCGTTTTCTCTCAAATGTACAGAGTGGTCAAATATTGTCCGTAAATCCTTCGTATTCAACAACTTATGTTTTGTTATTGGTTAAAGATAAAAACGGTTGTGTTGCCGAGTTGACCGATTCTGCACGTGTCAACCTAAGACCTTTACCGCTTTCAAATGCAGGTGTTGACCGGAGTGTATGCCAAACAAGTGTGGGTTTGGATGCCGCTGAAAATTTGCAATACATCGGTCGTTGGTCAAGCCCGACTGGAAATGTGCGAATTTTAACACCTTCTAACCCTAAATCAGTAGCAGAAAGTCTACAAAATGGGCGCAATGTTTTTATTTGGTCAGTAGCGGATACGACTTGCCCCAACTATACGGTGCGAGACACGGTGCAAATTTTTCTACCTTTATTGCCAAAGGCAAACACTTTGTCTCTGGTCACAACTGTTGGAAAAGCCGTTTCTGGTACAGTCAACGAAAGTGCGCCAACAGGTACTTACACTATTACGCGCCTGACAAACCCCGTAGTGGGTACTTTTGATTTGTTTAATAATGGCAGTTTTACTTATCGTCCGGATACATCTTTTATCGGTATAGTCAAGTTTAAATTTGCAATTTGTAGCGATTTATGTACTCGTTTATGTGATACAGGCGAAGTACGTATTCTGATAAACCCTAAACCATTAGACACTGTAAAAGTGCAAATTGTGGATATTCCAAACGCCATAACCCCTAATGGCGATGGCAAAAATGATGCCTTACGCATTGATGGTCTCGAACAATATCCCAATAATGAACTCCTCATTTTCAACCGTTGGGGCGATATTTTGTACAAAGCCAAACCCTACCACAACGATTGGCAAGGTGTAAACCAAAGCGGCGCAGATTTACCCGAAGGCACGTACTATTATGTCCTCCGTTTAAACGTCAATGATGGGAAAATACTGAGGGGTAATATGACAATCCTGCGGTAATGATGAAGTATGAATGATAAATGATGAATATACTGAGGGGGTATATTCATCATTTATCATTCATACTTCATCATTCGAATTTTTTTGCTTCATTCCACAAAGCATCCATTTCCTCAAGTGACATATCTTCAAGAGGGCGGGGAGCATGTTTTTCGATAAATTCAAACCGCCTTTTAAATTTGCGATTGGTTTTTTCCAAAGCCGTTTCAGGGTCAACATCTACAAAACGGGCGTAATTGATGAGGGCAAAAATGACATCACCGAACTCCTCCTCGCGTTTTTCGGCGGGCATACTGAGGGGTATCATTTCCTTAAATTCTTGAATTTCCTCTACCACTTTTTCCCAAACTTGGTCGGCAGTATCCCATTCAAAACCCACTTTGGCGGTTTTTTCTTGCATTCTATACGCCTTGACCATTGCGGGCAATGACTTTGGAACGCCCTCCAAAACGGACTTTTTACCTTCTTTCAGCTTCAATTTCTCCCAATTTGCCTTCACTTCTTCTTCATCTTTAACCACCACATCACCATATATATGTGGGTGCCGATAAATCAGCTTTTCACAAATGGCGTTTAGTGAATCGGCAATATCAAATGCCCCTTTTTCATCGCCAATTTTAGCATAAAAGGTCATGTGCAGCATGAGGTCGCCAATTTCTTCATTGATGCCTTTTAGGTCATTGTCCAAAATGGCATCAGCGAGTTCATAGGTTTCTTCAATCGTCAAATTGCGCAAACTTTCAAGGGTCTGTTTTTTGTCCCACGGACATTTTTCGCGGAGTTCGTCCATGATGTCAAGCAATCGGCTGAAGGCATCGAGTTTGGCTTGTTTTGAATTATTAGGCATATTGATATTTTTATATTTTTGGTAAAATTACATACAAAATACTGAGGGGGGCTTTTTGATAAAAAAAAATTGCCGCTAACTAATAAAAGTCAGCGGCGAGGGATGAAGTGTTTGAAGAGGCAATCTTCTATTTCTTTATGGTGGCAGATTGTTGCATTGCCATCAATTGTCTCATCGTTTTGTCCATGCCTTCCGTTGAGCCGTCGAGGAAAATGACGTTGCCTTTGCTTTCGGTAGCAAAGTTTTTAATGGCTTCTGTCCACATCGTAAACAATAAAATCGAACTGTCGAGCTTGGCATCTTCCATTTCTTTAGCGGCATCAGCCATACCTCTGGCAACTTCTTGACGGAACAATGCCACGCCTTGACCCCTCAGTTGAGCAGCCACTTTTTCTGCTTCAGCAGAAATGCGAATGGCATTACCTTCCGCTTCAGCCGATTTGGTTTTGGTAATTAAAAGGGCTTGTCCTTCATTTTCGGCAGCTGCTTTCAAGTTGTTAGACGCGACCACTTTTGCCATTGAACGGGTAATTTCTTCATCAAAATTGATGTCATTGAGCTGCAAATCAATGAGATGATAGCCCCAATCTTCTAAAACATGATCTAATTGGTCTTTCACATCGTGTACAATGTCGCGGCGTAAGCCCAATATTTCCGCTTGTTTGCGGGTAGCCACATAACCACGCACCGAACCTTCGACGGTTCTGATGAGCGATTGCATGAAATTGGCATCATTAATGAACTTAAAAGCGGCTCTTTTCACCGTCTCCTCGTTGTCGTCCATGACCGCAAAAATAATCAATGTTTTGAAATGTACATTGGCTTGGTCTTGCGTAATCGCTTGGAATTCAATCTCTACGGATTTGTTTTGCGTAGAAATACGTCTAAAAACTTGCTCAATAAACGGTATGCGAAAGTTCAAACCTGGCTTCAACATGCGTTGATATTTGCCGAAAATCGTCACCACAGCGACAGTTCCTTGTTGTACTGTTACGAAAGCACCCATACCAGCGAGCGCAAGTAAAATAATGATATAAATACCCATAATTGACTTAATGAAAATTTTTGATTTAGAAAAAAGGTTTGACTATTAAACAGCTATAAAGGAAATCTCTTTTATTGAAATTTGATAATATATCGTGTTTTTATTTGAGTTAATTTCTATGTATGGATTTCAATTTCAAACAGCATCTAATGGAATTTTAATAATATTTAGAAAAACACTATGTAGGTGGTCAAAATCGTTGTCTGTTGTGATTAAGGAGGCTTCGAAAACAAAGGCAGTCGCAGCAATCCACAAATCGTTTTTGCCCATTCTGCGAGCAGATAGACCTGATGGAAGCGACAATTCAGGATGTTTACCAACAGAGAAAGCATCTAAAACGGCATAGGACTCTACTAAGTCTTCATCGTCAATGGGTATAGGTGCTATTTCTTGAATGATTTCTTGAATGATTTCTTTCAAGGTATTTTTTTTAGCTGTACCCCAATTGTTTTTGATTGAAAAGGAGAGCAATTCGCCATAAGATGCGATAGACGTGAGCCTTGCATTAGGTTCCTCAAAAATACCATATTCTCGAATGACAAAAGAAGCTAATGAGCTTTTTCTAACTAGATTGATAAGTATGTTTGTATCTAAAATATAAGTCATTTTTTATTTGGTTATAGGGTCAAAATCGGGTTCATTTTCAAAAAGTATTTGTAATTTCTCTATCGCTTCGCGTTTCAGAGCGTGTTGTTTTATCATTTGTAAGCGTTCCTCTTTTGTCCTTTTGAGCATAGAAACAGCGTTATGACTCGTTTTTAACTGTAACAATGTCCGCAAATCAACATCATCGCGAAGTAATTCGAGTAGTTGTTGCTTCAAAAGAGCTTTGCTAATTTGACTTTTTTTATCTGTTTTAACAGTTGCTGTAGCTGTCATTTTTCAATTTATTAATGTGAAGAATATTTACAAAGATATACTTTTTTGAAAATAATATTGAGATATTGAAGGAGTCTTTTTGTTGACACAATAGGACTTATTTTATTTTTATGCTCTCTATTTCGCTTTGATAACTTTACTCACATGCCTTTGCAAATCAGGAAAAAACGCATTAAATTCAGCATCAAATTCATCTAAATACATTTCTAAATGCGTTGCAGCATTTCCAAAATTGCCTGGAAATGCAGCATGTTTTTCAATCATCAAAAATGCACCGTGTAGCCCTTGATAAGTCGTGTATCGCATCAACCAATCATCCGCAATCATACGTGGCAAACGGTTTCTTAATTTAACAGGTAGTTCTAAATGCCTTTCTGTCAATAGGTTATACATTTTATTGACGAAAAGACGTATATCGTCATTCCATACTGAGGGGTCTCCATCAGCATATTTATGCCAATTTTTAGCTAATAGAAAATCGTAATAAATGTCCACAATTACAGGCGAATATTTGTGGTGAAAGGGATGTAGTCGCTTCGTACTTTGCTTAACAATTGGGTGGGCATCTGTAAACGCATCAATATCTCTGTGCAACATAATGCCTCGTTTGACCCCCTCAGTAAATTGCGGTAATTCGCGGTTTGTGATGAAATCTGCAACGAAATTGCCGATAGCAAGGTCTTCATTGTCGCCTGAAAGGAAAAAATGGGCTAAGTGGTTCATAAGTAAGGGTTGATTTTTATCCAAAAATACACTTTTACCTCGAAAAACAAAACAATGTTTCCAAATCATTACCTCATTTCTAAGTTTTGTCTAAATTTGCTTGTGACAGCTATTAATTAAAAACCAGTCAAATGAAATTTGGCGTTACGTTACTTCTGAATCTATGAGACACACAGCCGTTTCCAAATCACACCTCAATATCCTCCCGTTGGGTGACGATAAACTCGATATGTTTGCCGTTTTCAATGGCATTCACCCTCAAATGACGAAGTGGACGGAGCTTTTTTACAATCAAACAACGTTTGAGACGGATATTCATGCCGAATTTCACAACTCAGAACAGTTTCGGCAGTTCTATTTTGAAACTAAAAATATACAAAAAACACGAGGTCAAAACCCTTTTGGCTTCGGTTTTCCTTTCATTTTTGATACCGATACTGAGGGGGGGGCATTATCTGCTCCGCTTTTTATTTGGTATTTAAACATCAAACCGCACCCGACACGCCGCGATTCGTGGTTATTGTCTTATGATGACAACGGTACGGTAGCCGTTAATGAGTATCTCGTTGAGCATTTTCGCCAAAAAAATGGCCTTGATTTGGCGGAGCATTTGAACACATATATTCAAAACCCACCTTTTACATATTTGGGTTTTCAAGCATTTTTAAAAGATTTGGCGACAAAGCTCAAATTTCCTTTACAAAACGTCAGTCCGACAATCATTCAATCTCCTTCGGCAAAATACGCAAAAGAATTGGGCGAACAAGGGCATATCGCTTGGTGTGGTGCAGTCGGTATGTTCCCGCATCCAGACGGTTCTTTACAAGAAACAGATACCAAAGATATTGATTTTCAAAACTTTACATGGACAGCGGAACATGTACATGAGTTTACAGTGTTACCCGAAGACCTTTATCAGCGTACAGCTTTGAGGACGGTTTTACGCAATAAAATCACAGTCGTCGAAGGCGCACATGGCACAGGACGGACGCATTTAGCAACCAATATTTTGCTCAATGCTTTGTCAAATGGCCAAAAAGTGGCTGTTGTTGCCGATGATGTGGCGAGTTTGATGCAAATACAAAATGAGTTGGTTAACCTCGGTTTAGGTAGTTTAACTTTCTTGTTGAAAGATATTTACCAAGACAAAAACCTATTGCTCGATGTTATACGCAAAGACCAAGCGAGTAAATCTGTTGATTTCAAGGAAGAAGAATTTAAAATAGCTTTGAAACAAGCACGACGCTATTTGGCAAAATCAGATGACACGCACCACACACTGGGTCAACCGATTTTTGGCGATGAAAATTTTGCAGAAGTCGTGGGTCATTATTTGGCAAGTCAAAAAAAAGCAGGGCGTGAATTATTGGCAAATCATTTGAATCCATCGGATTATACGTTTACAAAAAATGAATATGAACGCCTTCGTGCTGAAATTGAGACAAGTGAGGAATTGTATCAGAATGTCAATACCCTGAAGCACCCCCTCAGTAATTTGCACCCAGCAGCATTTGAAGATGAAAAAAGTGAGGTCAGCCGTGACGATTTGAATAAAAAATTAGCCCTTTTTATCGAAAAATTCAAGGCATTACACCATCGTCATATTGCTGTTTATGACGCTTACGCTCAAAAATTGATGAATCATTATGAGAGCTACTATGTTGAACAACGCGCTCAATTAAGAAGTTTGAAAGAAGCCAATTCCGATTATGAATTTCAATATGGTGATGCTTTTAAAAGTTCTAATGTATTCAGAGTCAGTGGTTTATATGCCAGTTCGTTGTTTAGTGATAGGTCGAAAAATATTTTAACGGCTAAAGAAGAAGCCTTAAATCGGTACGACGAGTTAGCTGAAACGTACAATTCTCGTCGTCATTTTACACATGAGTTTTTGAAAGGTTCAGAAAGGAAAGATTTTGAAAAACTGAAACTCAACCTCGACACTTTTGAGTCTTTACTGAGGGGGTGGCGCAAGGCCTTGCCGAACAATGTGCAAGAGGAATTGCAACGTTTGAATTCAAAAACAGCGCAATATTTTGACAAACCGCTTGCTACCGTGATTTTACAGCTTGAAACCGACCTCGATAAACTTTTGACGGAAATCAATGACACGGATATTTACACCGAATCGCTCGGGCATAAAATGTTGACGCTGCCCAAACGGATGCTTTTTGTAGAGGAAACGATTGAAAAACTGGAAGAAACGCAGCTTAATATGCGCGACTTCGATACTTTTTATGCGTGGCAACGGTTTTGGATTTCATTGCCCAACAATGGGCATCGTCTTATCGCAGCCTTGACAAAAGTAAAACCAACAGATTGGACAGCCGCTTTTGATAGTTGGTATTTTCACAATACGCTATTGGTTCATTATCAATCTGATACGGCTGGAAATGATGCGTTGATGCATGATATGAATGAGGTGGAAGACCGCTTACGCATCCTATTACCATCCCAAATCGCTTCGATGTGGAATGAAAGAAAGAAAGTAGCTGTCAAGGAAATGAAGCAGAAAAACCCGGAAGATTGGCAGTTGTTTTTCAGTTCAAAAAATCTGAAATTAGCCAAAACGAAATATTTGAAGGATATACTGAGGGGTTCGATAGATACGCTGACCGAGGTTTATCCTGCGCTTTTGGTTACGCCACAAGTGGCAACGCAAATCATTGAAGGAGACGGCAAAGAGTTTGATTTAGTGATTTTTGACAATGCACAAAATATTGATGCAGAGCAAGTTGTACCCATTCTTAGAAATACTGAGGGGGCTGTTGTGTTGACAGAAGACGCATCTGTTCCTAACTCTATTGCCACAAAATTGAAGGAAAAAGATGCCGCAGTGGTTCGTCTAAACTATTTGCATCGGTCATTGAGTGAGACGACAAGACGCGTTAATCAGTCTGTTTTTTATCCGAATTTAGACATTCCTTTCCGTCAAGCAGCAGCCGAACAAAGTGTTGATGTCCGTTATGTAAAAAGCAATTTTTCAGAAAAAACAAGGGTCAATGAAGCAGAAATAACGGAAATCGTAGAAATTTTGAAAGAAATTTCGGCGACACCTTTCAATACCTATCCGAGTATAGCGATTGTAACGATGACAAAGCAACAACGCAATACTTTGAATATGACTTTGCTCAATATTGTCCAAAAAACGCTGTGGGGTTGGGAAAAAATTGAACGTTTGCAAAGCAATGGCCTGATGATATTGAATATAGATGAATTGGCAGGTTTGCAATTCGATATTTTAGTGGTCAGTGGCACGTTCCCTGATTTTGACAAAATGGGTTTCCCTAAACGGGAATTCAGGCAATTATTGAACTGCTTTACCCAAAAACTCTTTTGGGTCAATTCAATTCCACGCGAAGTTTTGGTTAATTCAGCAGCCAGTAGAGATTTTGAAATGCCTTTCTTAATGTCTAATTTGATACTATTGGCGGACAATTTAGAGCAAGGCAAGACCCCTCAGTATGAAGCAATTTTTAGTCAGTTGCGCTCACTTTACACAAAGCCTAAACCTAAAAAATCATCATTTTTTATCAATGAAGTCATAGCTGCCTTATCTGGGTTTATCGAAAAAAAGCGTTTACAAACGAATTTTATGATTGAAAATCAATCATTTCCATTCGTTATTTTGCCTGAAAACGATGACGACAAAGCGATTGTGGTGCGTATAGATGGTCGGTTGAGTACAGAAACTGCTTATTTTAATGCAGATTGGGAACGGCGTATGTTACAAGATTTAAAGCGTTTGAATATTCATGTATTGTCTATCTGGTCTTATAATTGGTGGAAAAACGAAAAAGAAGAAGCTGAAAGATTGTCGGGTGAGATTAAGGCGATATCGTCTGCTTTTAATAAATAATACCCTACTTTTGCACTTCAATTTCAAATAATACAAACCCTTTTTATGTCAAATACAGCTTATAAAATCGTCGGTGGCAATCCTTTGCACGGCGAAATTACTTGTTATGGTGCGAAAAACTTCGCGACAAAAGCCATGATTGCCACTTTGCTTGGCTCTACTCCAACCACTTTAACGAATGTGCCGCCTATCGGTGATGTCGAAATAACTGCCGATATGTTGCGCTCGCTCGGTGTCACGATTGATTGGGACAAAGAAGCCAAAACGATGATTATTGACCCGACGACAGCAAGCGATGCACACGTCCGTCAACCACATTCGGGCGCGAATCGGATGCCGATTCTGATGATTGGTGCTTTGTTGCATCGCTTTGATGAAGTGACTGTGCCGATGTTGGGCGGTTGCATCATTGGTGCGCGCGGTGTTGATTTTCATCTCGATGCGATTCAGGATTTTGGTGCAAAAATCATCGAAGGTACTGAGGGGTATATCGCACAGAAATCACGTCGTTTGAAAGGTGCACATTTTCACCTGAAATTTCCATCTGTTGGGGCAACTGAGACGTGTTTGTTTCTCGCTGCGCTTGCAGAAGGCACTTCTGTTATCGATAATGTAGCGATTGAGCCAGAAATTACAGAACTCGTTACCATGTTACGCGCTATGGGTGCGGTCATTTATACCAATTCGGGCAGACAATTCCGTGTTGAAGGTGTCAAAGAGTTGAAAGGTTGCACGATGAATATTTTGGGCGACCGCATCGAAACGGCTTCTTGGGCTTCGATGGCGGCGGCTGTTGATGGTTCGATTACGGTTCATGGCATTCGTCCTGAGACTTTGGGCAATTTTCTTTCAGTTTTTCGTCAAGCGGGTGGTGGTTTTGAGCTTTTAGACCACGACTCCATGCGTTTTTTTAGAGATAGAAAACCTCAAGCGATTCACCTTGAAACGGACGTTTGGCCTGGCTTTTCGACGGATTGGCAGCAACCTTTTGCTGTGTTTTTGACGCAGGCAGAAGGTGTTTCGGTCATACATGAAACCGTTTATGAAAACCGTTTTGGGTA
This sequence comes from Saprospiraceae bacterium, assembly GCA_031367705.1. GTDB lineage: Bacteria > Bacteroidota > Bacteroidia > Chitinophagales > Saprospiraceae > JAAFJT01. Next base: position 1,282 of record JANLQI010000226.1, on the reverse strand, counting down.
CTTGAAAGCCTTGAAAAAATTAGGTGCATCGGTTCAGTTGACAACGCATTGTATGGGCAGTTTGCCCTGCCGATTCAGTGGTAAAGGGCATGAACATTCCGCAATTATCAGTGGTGCAACACCATTAACGGCTGTTGAAACGCCTTTAGAAATCCCCGATTTGAGGGCTGGTTTGGCTTATGTCATCACGGCAGCAGTGGCAAAAGGCACGACAATACTGAGGGGTGTCCCAATGATTGAACGCGGCTACGGTGACATCATTCCCCGCTTAACGGCAATGGGTTTGAAGATAGAAAAAGTTGATTTTCAATAGTTTAAATAAACACATAGCCACATTGGACACATAGTTTTATTGTTTTTTAAATTCTAAAATTTCAATAAAACTATGTGTCCAATGTGGCTATGTGTTAACCTTACCGATGCAAATCCATAAAAATTTTAATTTAAAACCCTACAATACATTTGGTATTGAAGCGCATTGTGCTGCCTTTGCAGAAGTTACTTCTGTGGAAGAAGCACAAGCCGTTTTGTCTGAGGATAAGATGTCGATTCAACTATTGGGCGGTGGCTCAAATGTGTTGTTTTTAGAAGAATATTACAATCGGTTTTTCATCAAAAACAGTATTGGAGACATCAATATAGTACCATTTACTGGGGGGGGGGATTCAGATGCTGTTTTGGTAGAAATAGGTGGTGGTGTCAATTGGCACGACTTCGTTTTATGGGCAATTGACAATGATTTAGCGGGTGTTGAAAACCTATCATTGATACCAGGAACAGTGGGTGCTGCACCCATTCAAAACATCGGTGCGTATGGTGTTGAGTTAAAAGATGTTTTTGAAAAATTGGAAGCTTTAAATTTAGAAAACCTTGACATTCAAATATTTACAAAAGAAAATTGCCACTTTGGTTATCGTGATTCTGTTTTTAAAAATGAATTTAAAGATAAATACCTCATTACAAAAGTTGTTTTAAAATTACAAAAAACGCCTAAACAACTACACACAACTTATGGTGATATTTCTAAAACATTAGCAGAAAAAGGCATTGTAAATCCTACAATTAAGGACATTTCAAACGCTGTTATCGCCATTCGTCAATCAAAATTACCCGACCCCTCAGTAATCGGCAATGCGGGGAGTTTTTTCAAAAATCCGACGATTCCAAAAGCTCAGTTTGATGTTTTGAAAACAGAATTTCCCAATATCGTTGGTTATCCCAATGATACTGAGGGGGTCAAAGTTGCTGCCGGTTGGCTCATCGAACAATGCGGTTGGAAAGG
>JANLQI010000178.1:0-7154 GCA_031367705.1 Saprospiraceae bacterium | reverse complement strand
TTGAACTTTAAAATTACGAATAAGTATTTGATATTCAACTCTTTCAGAGTTGGGAGATAGTTTTTAGTACGTCCGTAGATTTCATCTACGGTTATTCATATTCAATTCCTTCGGAATTATGGTATATTATTTTTGTATTGTTGTATTTGCTTACTAAGCAATACAACCACACAGCAATATAACAATTCAATCATGCACGATTCATATAGACATAAAGGCTTGCGGCGACAACTCATAGACGAGTTGCGGGCAAAAGGCATTGACGATGAACGTGTATTAGAGGCGATGACGACGCTACCACGCCATTTTTTCCTTGAAAAAGCCTTTGAAGAATGGGCTTATGTTGACAAAGCCTTTCCGATTGGTAACGAGCAAACCATCAGTCAGCCCTTCACCGTCGCTTATATGACGCGGCTTTTAGATGTTAAAAAAAGACAAAAAGTGCTTGAAATTGGGACAGGTTCGGGCTATCAAGCAGCTATTTTATCCCTTTTAGGTGCAAGAGTTTATACCGTTGAACGTCAAGAAGAATTGTATTTGAAGACAAAAAACTTCTTAAAAGAACTCCAACTACCCAATATTCGTTGTTTTTTCCGCGATGGCTCTGCGGGTTTACCTGAATTTGAGCCTTATGACCGCATTATCGTCACCGCAGCGGCCCCCTCAGTACCTACGGCATTAAAAGTACAATTGGCGGTTGGTGGCTTCATGGTCATTCCCGTTGGTGGAGAAGAAGGGCAACGGATGTTTAAAATCACACGCCTTTCAGAAATAGAGTATGAGGAACAGGTTTTTGAAAAATTTCGTTTTGTGCCTTTCCTAACAGGAGTCAATAAAAAATAATTTTATGGCTCATAACATTCAAATATACTGAGGGGTGCTTATTTTTACAAAAATTTAAAACTTCCAATATGAAAAAGATTCTTTTTACAATTTCCCTCGCCCTCATTTTTGTTGTTGCAAACGCACAAGAAGAAGTCAATAAAGCGACTGGCTGGTTGATGTTTAATGAAAACGACGACGTAAAAGAGGCTTATGTCCTTGTCAGCGATGCCAATTTGAGGGATAAACCTTCGACAAAGGCAACGACTATTGCTCAATTGCCCATAGCGACCAAAGTAACGATTTTGGAAAGAACCCGTGATTCTTTGACTTTAAATGGTTTCAGAGCACCGTGGTTTCGCATTTCTACAAATGGCAAAACAGGTTATTTATGGAGTGGTATTTTGACAACCGTTGTCAAGTCAACCGAAGAAGAAGTGGGCAATGACATCACTTTCCTTGCAGGATTGTCTTCCTATAACGAAAAAGACTACAAAGTGACCTTACAAGTTCGTGCCGCTAAAAACGGTAAAGAAATCGCTAAAACAGAGTTTCAAAGTGTCGGTGATGTGGGTTATGAATTGAGTTTATCCTTGAAAAGTGGTGGTTTTGATAAGGTAAAACAAGTGTTGTCGGTCGAAATGACTTATGGTGCTTGTGATTATGCACAGGGCGACAATTTGGTGTTTTTTACTGAGGGGGGTAAATTGGTGCGCTTGATGGAAACGGTCAGCTCTTCGTCGGCAGGTGCGGGTTATGCTTCTGAAAATTATATTTTACCTTACGACAAAGGCGGCATTGGCAGCCATGTTTTGGTAACAGAAGATTCGGCTGAAACAGAAGAAGTGACACGCAATGGACAAGTTGATTTTATAACTAAAAATCAAAAATATAAAATCACTTTGTACAAATGGACAGGTGCGAAGTTGGAGAAGGTGTTTTCACGATAAAGATTTATATTTCTGTCATCTTAAATCAAACAATACATGAAAAGTTTCTACGCACTCATTGGGCTACTATTGGTGTTTAGCCAGCAAAGTATTGCCCAAACCCGTTTCACGCCTGAAAAATTGGAAGCCTTGAAAAAGGAAATCATGACAGAAGTTGAAAAACGTCACGACCAAACGGCGGAAATGAACGACATGATTTTCAGCTTCGCCGAACTCGGTTTTCAAGAATGGGAAACGTCTAAATACTTGACGAGTATCCTTGAAAAAGAAGGCTTTACGATTGAAAAAAATATCGCAGGTATTCCCACTGCTTGGATTGCTCGGTGGGGAAATGGAAAACCTGTCATCGCCATCGGTTCTGATGTGGACTGTATTCCCAAAGCATCTCAAAAACCTGGCGTTGCTTACCACGACCCACTTATTGATGGCGCACCAGGTCATGGCGAAGGGCATAACTCTGGTCAAGCCTTAAACATCACAGCTATTCTGGTGATGAAAAAAATTATGGAACGGGAAAAAATACCTGGAACACTCATGGTTTGGCCTGGTATTGCAGAAGAACTCGTTGGTGCAAAAGCGTATTACGTCCGCGATGGTTTTTTCAAAAATGTGGATGCTTGCATTTTTACGCATGTCAACAACCAATTGGCGGTCAAATATGGCGATAATGGTGGCAATGGCTTAGTCAGTGTCAAGTTTCATTTTGAAGGTGAAGCAGCACATGCTGCGATGAATCCTTGGCGCGGCAAATCGGCTCTCGATGGTGTAGAATTGATGAATGTAGGTTGGAATTATAAGCGTGAACACTTATTACCGACACAACGCTCTCACTACGTCATTGTCAATGGTGGTGACCAACCCAATGTTGTGCCTTCAAAAGCATCGGTTTGGTATTTTTTTAGAGAAAGAACCTATCCACGAATCAAAGAATTGTTTGAAGCAGGCAAACGCATCGCGCAAGGTGCTGCCATGATGAGCGATACAAAAGTCACTTGGGAAGTCGTCGGATGTGCTTGGCCTGGGCATTTTAGCAAGCCTATTGCCGAAACCGCTTATGAAAACATCAAGCGAGTCGGTATGCCAACGTGGTCAGATGCCGACCAAACTTTGGCAAAAGCGCTACAAAAAGAGTTAGAATCACCTGTTCAAGATGGACTTTCAATGAAAATTGACTCAACTTTGGAAGTCCGCAGCTCTATGGGTGGTGGGTCAGATGATATTGCTGATATTTCATGGTCTTTGCCAACCATCGTTTTGGGTTATCCGTCCAACATCCCCAGTTTGCCTGGACATCATTGGGCAAATGCTGTGTCAATGGCAACACCAATCGCTCACAAAGGCATTACAGCAGGAGCAAAGGTTGAGGCTTTGACCCTTTTAGATATGCTCAATGACCCAAAAATCATCGCAAATGCTTGGGAATATTACAAAACGGAACAAACCAAAGAGACAAAATACGAACCGCTCATATCGCCAACGGATAAACCAGCGATTACCATCAATACAGATGTGATGGCAAAGTTCCGTCCTGAAATGAAGAAATATTACTACAACCCAACGAAATACAAATCGTATTTAGAACAATTGGGAATCAAATATCCGACTGTTAGAATGACGGATACTAAGAAACCATAAAGTTGTGAATTGTTGAAATGACAAATGGCTGTATGACAAGAGAAGTCATACAGCCATTTGATTTTCAAGCTATTAAGAATTAGCAATAAGTCTCAAATGCTTTTTTAAGATTCATCGCAATTGCTTCAGCAGGGCGACCTTCGATGTGGTGACGCTCAATGAAATGAACCAATTTGCCATCTTTGAACAAACCCATCGAAGGGGATGACGGCGGATAAGGCAAAAAATAATCTCTTACTTTTGAAACGGCTTCGCTGTCGACACCTGCAAAGACTGTTACCATTTTGTCTGGCACTTTACCGTCACGCGTAGAAATAACCGCCGCAGGACGGGCATTACGCGCCGCACATCCGCAAACAGAATTGACGATGACAAAAACAGACCCCTCAGTATTGTCGAGCACTTTTTCGACATCTGCGGCAGTGTGAAGGCTTTCAAAGCCATTATCTGTGAGTTCCGCAGCCATAGGTGCTGTCAGATGCTCGGGATATTGCGATTGTTGTGGAATTTGATAATACATAACTGACTGAGTTTAAAGTTCAGCGTCTGAACCGATTAAACAATAAATTTTATTTCGCTGCAAAGTTAGAAGTCTAAACACAGTTTTTTATAAAAATGTTTTCAATTCATTATTTTGAAGCATTTTTTTTACACCAAAATTGCTTTTTGCATCTTGCTTTTTGCCTTTTTAAAGCCCCCCTCAGTATTTTTTACGTCAAAAGACAACTTTTCCTTTTTTTGTCGTAAAAAATAACACCTATTCTCATTTTTCAATTCCTAACTTTGCGGCATGAAATCGAATACAGAACTCAAAATTTATAATTCGCTCACTGGCGAAAAAGAAGTTTTTACCCCTATCCACGAAGAACGTGTCGGTATGTACGTCTGCGGTCCGACGGTTTATAATGATGTGCATTTGGGCAATTGCCGCACATTTGTCAATTTCGATGTGATTTATCGGCATTTGCTGTACCTCGGCTATAAAGTCCGTTACGTCCGAAATGTCACCGATGTTGGGCATCTCGAAGGCGATGCCGATACGAATGAAGCCGAAGATAAATTGGCAAAACGCGCCCGCATCGAGCAACTCGAACCAATGGAAGTCGCCTCGAAATACACCAATGGTTTTCACGATATGATGCGTGTTTTCAATGCCTTGCCGCCTTCTATCGAACCGCGTGCAACGGGTCATATTCCTGAACAAATCGAAATGGTTGAGGAAATTGTGAACAACGGTTTTGGCTACGAAGCCAACGGTTCGGTTTATTTCGATGTGCCAAAATTCATTCAATTGAAAGGTGTTTATGGCAATTTGTCGGGTCGTGTGGTTGAAGAATTACAAGCAGAAACGCGTGATAATCTTAAAAAACAAGACGAAAAACGCCATCCAGCCGATTTTGCGATTTGGATGAAAGCCGCACCAGAACATTTGATGCGGTGGAAATCGCCTTGGTCTATCGGCTTTCCAGGTTGGCATTTGGAGTGTTCCGCGATGAGTCGTAAATACTTAGGCGAAACGTTTGACATTCATGGTGGCGGCAACGATTTGAAATTTCCACACCATGAAAACGAAATAGCGCAAAACGTCGGTGCTTGCAATCACAGTGGTGCAAAACTCTGGATGCACGCCAATATGTTGCTGTTGAATGGTAAAAAAATGTCAAAATCGGACGGCAATACCATTTCACCGCCACAACTTTTTACAGGCGATTCAGAACACGTCACCAAAGGTTATTCGCCTATGGTTGTCCGTTTTTTCATGCTTCAAGCGCATTATCGTTCAACGCTCGACATCACTGATGAGGCTTTGCAAGCGGCTGAAAAAGGCTACAAACGTTTGATGGAATCCTATAAGATTTTACAAACTTTAACGTTAAAAGGGGGCAGTGAAACAGATTTGGACAAAGAAGTCAATGCATTGATAGACAGCGCATTAGACGATATGAGCGACGACTTCAACGCACCACGCGCCTTGTCTCGTTTGTTTGAATTATGTTCAAAAATCAATGCTTTCAAGGGCGGGCAGCTCGATTTGGCTCAAATTACTGAGGGGTCATTGGTGCGTTTGAAAGAGATATTTAACGACTTTATTTTCACGATTTTTGGCTTAACAGACGAATCAGCTTCGGGTGAAAACGGTCAATCAAGCCTTGAAGGTGTTATGCAATTGGTCATTGACCTACGAGCGCAAGCACGTACAACGAAAGATTGGGCGACTTCGGATAAAATCAGAGATGGTTTGAAGGCGGCTGGTATTCAGTTGAAAGATGGGAAGGATGGAACGAGTTGGACGAAGGAGTGATTTAATTTTCAGCAAAATAACATGGGTCAAGTTTGAAACTTGACCCATGTTGTGCTAAAAAATCTCTATTATTTCCGTATCAAATGGCTTTTACGTCTTAAAAAATCAGCGATATTGAAAGTGATACCCCTCAGTATTTCGATGTCATTATCTGTTGAAATCCATTGCCAATCAGCGTTCGGTGTTGCCACTAAGACATTATTTGATTTTGTAAAAATCCATATCACTTTTTCAGTTCCAAAATCAAGCAATGTTTGCGTTTTATTGAAAATATATTCTTTTTCATCCGCATCGCTGGTGTCAACATTTACATCAACTTCGATATTGATTTCAGGCGCACGAGAGACATAATGCGTATCAAAAATGATGGGTTTTAAGGCATCAAAAATGAGAATATCACCCGAAAGGTTATTCTTTGTATCAAAATGAATACCTGTTTCGTTAGGTAAAATATGGTAAGCATCTTCGTCTAATGCAGCGAGTAGCCGCATCAAATAGCCAACGACGAGACCTTGTAAACCGCTTGCACCCATAATATCGTCTAAGGTTTGCTCTTTGTTAAGTACGTTTTTATAGCCTTTATAATAATATGGTTTGCCCTGAATCACCTCCGCAATGAGGAAATCGGGAACAGATATTTTTTCGTTCGCATAAGCTGTTTCAACCATTTTTTATCAATTTTTATGCAAAATACACGTTTTTTTATAATTTACAAAATGAGCGTTTTTATTTTTATCCTTTTATCATCTTGAAAAATACAATTTTATGATACGAAATAATATGAAATGGATTATCGGCATCCTATTACTTGCATTCATCGGCACAGCGTTGTCGCCGCTTGTTTGCAGCAGTGATAACCCGTCTTCAAATACGGTAACGGAAAAACCTTTGCCCGATATTGTCATTCCTAAGTTCAATTCCGATTCGGCTTATATTTTTACTGAAAAAATCGTCTCTTTTGGCACACGGGTAACAGGTTCTGCAAATGCCGTAAAAGTACGTGCATGGATTGTTCAGCAATTCAAAAAGTATGGTGCAGATATTATTGAGCAGCCTTTCAAAGCTAAAACGTATGATGGAAAAACCTTTGATGCGGTCAATATCATCGCGCGAACAAACCTCAACGCCACGAGTCGCATCTTGTTGTCAGCACATTGGGACACACGCCCCTTTGCAGACCAAGACTCGACAAAGAAAAATGAACCGATTTTAGGTGCCGACGACAGTGGTTCAGCGATTGGTATGTTGTTGGAAATCGCAAGACAATTGCAACAGACCCCCCTCAGTAATATAGGCGTTGATTTCGTTCTGTTTGATGCCGAAGACTATGGTCAAGCGGACAAAGAAGACAAAGAAGGTACGTGGTGTCTGGGTTCACAACATTGGGCAAAAAACTTACACGTTGCGGGCTACACTGCCAAATATGGCATCAACCTCGACATGGC
>JANLQI010000039.1:0-8347 GCA_031367705.1 Saprospiraceae bacterium | reverse complement strand
AGATGTTATCCGACCTTATGCTCAAAAGTTTTTAATGGGTGAAAAAGAGGGAATGGTGTCGTTTGTCAGTGGCTTGATGCGGCGTAGTGTGGCTACGACATTGGGCTTGCCCGATGAACTGCATCAAGTGTTGCAAAAAGCTAAAAAAGGAGAATTGGACATCAACAATCCAGATGTGATTTTAGGCGCAAAATTGATGTATTCAGTTGGTCAACAATTAATTTTCACTTTATTATTATTGGCAACCGTCGCTTTGGGCTTTCTTTTTCATAGGCAAGGTGAGGGTGAATATATGCGTATGACAATGTGGGTGGGTGGCTTTTTTCTGTTTTTGTTGTTTCGGGCGATAAGGCGGGGTGGGAAGTATTTGTGAACAATTTTTATAGAAGTACTGAGGGGGTAAAGTGTACATACATTACACATTTAGAATAATTAAACGTGATGTTTATAACCTTATATTTTCTGGAAGCAAATCATAATCTTACTCATTCAAGAGCGTAATTACGTTTTTGAATAAATGAGGGCTTATCCGAAAGTTAGCGTCATTGATTAATCTATCCAAATAAGGCTTCACTTTTTCAATATACCCTTTTTGCTTGGCTTGAATGAGAATACCGATAATGCCAGTAATTTTGAGACCGAATCTTTCCGCGACAGAACGTCCAATTTGTTCATCAATCAATAAATAATCAGCGTTTAATTCTAATGCTAAGGCAATAGCTTCCGCTTCTCCTTTATCTAATTCGACAAGTAATGTTGTTTTTAATGTTGTCTCTTTTAGATCGATTACCTTGATCCAATGGGATTGCTCGATTATATATTTTTGATTTTCAATCACACATAACTCTTCATAGACGATTCGAGGTATCACAAGCGTCTCAAAAACTTTTTGTAAAAGGTGTAATTCACCAATTTTAATCAAATTGGTGATAGGTGAGGTATCACTGACAATGACCATAAGTTAGAATTGAATGTCCAAATTTTTCAAATCTTTCAAGACATCTTCCATATCATAATGTATATAGATTTGCCTATGAGCTAACTCTTTTTGAAAGGCAATTTGGTCAAGCCCAGCTAATCTTTTAGCTTGTCCCATTGTTAATTTCTTTTTGGCATATAGATAAACCGCAATTTCAAGCGTCAATTGACTGGGAGTCATTTTAACACTTTGTAAAACATCTTTTGAAATAACTAAATCTTCAACCATTTTTGTTATCATTTTATTGAGCAAATATAAAGCTTTTTTATCAAAATCAACTACCCAATCCAAGAAATCAAAACAATCGCCACCAAAGCCAAAACCAAGCCTATCCAATTCAATTTTGCTAATTTTTCCTTGAAAAAGAACAAAGCCACAACCGTTGAAACGACGATGACACCTATATTGTACACAGGTAAAACATACGCTCCATTGTTTTTGTAAACATCTAAGGCTTTTAATAGAAAATAAAAAGAAAGAAAATTGGGAATACCCAAAGGAATAGCGGCTACAAGGTTTCTAACTGCAATCGGTTTTCGGTGATATAATAATAAAAATAAGCCAGAAACAATCGCGCCCAAACAGGCTGTGAGCATAAAAGCGATGGTTGTGCCACTGGCTGTCACGTATTTGAGATTCAGATAATTGAAGGCTGTGTTGGTAAGTCCATACATCAAAAAGACCAATAGCGGGAGGGTGAGGTTATTAGTCTTTTTCTCAACATCATTCGTGTCTACTTTTTTCCAAGTACTCAAATAAACAGCTAAAAAAGCGAGACCTAAACCGATGTAATTGAGCCAACCAAAACTTTGTGTGGTATTGAAAACCAATAAGTTAAACAGTACAGGAATAGCTAATGACATATTATTGGCAAGAGACGTAACCGTTATCCCTGATTGAAGGGTAGATGCACCCGACAACATAAAAACGACAATAAAACCCAATCCAAGCAGCAACGCATAGTAAGTAATGTCTGCCGACCAATCCATAGTAAAAGTTGTTCCCGCAGGCAGTAAAAACCAACCTAACAGGACGCATACCCAATAATTGAACACAATGGCTTGTGTCGTATCTATTTTATAAGTGGGGTGTAGGCGGAAATTGACGAGCAAAAGAACGGAAAACAGGATGCTGAGAATGAGATAGAGCATTTGTTGAGCTTGTTTAGAAAAAGAGTTTTTTAATGCTGTTTTATCGCCCAAAATTAGTGAGATTTTTGGCTTTCAGCGTATTTTATCAAAAATACTGAGGGGGTAAATTTGGGCTGTAAGATTTTGTAAAAAATATAATTTCACAAAACAATTACATTTTTTAAGAATTCTTTATATTTGAATTTTCAAACCTCTTTCTAACAATAAAATCATTTCAAAATGAAAAAATTACTCTATTTAGTCTGTATTTTTTTATTCGCTGCGTCATTGCTTTACGAAAATTTTGGTCCAGCGCATACCAACCGCACGTCAACAATTTTAGGCTTTGTTTCTGGAGCTGCATTACTTGTTTTTATTGCTGTTTACTTTAATAAAAGCGATAAGCCGCGCCAAAATGCTTGAAAATATTGATTATTGACGCTTTTACAGCAAAAAGCCTTTCCCTAATTGCTTAGAGAAAGGCTTTTGATACCCCTCAGTATTTTGAGGTTTTTTTATCAAAGATTCATCGCATCGTAAGCGTCAACGATTTCTTTAACCGCTGCTGCTGATTTTTCCAAACCTTCTTTTTCGTCTTTGCGCAAACGCAATTTGATGATTTTTTCGATACCGCCTTTGCCCAAAATCACTGGCACACCAACGCAGAAGCCTTTGATACCGTACTCACCATTGAGGTAAGCGCAACATGGTAAAATGCGTTTTTCGTCTTTTACAATCGCTTGAACCATTTGAGCTGCCGCAGCACCCGGTGCATACCAAGCAGAAGTACCCATCAATTTGACGAGTTCACCACCACCATTTTTTGTGCGCTCAATGATTTCATCCAATTTTTCTTTTCCAACCAATTCTGTTACAGGAATACCTGAAACAGTGGTATAACGTGGCAATGGTACCATTGTATCGCCATGACCGCCCATTAGGATTGCTTGAATATCTTTTGGTGAAACACCGATTTCAGTAGCTAAAAATGCACGGTAACGGGCAGTATCTAAAACACCTGCCATACCAATCACGCGTGTACGTTTCAAGCCAGATTTTTTGAAAGCCGCATAAGTCATTACGTCCAATGGATTAGAAACGACGATAATGATAGGGTTTTTAGAGAATTTCAAGATGCCTTCAATCACTCCACCCATGATTTTAGCGTTGGTTGAGACGAGGTCATCGCGGCTCATGCCCGGCTTGCGAGGAATGCCCGCAGTGATAACAACGATGTCAGACCCAGCTGTATCTTCATATTTGTCTGAACCAGATAGTTGAGTTGAGTATGAATCAATAGGGGCTTGTTGCCAAGTGTCAAGGGCTTTGCCTTGCGCCATTGCGCCTTGAATATCAAGAAGGTGGACGTGCTTGAGGATGTCCATGTGAGCCAATACATTAGCGCAAGTTGCGCCTACATTACCAGCTCCGACGACGGTTACTTTTGTCATTTTGGAAAGGATTTATTTTTATAAAATGAATACAAACTTATTTTTAGACACATATAGACTTCTATATGTGATTCGGCGCAAAAATAAAGTTTTTATTAAAAACAACAGCCAAACGCTGTAATAAAAATGATTTTATTGAAAAAAAACAAACACGTTTTAATTTTTCTCTAACTTTGGAGCGAATTATGCAAACTTTTGCGTTGTATATTAAATCAACTTCTGCCTATTTATTCATTTAATCATATAATTATTGCATGAAAAAATTTCTGGTCTGTGCACTTCTGTTTTCACTATTTTTTACCCCCCTTCCCGATATGCTCGGGATTTCCTTCCTCAACAGTATCAAAGCACAACAACAACAACCTAAACCGCCCGTTTGTGGACTTTCGACTCAAGATGCTGACATCATTTACAACGAAATGATAACCTTACGTGAGCGTTACCCTCTTGTCGCACCCATGCGTGCCGTTGCTTACGTACCTGTTTGGTTTCATTTGGTTGCAAAATCTGATGGAACGGGTCGTATAGGCATGAACAAAATACTTGAAATGTTGTGCGAATGGAATCGCCTTTATTCAGTCAATGGTGTTGAATTGCAATTCTATATCAAGGGTATTAATAATATTGATAATTCAGGACTTTATGATTCGCCGAGGTCTTTTGCGGGCGACAATGCCATTCGCAGCAATAAAAAGAACGATGGCATGAACGTTTATATGGTCAGCAGTGCCAATGATCCTGCCCAACCTGCATCTACTGTTTTAGGTTATTATCTCAATACGGGTAATGGTTTGCCTTATGAAGCCGATTGGTTTATTGTTATAAACTCTCAGGCTAATATTGGTGGTGCAGTGACGATTGCCCACGAAGCAGGGCATTTTTTCAGCTTACCGCATCCTTTTTATGGTTGGGAAACTTGCCCTTTTGTGCCGACGGCTGCAAACAACTATCAAGCACCCGCTACGGTTAGTTGTTTCGGAAATAGTACTTATACGGTTGAAAATGTAGCACGGACGGGTTCAGATGCCAATTGTTCAACAGCAGGTGATGGCTTTTGTGATACACCTGCAAATTATAATTTGGGTTATGGATACACGGGTTCTAATCGTTGTGTTTATGTCGGTTTAGCAACTGACCCCAAAGGTGTTAAGGTAGATCCAGACGAAACAAACATCATGGACTATTTCACAGGTTGCGAAACGTCTTTTTCGCCGATGCAAAAGACGGCTATGCAAAACAACTACCTTAACCATACAAGTAGAGGTTATATACGTGCTGGAAATATTGCACCATCTGTGACGACTTTAGCTGCACCTACTTTAAGTGCGCCCATTAGTGGCACTACTACGACTTTTTACAACGCCTTTAATTTGTCTTGGACTTCCGTACCAAATGCCACAGGCTATGTTGTTGAACTCAGCAAAACGCTTACTTTCTTTGATTCGCGTATTTTTGTTGCTACTACGAATTCTATCAGTGTCAATGCCACAAATGCACCAGGCTATTTGGTGGCAGCGGGTCAAAACTACTATTGGCGCATCAAACCTTATAACAATTATGTGTCGTGTTCAGCTTTTACAACACGTCAGAATTTTACGGCTGGTAATTTGTTGAGTGCGACAAAAGAAATTTCAGGGATTTCTAATTTTGAGGTGTCTCCGAACCCCCTCAGTAAAACGCAGTCTTTACAACTCAATTTGACATCTGAAAAGGCTTTTGATGCGCAAGTTAAGTTAATCAGTGTTACTGGACAATTAATGCAAAGTGAAAAACGCCATTTTGACTTAGGTTTTTCTACTCAAAATCTTTCCGTTTCAAATTTGACAAATGGGCTTTATATATTGACTGTTGAATCTGAAAATGGGGTTATTAATAAAAAAGTTGTTATTAGAGATTAAGATAAAAACTTAGAAAATTGGCATTTATACTGAGGGGGGTATATCCGTTCATTTTTGTAATTTAATAGCCGTTTAGCAAAAAAAGTTATCTCCTAAAATACGAAGCCGTTCAATTTTTATAAATTGAGCGGCTTTGTATTTTAGGAGATTTATTCAATCAAATGTAATAATGTTATGTGATAATTATTAATTATTTTAAACAACAAAAATGAAAAATACTATTTTCGACAGACGCAAATTTATGTCAATGACAACAAAAGCGGCAGCAGGTGTTGCCCTGTTGTCAACCTTACCTAAAGAAACAAGGGCAGAAACCCACGTCGAACCACGCATCAAATTCTCTGTTATCAACATCAATCATGGTCATATTTATGGTATGACAGATGCTGTGACAAGGGGTGGAGGACAATTGGTCTCTTTTTATGCCAAAGAACCTGACCTCGTGGCGGCTTTTTCAAAGAAATATCCACAAGCGAAATTGGCTAAAAGCAAGCAAGAGATATTGGAAGACAAGTCCATTCAGCTTGTTCTCAGTTCAGGCATCCCTGTCGAACGTGCGCCTTTGGGTTTAGAAGTCATGCAGCATGGCAAAGATTATTTGGTTGATAAACCCGGCATAACATCACTTGAGCAATTGGCAGATGTGCGGCGAGTTCAAGCAGAAACCAAACGCATCTATTCGATAATGTACAGCGAAAGGCATGAAAATCGAGGTACTGTGAAGGCAGGTGAATTGGTAAAAGCAGGGGCAATCGGCAAAGTGATTCAAACAATTGGCATGGGACCACACCGTATGAATCCAAAATCGAGACCTGATTGGTTTTTCGATAGAAAATATTTTGGCGGCATCATTACAGATATTGGCTCGCACCAATTTGACCAGTTTTTGTTTTTTACAGGTTCTACCAAAGCGGAAATTGTGGCTTCACAAGTCGGTAATGTCAATTATCCGCAATATCCAGAATTTGAAGATTTTGGCGATGTGATGATGAGAGGAGACGGCGGCACAGGTTATATACGTGTGGATTGGTTTACACCCGATGGCTTAAATTCTTGGGGCGATGGACGGCTAACGATTCTGGGTACTGAGGGGTATATCGAAATTCGTAAAAATATTGATATTGCATCAGGTCATGAAGGTGGCAATCATCTATATCTCGTCAATCAAAAAGAGACACGTTATATTGATTGTAGCAAAGAACCTTTGCCTTTTGGAGAGCTTTTCGTAAGTGATATTATCAATCGTACTGAAACAGCTATGCCACAGGCTCATTGTTTTTTAGCAACAGAACTGGCATTGATAGCACAAAAAAATGCTCAGTCAACGAGTTTTAAGAAATGATGAAAATGAGAAAACGACTTTCAGAAAGTTTATAGTTTCATGTAGTAAGTTGATATATTTTAAGGTCATAATAGGCTGTCTCACAAGAAAAAACTCATTTTAAATACAGAATATTATTAGGCTTTCGAGACAGTCTCTTGTGTATAACTCTAAACAACAGAAACCAACTTGTCTTGTTTCTTTACAAAATATCCCATTGGCTCTAAATCCAAACCATACCCCCTCAGTATATTCTGAAAATCAGCGACATTTGACTGTTTGACAGCGACTAAAAGCCCACCAGATGTTTGCGGGTCACAGAGTATATTACGTTGATAATCAGATAGTTGCCCTATTTTATGACCATAGCTTTCAAAATTTCTAACCGTCCCGCCAGGGATACATTTTTCTGACAAATAAAAATCTATTGCTTCTTTATTGAGCAAAGGCACATTATCAAATTCAACAACAGCAGACAGATTAGAGGCTTCGCACATTTCACTCAAATGCCCTAAAATGCCGAAACCGGTCACGTCGGTCATTGCTTCAACATAATCGAGTGTTCCAAATACTTCACCGAGCTTGTTGAGCTGTTTCATACTGAGGGGGGCTATTTCTGCATGTTCTGCCTTGAGTTTATCCTTTTTTTGAGCTGTAGTGAAAATACCGACACCCACAGGTTTGGTTAAAAATAAAACAGACCCCTCAGTAGCACCGCCATTTTTCTTAATATTTTTAATCAAAACACGCCCCGTAACTGCCAAACCAAAAATGGGTTCAGGTGAGTCAATCGAATGTCCACCAGCAAGCGGAATACCAGCGTCAGCACAAGCCTTTCGCGCACCTTCTATGACTTGATTGGCAACTTCGGGCGGCAATTTATCAATCGGCCAGCCTAAAATAGCGATGGCTAAAAGGGGTTTTCCTCCCATCGCATAGACATCCGAAATGGCATTGACGGAAGCGATGCGTCCAAAGTCTTCGGCATCGTCAACTATCGGCATAAAAAAATCAGTTGTTGAAACAATAGCCGAGCCATCGCCTAAATCCATGACGGCTGCATCGTCACGCTCTTCATTACCGACAATGAGGTTTTTATAAAACTGTTTTTCATTCTGGTTTTTCAAAATTTCATCCAAAACTTTAGGTGAAATCTTACATCCGCAACCTGCACCATGGCTATATTGTGTTAGTTTTATCATTGTTTAAATCATTTTTGGTAAAAGTAAAAAAAAATGAGGCTGAACGATAAACATTTCGCTTATCAAACAGCCCCATCTATGGAGATTGTTCTATTTATATTGGTTTACTTTTTCTTTGTCTCAGCGCGAGCGATGTATTTTTCAATATCACGTGCATCGCTGGTAGCACCAAATTTTTCTTTGATTTCTTTATAAGCACTTAAAGCAGAAGCAGCATCGCCTTGTTTTTCGCTCAACATGCCGTAACGCTTCAAGTAAAAGGCTTTCATGTCATCGATACCACCAGAAGAAGCAGCTTCTTTATATAATTTCAATGCTTTGCTAAAATCTTGTTTTTCGCTATATGCATCAGCCAAAGCACCATAT
>JANLQI010000001.1:0-9981 GCA_031367705.1 Saprospiraceae bacterium | reverse complement strand
TCCATTAATAAAGAGCTGTTGGTGGCTATAGCGTAGGGGTTCTACCTCTTCCCTTTCCGAACAGAGTCGTCAAGCCCTATTGCGCCGATGGTACTGCACCCCTGAGTGTGGGAGAGTAGGTCGCTGCCAACTCAAGTAAACATTAGCCTTGTCCAAGTAATTGGATGAGGCTTTTGTCGTTTTTGCCCTACTCTAATACCCCCCTCAGTAGTTTCCATCACTTTTATCTTTATTTACCCATTATAAATCACGAAGAACCCAAGATTGGCTCTTACGCAGCCACAGCGCTATGTTTTTCAAATGCCCCAATTACTTAAATTTTAACAACTTTGGAGTCCAAAATGGTGCTGGAAAGTCATTAGAAATACATGATTACACCTACCTAAATATTAAATGAAAGCCGACTAATCTACACTCTCCAAATTATTCTACCTTTGCCCCGTGGATATATTGACTCAACTCATCGAACGTTATCGGACTTCTCCGAAGGTTATACAAATCGCAGAGATTTTACAGAAAAACGATGCGCCTGCCCGCTTGCAACTCAACGGGCTTATGGGCGCACAAGAATCGTTTGTACTGACGGGTACTTACATGAATGCCCCGCAGCCTTACCTCATTGTCGCTATTGACAAGGACGAGGCGGCTTATTTGCAAAACGACTTGCAGAATTTAATGACGACCAAAACGATTCATTATTTGCCCGATTCCTTCAAAAGACCTACGTATTTTGAAGAAATCAACTCAAATAATGTGTTGCAACGTACAGAAGTCATCAATAAACTCGCTCAATCAACGGCGCATGGTGAAATCATTGTCACTTATCCCGAAGCCCTGTTTGAGAAAGTGGTAGCCCCTCAGTATTTGGAGGAAAAACGGATAACGATTTCAGTTGCTGAAAACTTGGACGTTGATTTTATGTGCGAATTGATGATTGAATTTGGCTTTTTGCGTGTGGACTTCGTCTATTCGCCTGGTCAGTTTTCAATTCGCGGTGGCATTGTTGATGTTTATTCGTATGGCAATGAATATCCGTACCGTATAGAACTGTTTGATGTGGAGGTCGAATCCATAAGGACGTTTGACCCGACTACGCAGTTGTCGCAACAAAAAATACGCTCGGTCAATATTGTTCCAAATATCAATACCCGTTTTGACCGTTCTCAAAAAACGTCAATTCTCTCCATTTTGCCTCAAAATACGGTCATTTTTACGCATGACTTTCAAAACCTCATTGACCGTTTGCAAATCTGTTTTGAAAAGGCGGAAGCCTTTGGCGAAAAACTGCGCTATGAAAGCGACGAAGAAGTCAAAGAGATTTTTAGAGACCGTGCGTTCATTCAGCCACACGATGTGATTGACGATATTAAGACTTTGAGCCTCGTTTTACTGAGGGGGGGTAAAATTTCAGATTTAGGTTTTAGAATTTCAGAAAAGATTGATTTTAAAGCCAGACCGCAGCCTTCGTTCAATAAGAATTTTAATTTGTTGATTCATAATTTGCATGAAAATGAATCGTCAAAGCTGAAAAACTACTTGTTTACGGATAATGAAAAACAGATGCAACGCCTGTTTTCTATTTTCCATGACTTAGGCGCAAAGACGAAAGTTGAACCGATTTTGAAGGCGATACGTGAGGGATTTGTAGATTTGGAATTGAATGTCGCTTGTTATACCGACCATCAGATTTTTGAACGGTATCATCGCGCCCGTACACGTCAGGGGTTTTCAAAGGAGCAATCTTTGAATTTGCGGATGCTCAAAGAACTGCAAGAAGGTGATTATGTGACACATATTGACCACGGTGTAGGCAAGTTTTCGGGTTTAGAAAAGATAAACATCAACGGGCAGATACAAGAAGCGGTGCGTTTGGTGTATTCTAACAATGACTTACTCTACGTTTCTATCAACTCTTTGCATAAAATCGCTCGGTTTGTCGGTAAAGATGGCACGCCGCCGAAACTCAATCGCTTGGGTTCTGATACTTGGCAGAATCTCAAAAGAGCGACGAAGAAAAAAGTTAAAGACATTGCTGCCGAACTCATCAAACTCTATGCCGCTCGAAAAGCGGCGGGTGGTTTTGCCTTTCCGAAAGATAATTATCTGCAAGACGAACTCGAAGCCTCGTTTATGTATGAAGATACGCCCGACCAAGCCAAAGCGACAACTGATGTCAAAGCCGATATGGAACGCTCGTATCCGATGGACAGGTTGGTGTGTGGTGATGTCGGTTTTGGTAAAACCGAAATAGCCATTCGCGCAGCATTTAAGGCAGTAACTTCTGGAAAACAGGTTGCGATATTGGTGCCGACGACGATTTTGGCGATGCAGCACTTCAAAACATTCAGCGAAAGGCTCGGCGAATTTGGGGCAACGGTGGATTATATCAATCGTTTTAGAACAACCAAAGAGAAAAAAGAAGTCATGGAAGCCACTAAAATTGGCAAGGTGGACGTGTTGATTGGCACTCATGCGATTTTGAATAAAGACATGGCTTTCAAGGACTTAGGTTTGTTGGTGATTGACGAAGAGCAGAAATTTGGGGTCGCTGCCAAAGAACGTTTGCGCCGTTTTAAAGTCAATGTGGACACTTTGACATTGACGGCAACGCCGATTCCGCGCACTTTGCAGTTTTCGCTCATGGCGGCGAGGGATTTGTCTATCATCAGAACGCCGCCGCCGAATCGTCAACCAATACAAACCGAAGTGCGGGTGTTTAACGATGAAGTGATTAAGGAAGCGATTTATAAGGAAGTCGGACGGGGTGGACAAGTGTTCTTCGTACACAACCGCGTCTCATCGCTGCCCGATATGGTCGCTTTACTGAGGGGGCTTTGTCCCGATATTGACATCTCGATGGCGCATGGACAGATGCCGCCTGAAAAATTGGAAGAGACTTTGGTGGAATTTATTGACCGAAAACACGACGTTTTGGTGTGTACCAACATTATAGAAACGGGTCTCGACATTGCGAATGCCAATACGATTATGATTAATAATGCGGACAAGTTTGGTCTTTCGGATTTGCATCAATTGCGCGGTCGGGTGGGTCGTTCAAACAAAAAAGCGTATTGTTATTTGTTCAGTCCCCCCCTCAGTGTTTTGACGCCCGAAGCCCGTTTGCGTTTGAAGACATTGGAGGAATTTACGGACTTAGGTGATGGTTTCAATATTGCGATGCGCGACATGGATATACGCGGAGCGGGCAATTTGTTGGGTGGCGAACAATCGGGTTTTATATCCGATGTGGGCTACGAAACCTATCAAAAAATCCTCGATGAAGCGATTATGGAGTTGAAACAAACTGACTTCAAAGAGTTGTTTAAAGAGGAAATGGATAAGAAAACGTCCTTTGTGAATGAGGTTTCGATTGACACCGATATCGAAATGCACATACCCGATGAGTACGTCTCGAACACGCAGGAACGCCTCAATCTTTATACCCAACTCGATGAAATTGAAAACGAAGCGGGCATCGAATCCTATGCCGCTATGATGACCGACCGTTTTGGCAAAATACCTGTTCAAGTCGAGGAACTGTTCGATGGTTTGCGCTTGCGCTGGGCGGCGAAAGAATTGAGTTTCGAGCGTATTGTCTTGAAAAACAATAAGTTACAAGCCTTTTTTGTTGGCAATCCGCAATCCCCTTTTTATGAAACGAAGCAATTTCAACGTTTGATGAAATACGTGATGACGGAAGGGAAACACAAACAAATGTCGTTCAAACAATCGGCTAAACACTTCATTTTGATTCGAGAAAACGTCAAAACCTTGAATGGGGCGCGGAATATTGTAGAAATACTGAGGGGTATCGCTTTGAATGAAAAGAGTAAAGTTTAGATTTTAGGTGCACACAACAGTATTTTGAAGAGACCCATCTGCATTTTAGCAAAAGCATTTTTCATTTAAGGCATTGATACAGAAGATATCGCCGTCAGGATTTAAAATATCGCCATTTGAGCGGAAGATATAGCCGTCAGGATTTAGAATATCGCCATTTGCGCGGAAGATATCGCCGTCAGGATTTAAAATATCGCCATTTGCGCCGAAAATATTGGCATTTGATTTTGCAATAATGCCGTGCGTTCTAAAAATAACGCCATCCGTTCCAAAAATAAAGGCATTTGCGCCGAAAATATGGGCATTTGATTTTGCAATAATGCCGTGCGTTTTAAAAATAACGCCATCCGTTCCAAAAATATTCGCATTTGCGCAGAAGATATGGCCATTTGATTTTGCAATAATGGCGTACGTTCCAAGAACATCGCCATTTGCGCCGAAGATATGGGCGTTTACTTTACCAATTCGTATTCTCCAATTTTCTCAATAGCGGACTGCTGTTTGAGCCAAGTATTAACAATAATCTTAGTTAATTTTACCAGCAAATTAGGTGGTATGTTTTCATTGATACCTTCAAAAACAGACGCAATCACTTTGGATAAAGGCATTTTTGGGTTTTGGTGAAAGCGTTGACAAGTCTCCTCTGCAACGACATCGCTGATGATTAGCTCAAATTTATCAAGTGCAATAATGGCATTATCAGCCGTTTTTTCAAAAAGCTGAATAGATGCTTGCCATTTATCCAAAGGGTTTGTTATGGTTTCGGATTCTTTATTTTTCATTTTTCAACTTTTCTGTTTTAATCGTAATTCAAATATTTTGTAAGTTTTATGGGGTGAATAAACCTCAAATCTATTTCCTTTTTTACCAAAAACATGAAAATTAGTGTCAATTTCGTGTATGCGCCTTTGGAAAATAGCATTGTAAAGCCTTTTACGTTTGTCATCAACGGGTGCAATTCTAATGGTTCTATCGGGATATTCTTCCAAAAACTGATACAAAGCAGCAGCTACGGTGTTCATAATTTTGTAAATATCCGCATTATTGGAAACAACAATATCGCTAAAACCATTTTCGGTAATATCGCCAAAGTATAGATTCCAAATTTTACCTCTAACAGGTTGAAAGCCAATAACCTTTAAAATTTCTCCTTGCTTGCCTTTACTGATAAAATAGAAAAGTGTCTTTCTATTTCTTGGGTTTAGCTCATAATGTTCGCCTATCATATCATTTTTGAATAGTAAGTTGGTATTTTGTACAAATTTAATCAAAATTTGTGCATGTGTGGGTATTTTTCATGAAAAATACTGAGGGGTGGCTAAATCCTTATTTTTGAGATTCAGCTCTTCTATTCACCGTTTTATGGCTTCGATTGGGTCAGGTGCAGCAATCGGATAATGTTTATTTTCATAATCGTCGGCTAAAATAGACAGTACTTCTAAAAGGTCTTCTTCTGTTGACCCTTCGACACAATCCACCAGCGTGTCAATTTGTTCTAATACCTTATTGTATTCTGCTTCTGATTTTATAGCTTTTATGACCATTTTTGGCTATTTTTTAAAAAAGTTTGTTTTGCTCAATTTCAATACAAGCGTTAAGTTCAGCTTTATTAGGCGAACCTCTTAACGTGGGCGTTCATTACTGAGGGGGGTAACAAAACTTAATTCACAAACAACACCCCTTTTTCTTTCGCCATTTGATTAATTTTATTCAAATTTTTGTCAATACAATTCTTCAAATTGCCCAATTCATCATCCACTAATTTAGACAGCTTTTCACGTACTGCCTCACCTTGTTGAGTCGGACGAAAATCACCTTGGGCTTGTTCTGATATCAAGTGAGCGAGGCGATTGTTGAGTTTTATGCCATAATTGAGAGGGTCTTGCACACTGCTGTTGCGTGTTTCATGGATATTATTTTCTATTATTTTCAATTCATCTTCAAATTTTTTGATGGCATCATTGATGTCTTTGTTTTTTTCATCTGTCCCCATTTTAGTTTTCAAATAAGTCAAATCATCCTTTATTTTACGGAGATTGATGATGCCTTCATTGGCTTCTGTCACCTTGTTGCGGACTTTCATTAAAAAATCAAATTGGGCTTGAAAATCTTCGGGCGTGGTTGTCAAGCGAGGGTCTTTCAGAATCTCAAACGTTTGGGTTTGCGATTGTCCATTGACCGTTAAGCGCACTTGATATTTGCCGGGTATGGCTTTGGGTCCTTGATTGGGTGAGCCATAAAAGACCATGCCGGGGAAGGTTTTATAACCTGGGTAGCGCATATCCCAGATAAAACGTCCACCGCCTGATTTCACGATCAATTGATTCGCTTTTTCCTTGTCTTTGTTACTGAAATTGCGAATGACCGTGCCATTTTCTTCTAAAATATCCATTTTCACTTCCGCTTTTTCGTCCAATTTTTTTATAAAAAAATGGATAATCACGCCATTTGGATGGTTTTCTCCTTCAATTTTAGCATTTCTTTTATTGCTGCCTGCCATGCGATAAGTGGACATGGGTTTGAATAAAATGACTTCTTTTGAGGCAATTTCAGGCGTGAATTGATGAAAAGGTGTTAAGTCATCAATGAGCCAAAAGCTGCGTCCATGTGTTGCGGCAATCAAATTATCGTTTTTCACCGCTAAATCATGAATGGGTACAGGAGGCAAATTGAGTTGCAATTTTGACCAATTATCCCCATCATCAAAAGAGACCCAAACACCTTTTTCAGTACCCGCATACAGCAAACCTTTGCGCTTGGGGTCTGCCCGAACGACTCGGACAAACTCGTCTTTGGGGATGCCTTTGGTTATCACCATCCATGTTTTACCATAGTCCAATGTTTTATAAATATAAGGCGTGTAATTGCCAAATTTGTACGACGTGGCAGCGATATATGCCCCGCCTTTCACAAAAGGATGGACTTCAACAGCATTTATCATATTGTATTTTGGCGACATGGGCGGAGTCACATTTTTCCAGTTTTTACCCGCATCTATTGTCACGTGCACCAAACCATCATCAGAGCCAGTCCAAATCTCCCCCTCAGTATAAGGCGATTCAGTGGCGGCAAAAATATTGGCGTAGTATTCTGCACCCGTGTTGTCTTGAGTAATGGGTCCGCCAGAGGATTTTATGGTTTCGGGTTCGTTTCTCGATAAATCGGGACTGATGACTGCCCACGTTTCACCGCCATTGGTGCTGACGTGCATATAATTGGAACAAGCATAAAGCTTTTTAGGATTGTGTGGGCTGAAAAATACGGGATAATTCCAATTGAAGCGGTATTTCATTATCTCTGCACCGCCACCTGCGGGTAGGTCGGGATAGACATTTGTGGAACGTTCCTGCCCCGTTCCCATGTCCTGCATCGTCATATAACCTTTATAGTCACCACCATAAATAACTTCGCTGTTCAGTGGGTCGGGGGCTAAATGGGCACTTTCACCGATGGCTAAAGCATCCAAATCTTTGGCATTGACAGCATTTCCACCTGTTCGGTGCGGGATTCTGACACTTGAATTGTCTTGTTGTGCGCCATAAATGCGGTAAGGAAAGTGATTGTCGGTAGAAACACGGTAAAATTGAGCGGTGGGTTGGTTGTGATATGTCGTCCAATTATTGCCGCCATCGTTGGAAATTTGTGCACCGCCATCGTCTGCGATTGCCATGCGTTGGTTGTTGTCGGGATCAATCCAGAGGTCGTGGTGGTCGCCATGGGGCGCATTTTTCAACTCAAATGTTTTACCCCCATCTTTTGAAATGCCATAGCTGACATTCATCACATAGACCATATCCTCGTTTTGCGCATCGGCATAAATGCGGCAGTAATACCAGGCTCTTTGCAATAAAGCGCGGTCTTGATTGATTCTCGCCCACGTTTTACCGCCATCATCGGAGCGATAAACACCACCCGATTCTTGGTTTTCAATGATAGCCCAAACTCTATTAGAATTTTTAGGTGAAACCGTCACGCCAATAATGCCATTGATGCCTTTGGGCATACCTTGTTTGTCGGAGAGGTTTTCCCATGTTTCGCCGCCATCGATGCTTTTCCAGAGTTTGGAATCGGGACCGCCGCTGTCCATGCGGTAGCCATTGCGTTTCATATTCCACGTACTGGCGTACAGGATGCGGGGATTATTGGGGTCGAGTATTAAGTCGGCGGCACCTGCTTGGTCATTGATGTATAAAATCTTTTTCCACGTTGTGCCACCGTCTGTGCTGCGGAAAATGCCCCGCATCTCGTTGGGTTTCCAAAGATTGCCCATCGCTGCCACATACACCACATCGGCGTTTTTAGGGTGGATGCGGATGCGGGAAATGTGTCTTGTATCCGTCAAACCGATGTGTTTCCAAGTCGTGCCTGCGTCAGTAGAACGCCAAACACCTGCGCCTGAAGCCACATTGTTCCGCAAAGTTTGCTCGCCTTCACCCACATAAATAACATTGGGGTCGCTTTCCGCTACGGCAACTGCGCCAATGGTGCCGCCCAAATAGTCGTCTGTGATATTGCCCCATGTTTGTCCAGCATCTCCTGTGCGCCAAACACCACCCATGCTACCCATGTAATACAAATTGGGATTGCCCTTTACGCCTGTGACGGTGCATGAGCGTCCGCCTCGGAAGGGTCCTAACTCACGCCATTTTATACCCTCAAATATCGCCGTTCCCGTTACAAGCGGGACGGATTGCTCCGCAGTTAAAGGCTGTGTTGTTTTTTGCGCTTGAGCTGTGACACCAGTGCCCACCCATAAAGCGAGGACAAAGCATAAGAGAAACTGTTTCATTATCAATAGGTTTGATTCGTTTTTTCAAAATAAGGTCGAAATTTCCCATGAAAGTAGCAGTTTTTCGGGAAATACAAGGTGTATCTGTGGGAATTTGCTCACCCATCTATGTTTTTTACTGAGGGGGCATTCGTGCCGAAGCTATTTTAGCAATTATCATTTCTCTAATCGTTCCGCTCAATGACGAAGTTGTGTGAGAAGCCTAGCGAGAAAAGAAAGCAAGGGCAAGCAAATTTTAAAAATGATGAAACGCACACACACCAAGCACAACAATCCCGAGCACTCGGGACGCTGGGTTCGGTGTTTTCACCAAGCTCACCTATCAGTCAGGTCTCATATCTTTGTATCATGAATAACGAGCAACAAAATCAGCGAAGTACAGAGGGCAAATTGAAAACTGGGTAAAATACGAATGAAATGGGTATTTTATACGCATACCCAAAAATGATGTAATCTTATCTTAGTTCCATCATTTCGAGTGTGTGCAGAAAGTAAAGTAGCGGCTGTATTTATGTTTATTTTTTGTAGTTGTTCCGATGTATGCCATTTAGCATCAGAAATCCATTGATTAACTTTTTCGAACCAAAAATTAAAGTCATTATCCTTAATAAAAGCAATAACACCACTATCAGAGAAGGGAATACCTTCATTATCAACTCCATGCTTTATATCTTTAAATCGTTGAATTGCTGCACCTTTTCCGTAAACATATTCGTATTCATATCGTGGTTTTTGTGGTGTTCCTTCTGGCGTAGGAAGTATTTTTGCTTCTATTACGAACATTAGAATTGCTCCCTTATAAACCCCAATATCTACGGTACTACTACCTATTTGTGAACTTTCTCTCATAAAATGAAATCTGGATTTGCAAAAATTAGTCGTGAATAAACAATATGCCTCAGAATGTTGGTTTTCATTTTTTTTCTTCCTTAAAACTGCTTCAAACTCTTTTGAGGATGAGAAAAAAGGCAGTCCATCACTTATCAATGTGACAAGCTTGTGAACCACTTTATTGGGTTTTAACTCTCTAAATGTTTCTATTCCATTCATTGAAACAAGATTAATATCCGCTTTTCTTTAAATCCATAAACGTATCATCCGCATCTCGCAATGCAATGGATTCAAGCCAATACCTTCGGGCTTTGGGCTTAATCAAATACACACAATCGTAACCATTTTCATGTTGATAGTGGCGAATAATCCTTTTATAATGTATGCCACTATTCGATTTGATATTATCCAGAAGGATATTAATGTCTTTTTCATCACCTTTTTTAGGGTCGTACTTTAAACCCCCATCTTTTCCAAAACCAAATTGATAACTTACAAACGTAGGTGTTTGAAGCACTTGA
>JANLQI010000530.1:0-8102 GCA_031367705.1 Saprospiraceae bacterium | reverse complement strand
TTTATATTTTTTTGCAAAAAATATAAAACCAATCAAATTTCTGTTTACTATACCTGAGCAATGATATTACACCAAAACAGCACTATCCAAACTCACTGTCAATTTGTCAAAATTCAACAATTGTATCTGTAAGGTTTTTGTTTTTGGCAATTCATACTCAAAAAAGTAGCGCATCGTCACAAGTTTGCTCTCATAAAACAGCTTATCGTCTGCACCCTCAACGCCTTGTAGTAAAGCCTTGTCGGCAACAATACCTTGTTTCAACCACATCCATGCGACGACTACTAAGCCGAAATATTCGAGGTAAAGAGTCGCATCAGCGAGCATCACTTCTGCCCCACTCTCCTGTCCATTTGTCAGGATTTTGCGGGTTAAATCCGTCAAATCTGCCATACTTTCAGCCAATTGTTTAGAAAATGAAGCCGTTTTATCCGATTGCCCCCCCTCAGTAATGGTGGCATTTATTTCTTTTTTGAACAAATCAAACGCTTTGCCATTGAGTATTGACACTTTTCTGCCCAAAATATCCAATCCATGAATGCCTGTTGTGCCTTCATAAATCGCATTCACACGTATATCACGATACAGCAATTCAAGTGGATAATCGTCGCAATAACCTGCCCCACCCAGTGTCTGAATGCCAGCCGAAACGGACTGAATACCCATTTCCGATGGATAAGATTTGGCAATAGGTGTCAATAATTCAAGCAAAAGATGCGCATTTGTCGCCTCTTCGGGAGTGCCAACATGTGCTAAATCTGCATAATAACTGCATTGCATCAACAAAGCAATACCACCCTCAGTCGTCGCTTTTTGGAATAACAACATTCGGCGCACGTCTGCGTGTTCAACAATCAAAACAGGTTCATCAAGCGGGTTTTTACTGCTCGGCATACGACCTTGTGGACGTTCATTGGCATATTTCAAAGATGCGTAATAGGCTGCCGAAGCCTGCCCCGCCGCCACAAGACCTGTACCAATACGCGCCTCATTCATCATTTGGAACATATAAAACAAACCTCTATTGGGTTCACCGACCAAATAGCCCAAACAGTCGCCTTGTTCGCCGTACATCAAGTGGGCCGCGATATAGCCTTTTTGACCCATTTTGCCATAAATACCTGCTGTTGTGACGTTATTTTCAAGCATTTCACCATTTTCAGGACGATATTTGGGTACAACAAAAAGCGAAATCCCTTTTGTACCCACAGGCGCACCATCAATGCGAGCGAGTAAAAGATGTACCACATTATCAGCTGCATCATGGTCGCCACCAGAGATAAAAATCTTTTGACCATTGATTTTATAGATCCCCTCAGTATCAGTGGGTTCTGCCGATGTTAAAATATCTGTTAAAGATGAACCTGCTTGTGGTTCGGTCATCGCCATCGTACCTTGCCAAGAACCGTCAAACATATTAGGCAAATAAGTCTTTTTCAAGGCATCAGAGCCAAAACTAACGATTAAATTTGCCGCACCTTTAGTTAAAAACGGATAACACGCATTGACATTCGCCGCATAGAACGTTAGTAAAGCCGCACTACTTAAAATATGTGGCATTTGCAATCCGCCATCTTCAATAGGCGAAGTAGCAGCAATCCAACCACCTTCGGCTACACTTTGTATTAAAACTTTTAGCTGTGGATGAGTGCGAACGATACCATTTTCAAAAACGGCTTTTTTCCTGTCCATTTCGACATAATAAGGGAAAAGTTGGGTGTCAGCAATTTGTTTTGCTGCGTCAAGTGCCATTTCAAAGGCTTCACGGCTGTAATCGGAGTAAGCTTCGTAGCGGGTAAGAGCATCTACTTGGAGCATGTCAAAAAATAAAAACCGCAAATTGCGGTGACTGATAAACTGGTTCATAACTGGTAAATTATTTGTTTAATATTTATTAGAAAAAAACGTGTTAGAAAGGAAACCTTTTGTCTACAAAACAATCTTTAAGAAAAATTGATTTATTTAAGGGGACAAGTTCCCATTTTTGTTTTAATTTGCGCAAAAAGAGTAATTATGATTTATACTTTAATTTTAATTTTAAACCTTTGTATGCCTACAACGCTGAACAAGGCAACAAGTTCAAATAACACCATAAAGGTACAAGAAACGACCAAAAATCCCTCAAAAGAGACAGATATTTCAGGATTTTGGGAAGGTACAATTTCAAGAGATGAAGGTTTTGGTAAGCGGGTTATGTTTGAAATTGAAGTCATTTTCACCCAAAAAGGAAAGAATATAACAGGTATTAGCATTGTTAGAGCCTCGGGTGATAGTAAAACCTATAATGCTAAAATGGAATTAGAAGGTAAGATCAAAAGCAGTTATTTGAAATATGTCGAAACGAAAATAGTGTCAGCCGACCCTATTCCAGATACTGAATGGTGTATCAAAAAAGTAGAATTGATATATAAAAATATAAACAATCAACCCACTCTTGAAGGTATTTGGGAAGGTGCAACGGGTTCAAATCGAAATTGTATTCCTGGACGGGTTTCGTTGAAAAGGAAGCCACCTCGGGTGTAATGGTGAATGGTGAATTTGTAAAATATTGATTTCCAAAACATTGCAAAATGCAGTTTATTGTTTTTTTCACAATTCCTTTGTGAGTTTATCTAAAAAATCAAAAACTTAAAAATGGTATCTCCTAAACACAAATTAACTTTCTACATACCAAAAAATCAAGCCTTTAATGGTTTACGTACAAAACTGTTGATGGTACTATTCTTTACTATTATTCAATTTGTGTTTTCAAGCCCCCCCTCAGTATCCGCTCAAAAAGCAAAATATTCTGGCATTTGGCAAGGAAAAGCCACCGTTGATTATGGATTTGGCTACCGTGAAGAATTTGAATATGAATTGATTCTGACGCAAAAAGGAAAGAAAGTTGAGGGTATTTCTACAACAGTTTTGACAATTGGCAATAAACAATACGTTGCAAGAGCAGCCATTGTAGGAGAGGTCAATGGCAATTACCTCAAATGCCGCGAAACGCATAATGTTTATGAGGATAAATTACCCAATTCTGGCTGGATTCCCTTTTCAAAAATGGAATTGATTTACAAGAATAAAGCCAATTATCAAACCCTCGAAGGCTTGTACGAATGTACTGACAAAACAGGTGGAAGACTTATTTTGGAGAAAAAGCCGCCACGTGTATGATTCCAAAATGTGTCTTTAACATAGTTTGGGTTGATTTTTGAAGAGAATTGGCATAATTTTGTCTTTTAAACGACTACGAGAATCTTTACAAATAACCATTACAAAATTTACATAATATGAGACTAACTATTCACAAAACATTACTTCAAAGACATTTTGGCGTAAAATTTTTACTACTTACCTTTCTCAGTTTTATTCATTTCAGTTTTAATTCTCCTTCTGAATCCTATGCAAAAACAGATTTCAACGGCATTTGGCAAGGAAAAGCCTTGATTGATTGGGGAGAAGGATATAAAGAAGAATTCGATTATGAAATTTTAATTACTCAAGAAGGTCGGAAAATCGTGGGTTATTCGACCACCGTTTTGAAGATTGGTAGCAAAAAGTATGTCTCAAAAGCTTTGCTTGATGGCGAAGTACGTGGCAAAACGATAATATGTCGAGAAGTGCGCAATGTCTTTGAAGATAAATTGCCAAACGGTTGGGTGCTTATCACAAAAATGAAATTGAATTACAATGAGATTCACAATTATCAAACCCTTGAAGGTCTTTATCAATGTGTTGACAAAACGGGTGGAAAGTTAATATTGGAGAAAAAACCGCCTCGTGTTTAAATTTTTTTTTATAGACAAAAAACAAAATGGTAATTGAGTTGTTAATTCTGTATTGTTAAAAACAATCATTATTCAATTCAAAATCGTTTTTACTATGCCTTCTTGGTTAATTTATACACTCATCACAATTTCTGCTGTTGTCGGCATGGAATTCATGGCTTGGTTCACCCACAAGTTCGTCATGCACGGTTTTTTGTGGCGTTGGCACGAAGACCATCATTTGCCCAAACACATGAAAGCAGGCTTTTTCGAGAAAAACGACTTTTTTTTCCTCGTTTATGCCATTCCGAGCATGTTTTGCTACATGTATGGTTCTTTCACTCAAACATGGGAAGTCTTTTTCATCGGTGTTGGCGTTTCCATTTATGGACTTATTTATTTTCTCATACACGATGTTTATATTCATCGCCGTTTCGAGTGGTTTCCGCTTTTAGATAACTTTTACTCGCGTGCCATCCTTCGCGCTCATGGCGCACATCATGCCAAACAAACCAAAGAAGAAACTGAGTCTTTCGGCTTATTGGTCATCAATTCAAAGTTTTTTAGAAAAAGAACAACTTGGAAAAAAGCTGTTAAAGATGAATATGAGTCAGAAATGATGAATGATAAATGATGAAATATGAATGATAAAAAAGCGGCCTTTTATACTGAGGGGTCGCTTTTTTCATACTTCATACATTAATGCATTCTGTCACCTCTTACCTCCAATCTACTCATAATACCAATTTCGTAGTCGAGATATTCTTTCCAACGTGCCATGGTTTTTTCCTCGTTGCCACTGTATTTTTTTGCTAAGTCAATAAACAAACGATAGTGCCCTGCTTCGGCGACCATAAATTTATAATAAAATTTACGCAAATCTAAATCATTGATATACAAGGACAAAAGCCTAAATCGCTCACAACTGCGTGCTTCGATAAGCGCGCAAATCAATAGCTTTTCAACCAAACGTTCTGTCCTGTCGCCTGATTTGTATTCAAATTTCATCAATTCATTCACATATTCGTCCTTACGTTGCCGTCCTAAAGTCAAGCCACGTTTGTCTAATTCAGCAAGTACGGCGCGAAAATGCCCCCATTCTTCTGTGACAATCGGAGCCAATTCACGCACCATTTCTATGCATTCTGGGTAGCCTTGAATGAGCGAAATACACGCAGTTGCCGCTTTTTGTTCGCAATAAGCATGGTCGGTTAAAATGTGTTCAAGGCTGATTTCAGCCATATCAACCCAACGCGGGTCTGTTGGTAGCTGTAATCCAAGCACTTGCTTGTGTTCCTCGCTGATAATTTGTGTTTTTTCCATGAAATTTTAAATTAGGTATAGTAAACGGAAATTGAATAGGTTTTATATTTTTTTACAAAAAATATAAAACCTATTCAATTGCCGTTTACTATACCTTGTTCGCAACAAATAAGTCAATAATCACTTGATTGAGGCGTTCAATAGCCTCATCAATCAACCAATTTCCCCGATTGCGGGCTTCAACAAAATTAGAAATCGCTCTGATTTCAGAAAAAGCGACCCCCTCAGTAAGACAGGCTTGAAAGAAGGCTGCGCCTTCCATGGTCTCAATTTGAACGTCTTTATATTTTTGTAAAACACCTTTGATACTCAAAGGAAAACCATGTACTTTTTGAACCGTCAAACCCTGCGTTAAAGGTAAGTCGAAAGGACATAAAGGTTTGATGTTCAATAGTTTATCTTCCGTAAATGGTGATTCGTTTTTGGGTATTAAACCCAATTCAAACATATCCGTAAAAGCACCATCAGCTAACTCAACGCCCAAGTCGCCAAAACGTTCGCTCACAACTTCCACGACTGTACCTTTTTCAAAAGCATATTGGGGCTGTGTCCGTGCCGTTTGAATTTTTTTAGGAAAAAGTCCTGCAATACCTACATTGAGCGCAAAATCAAAGTCGTTTAATGCCAAAGATTTACTCACTTTCAGTGCCGTATTGACCATGCCAACGCCCGTAATGAGGACATCAAAAGCGTAATTTGAAAAAAGTAGACTTTTTCTAACCGTCATTTCCTGTTTCAAAAAATCAATAAAAGGCTGTATTTCTGAAACGGTAGCGGCGATAATGAGTATCTTTTTCATGTGCGGTTGTTCAAAACGGAAATGATTTTTGCTGCACTTTCTTTGTTTGAAAACGAATTTTCTAAAATGACCCGTCTTTCGGCAATTTGACGAGGCGAAAATTGCACATTCATCAAACTTTCCAAGGTTGTACGAATGTCTTTTGAAGTGTTTTTGACATAGCATAGAGACTCTAAGCCAGTATTGTTAATCATGTGGCGATTGACAATACAATGCCGACCTCGATACAAAGCATTCAGCAATTTTAATTTCATGCCTGCTTTTTGGAACGAAAGCAAGACATTGATTTGAGCATTTTGTATCAAATCCGTCATTGCTGCCTCGTTAGGATTTGACATTATTTTTATGTGTTCATATCGTCTCGCTTTTTCAATAAGGCGGTCAGACGGATTTTTGCCTGCAATAAAGAGGGGTATCTCTTGCTTTGAAAAAATACGGTCTATCAAGTAAATGGCGGCTTCTTCATTGTCAGAAACACTCAATTTACCATGAAACAAGACATATTCGCCTGTACCCGTTCGAGATTCAACGGCATCGTTAGGATGAAAAGGTGGTACGTAAACGACTTGTGTTTGAGTCAAACCAATATTTTCAAGTAATTCCGCAAAGTAATCTCGATCATCTGGTGAAATGGGTAAAATGGTATCAGCATAAGGCAAAACCTTTTTCTCAAACCGTCTTAATTTCCAACTTTCTAATTTGAAATACAGTTTTTTGAGCAGTTTCGACTCTGTTTTTATCAAGTTTAGGTAATATTGCCATTCCGTATTATGCATACGGATTATTTTTTGACGGTTTTTCAAAGCCCGTTTTTGAATGAATGCACACGTATGTAAACCTTCAAACAAGATAGGCGCATCGTCTAATTTCAAGTTTTTGAGCAATTTGAAATCTGTTCTGGACTGAACAATAAACGGTTTTAGGCTCAACATGCGCAATGGCGAAAATGAACGTTTATAGTAATGCACTTGCGTACAATATTTTTCCAATTCAGCTTGTGGCGTTCTTTCACGGTATTGAAAACAATGCAGCGTAATGAGATAGCCAGCTTCTGACAGCGCTTTGACTTTATAAAAAATGTCCATCACACCGCCGTAGTCAGCAGGGTACGGAATGTCAAAAGCGACAATATGTAATCGGTTATTTTCCAATTGATTTACTTTTAATGAAATAAAGCACAAAGATTAGCAAAGTTTTAGAAAGCATTGCAACTCTATTTTTTGATTTTTATGAAACATCTATCTTTTATCCTATAATTGTGAAATTTTTCCATCTATAAAACATTATTATTTAATATGACACTCAAAATATATCAAGCTGATGCTTTCACGCGCCACATTTTTGGTGGCAACCCTGCGGCTGTTGTACCTTTAGACCATTGGTTGCCCGATGCAAAGATGCAAAATATTGCTGCCGAAAATAACTTAGCTGAAACCGCTTTTATTGTTCCGACGGGTGGTGAAAGTGATTATCATATCCGTTGGTTTACGCCATCCATTGAAGTTCGGTTGTGCGGTCACGCCACTTTAGCCACGGCTCATATTCTCTATGCACATCTTGGATTTGATAAATCAGAAGTTCGTTTCGATTCTTTAAGTGGCATTCTAACCGTTAAAAAACAAGCAAACAACACCTACACGCTCGATTTTCCAACCGATATACTGAGGGGGTACGATTTGATGTCAAATGAAGCTGAAATTATTCGCAATGTATTGAAAGTCAACCCTATTGCTGTTTTTAGAGGGCGTGACGATTTTATGGCAGTCTTAACATCAGAGAACGATGTGGCAACTTTAAAGCCAAATTTTTTAGGCTTGAAAGAACTTGATGCACGCGGCTTGATTGTGACCGCAAAAGGTGATGAAGTTGACTTTATTTCTCGATGTTTTTACCCCGAAGCAGGCATTGAAGAAGACCCCGTGACAGGCTCGGCACATACCACTTTAACACCTTTTTGGGCAGAAAAATTGGGTAAAACCAACCTTTCCGCACAACAAATTTCCAAAAGAGGTGGCGAATTGGCTTGTTTACTGAGGGGGGGACGTGTGGATATTACAGGCAGTGCAGCGACATATTTAATTGGTGATATTTTTGTTTGATTTTAGGTAGGTATAGTAGACGGAAAATTAATTTTTTTTTTTTTTAAAAAAAAAAAAAAAAATTAAGTATAAGATAAAATTAAAAGGCGTATTTTATTTTTTTATAAAGATATTTTTATACAACAAAAA
>JANLQI010000011.1:0-27661 GCA_031367705.1 Saprospiraceae bacterium | reverse complement strand
TCAAATAATAAGTGAAAAATACTGAGGGGGTCATTTTGCGTAAATGTAAAAACGATTCGGTGGATACCGAATCGTTTTTAAAGAAATTACAGTTTTTATATTAAAAAGCCTTGGATTAAACCAAAACGTCCATTGCTAATTGTGCTTTCACATCACCTTCTTCATTAAAATCATTTAAATCAACAGGCAAAATGAAATTAGTAAGCAACTCATTTTCCCCATTTTTAGGCAATTCAATTTTAATATAATTGTCCGTAAAACCCGTTAGAAAGGCACTATTTTTATGTTTTTCAAACAAAACTTCTCGTGTTTGACCTAAAAACTGTTGGTAAAATGCCCGTCGTTTTTTTTCTGATAAAATCCGTAGCATTTCGTTGCGTTCACGTCGTTTGTGCATCGGCACAGCGTTTTCCATTTCATTGGCTGGCGTATTTGGACGTTCTGAATAAGTGAAAACGTGCAAATAACTGATGTCGAGGCTGTTGATAAAACGATAAGTTTCTAAAAAATCCTCGTCCGTCTCGTCTGGAAAACCGACAATGACATCCACGCCGATACAGGCATGAGGCATCAAAGATTTTATGGTTTCAACACGGCTTGCATACAATTCACGTTTGTAACGCCGCTTCATTTGTTGTAATTGTTTATTATTGCCTGACTGTAAAGGAATGTGAAAATGCGGCATAAAACGTTGAGAATCAGCGACAAACGAAATGATTTCATTTGTCAATAAATTCGGTTCTATGCTTGAAATGCGGAAGCGATTGATGCCTTCTACTTTGTCCAACTCCTTTATCAAATCAATGAAAAGAGCTTCTTTTTTAACCCTTGTACCTTCAATAACCTCTGTGCCGTTGCCAAAATCGCCAATATTCACCCCCGTCAGTACAATTTCTTTCACGCCCATTTCTGCGATTTTTTGGGCATTTGCGACGACACTTTCGACGGTATCTGAACGACTTTTACCACGTGCCAAAGGAATGGTACAAAAAGTACATTTGTAATCGCAACCGTCTTGAATTTTCAAAAAGGAGCGCGTGCGGTCGCCAAACGAAAAGGCGTTGTGAAAGGTGTTTACTTCCTTGATTTCACCCGCCGATACCATGCCTTTGCCTTGTGCTTTGGTGAGTGTATCTATATAATCAACGATTTTGAACTTTTCTCCTGCACCTAACACTAAATCAACCCCTGGAATATCCGCAATTTCCTGCGGCTTCAATTGAGCATAACAACCCACAACAACGACAAATGACTGAGGGGTATGTCGCAAGGCACGGCGCACGATTTGACGACATTTTTGGTCTGCAAAATCGGTGACGCTACACGTATTAATGACATACACATCTGCTCCTGCGTCAAACTCATTGACAAAGAAGCCGTTGTCCTCAAAAAGCCGTTGGATGGATGAGGTCTCAGAATAGTTGAGTTTGCAACCCAATGTATGAAAAGCGACAGATTTAGGTGTTGCCATTTTTGTTATTCGTTAATCGTTGTTCGTCTATTCGTTATTCGTCTATTCGTTAGCAGTAAGTTTGACCGACTAACGAATAGACGAATAACGATTGACGAATTAACGAGATTTCGGACGTGGGCGTTTGCCACCGCCACCCATCGTATTGCGGAAACCTGGGCGTGACATAGCGGCTTTGACTTGACCTTTTTGCTTCATGGCTTCATCAAATTCCTTGATTTGCTCTTTTATCATCGGTTCAGTTACCTTTAAGGCTTTCAGTTGACGATAAAAATTTTCTGCTGCGGGCCAGTTGTTTTTCATCAAACGGAAGTTGGTGAGTGCTAAAAGCACCATCGCCTTCTCATTATCGCTTGGCAAACCGATTTTTTGAGCTTTTAAATAATGCTCTTCTGCAATCGTGTATTCTTTTTGTTGACTAAAAATAGTGCCTTTCAACAACCAGAAATATGCTCGATTTGCCGTATAAAGCCATTGTGGGAAATAGGTCATTTCGAGCCTTTGGTTAGCTGCCATGAAGTCACCTGTTTGCAACATAGCTGCGGCTGATTGCACTGTTCCAAGCAAGATATAACCGATTATCAGAATGATACCTGCTAAAAGGAATGGAAACGCCCACCAAAAACCCCAAACAAAGGCGGCGGCTGTGCCACCAATCAAAAACACGGCGATAAGTGCGAAACGAAGATAAATATTAATAGAAAACATCATGGCTTTCAGATTTTTAATTGTAAATTTTAGAAATTGACCTCAAAGGTAGAAAAAAATTAATGATGAACGATGAATGATAAATGATGAATTGTGGCAGCAAGCCTTAGATATTCATCAATCATCATTCATCGTTTATAATTATTTAAGGATATCGCCTCTATTGAGCAAAATATAGTTGCCATTTACGTCCAGAAAGACCCCCTCAGTAAAAATGCGTTTGAAATGATTGTTGAAGAAGGCATCTGAATTTTTCTTATCTTTTTTGGAATAGGAGAGTTTATTGAACAACAAAATGCCATTGGGCGTAAGCATTTTTTTCAAGTTTACAAGGAAATCCTCGTGTTCGAGCTCCGTTGGCACTTCGTCGTCGAGGAAAACATCCATGCAAATCATATCGTATTTATCCTTTGAAAAAGCGGCAAAAGTCGCTGCATCGGATAGTTGAAATTCGATACCTGATTGAATATCAGGCACAACGTAGGTGTTTGCTAAACGCAAAATTTCAGGGTCAATCTCTACGGCTGTGTAGTAATATTTCTTATTAAACATGGTTTCCAGCACCACAGGAATGCTGCCCAGCCCAAAACCGAGTATCAAAACTTCTTTTATGTTCAGCTTATCAAGGTCAATTTGGTCAAAGGCTTTTGAAAAATTGTCGTACAGTTCGCCGTAGCTATATATGGCATTTGCCGTCAGCAATTGATATTGCCCACGTTTCAAAACGACCCGTAAATAAGGATTGTACCCGCTTCCTGTAGTCTCGATATGCACGGATGTTATATAACTTAAAAGGCGACGCCAAAGTGGTTGATTCATTATATTTTATACTTCTTTTTCCTTGTTTTTAAAAAAAACTTTCCTAATCCAATTAGGTACAACGACAGCCCCTGCTGCTAAATAAAGATAATACGACATCAACCGCCATATCAAAGCAATAACCGTTGCGACTTCAAGATTTGAAATAAAATCATGCAAAAATGGGAAAAACAGCCCTTCTGCAATACCCGCCCCGCCAGGTGTTGGTGCCAAAGCCATGATGATAAACATCGCTTGAAGACGTGAATAAAGCAGCACTTGCCGCCCAAAATCCATAACAGTATGATCTATGCCATATATAAGGCATGAAATGAGTATAAATTTACAAGTCCACGCCACCCAAGTTGCGCCAAAAGCCGCCAAATGTTGTTTCCAACCAATATTTCTCATGTCTTCGGAAGCGAGGACAATTTCGCTGCCCAATTTTTGCATTCGCTCACGAAACCTATTTAAGAATGGAATCCGTGTTGTACCCACCAAAAAACGCTTGATAACCGTTGGATTGATGAACAAACCATAAAAAAGAAACAGTCCATAAGTGACCATACCCGTGTAAGACAGAAAAAACAAACGTGATTCCCAGTTGCCGTCAGAAAGGCTTTCCATGTATGGGCGAATGACTTTTGCTCCATTTATAGCAAAAAGCAAAGGAAAAGTGCCTACAAAAAACAAAGTATCAAGGACAACTTTATACAAAACGATGGTCGTTGTACGTGCTGCCGACAGTCGTTCCTGCGTCAAAACAAAAAGCGAAACCGCCGAGCCGCCAACTGTTGTAGGCGTAATGCACAGACTAAATTCAAAAATAAGCACCAATTCGATACATTTGACATAGCTAAAATGACCTTGTGCTAATATCCACATGCGCACCGAAAAAGCCAAATGCCGCACAACCATCAAGGCAAAAGCCAATAAAATCCATCCAAAAGTCGCCACAGACCAATGAATTTGGCGTATTTTATTAAAATCAAAATTGCGGAGTACCAACCAAGCCACAACGCCGAGACCCAATAGAATCGGTAAAATCATGCGAGACGCACGAAGAGAGTGCAGCACATTGCGCTGTTCTTCTGAAAGCTGTTCTATGTCGTCTTTAAGCGGTGTCTGACTCATGCTGCCAAGATAGAGAGATTTTTGAATTTCAAAGCGGTCATTTCTTTTGCTTTTAAAAAAGTGAATACAAAGCGTTTTTTTTTAAACTATTCATACCTTTGCGCCGTAAAACCCTCTAAAACCTTGTAAATGTACTGAGGGGGGGCAATTTTCCACCTTTCTAATTCTATATTTTATATAAAAATTAAAACAAAAATTCATTTATGCCTTATTTATTCACATCAGAATCCGTTTCTGAAGGTCATCCGGATAAAGTTTCAGACCAAATTTCAGATGCACTTATTGATAACTTCCTTGCTTTCGACCCTTCATCAAAAGTGGCTTGCGAAACCCTTGTCACAACTGGTTTAGTCGTTTTAGCGGGTGAAGTTAAAACAAAAACCTATCTTGACGTACAAAGTATTGCACGCGAGGTGATTCGCAAAATCGGTTACACGAAGTCAGAATACATGTTTGAAGCTGATTCTTGCGGTATTATTTCTGCCATTCACGAGCAAAGTGAAGACATCAATCAAGGTGTTGAGCGCAAAAATCCTGAAGAACAAGGTGCAGGCGACCAAGGTATGATGTTCGGTTATGCGACTCGCGAAACCGACAATTACATGCCTTTAGCTTTGGATTTGGCGCATAAACTCCTCATCGAATTGGCTGCTTTGCGTCGTGAAGGTAAAGAAATGCCTTATTTGCGTCCTGATGCGAAATCACAGGTAACAATTGAGTATTCTGACGACAATCAACCGCAACGTATTGATACGATTGTTTTGTCAACGCAGCATGATGATTTTGCAGAGGAAGCAGCGATGCAAGCAAAAATCCAAGCAGACGTTATCAATATCCTTATCCCACGGGTAAAAGCACAGATGACAGAGGGTATCAAAGCTCTTTTCACGGACGAAATCATTTATCACGTTAATCCAACAGGTAAATTCGTTATCGGTGGACCTCATGGTGATACGGGTTTAACAGGTCGTAAAATCATCGTTGACACTTATGGTGGTAAAGGCGCACACGGTGGCGGTGCTTTTTCGGGCAAAGACCCGTCAAAAGTTGACCGTTCGGCGGCTTATGCGACACGTCATATTGCTAAAAACCTTGTTGCAGCAGGTTTGTGCGACGAAGTTTTGGTACAAGTTTCTTATGCTATTGGCGTTGCAAAACCAATGGGTATTTATGTAAATACTTACGGTACATGCAAAAAGAAAAAAATGTCTGATGGTGAAGTTGCTCGAATCGTTGAAAAAATATTCGATATGCGCCCTTATGCCATCGAAAAACGTTTCAAATTGCGCTCGCCGATGTATTCTGAAACAGCTGCTTATGGTCACATGGGTCGCCAAAATGAAATCGTCGAAAAGACATTTTCAACGCCTGATGGT
The DNA here is from genome assembly GCA_031367705.1 of Saprospiraceae bacterium. Classification (GTDB taxonomy): domain Bacteria; phylum Bacteroidota; class Bacteroidia; order Chitinophagales; family Saprospiraceae; genus JAAFJT01. The sequence continues at coordinate 22,174 of JANLQI010000011.1, read as the reverse complement.
AAGACAAAAACAATGAAAGTTGAGTTGTTTACTTGGGAAAAACTCGATTATGTTGAAAAAGTAAGAAAAGCGTTCCGTCTTAGAGGCTAATCGTTTTTAAATTTTATACATAAAAAACGCCCGTTCAAATCACTTGAGCGGGCGTTTCTATTTTTTAGAAAAAACTAATCGCAACCTTGCCGACGACGGGTATCAATGATGTATTGAATTTTCCAATCACCACCGATTTTCACCAATTGAAACGAGTTCGCACCGCAATGACTGAACTGACCTTTGTAATAAAACGAGTAAGGTGTCCAAACCGAAGCCAATGCACCATCAATTTCAACAGTCTTAAACGTAATGCGTTCATCGGCATTGCCTTTTTCTTCTTTGGCAATAAACGCGATGAAATCACTGACATTTTCCGTTTTGACACTCACAACGCCTTCTTTCGAGCGACTAATGGACTGAAAAATGACCCCCTCAGTAAGTGTTGACCTAATGAGTGCCGTATCAGCCGTTTTCATGCCTTCAAAAAAATGATTGATTGTGGCTTTAACCGAATCTGTTGCGGTCAATTGAGCCATCATATTTGATGTAAAAAACAAGGAAACCGTAATAAAAATCAGTTTTTTCATATTTTTCACTTTTAGTTTTTCACTTTTCACTTTTCACTTATTGAACGCGGTACCACTTTTGGGTTCTAAAAAAAGGTCCAATCCAACCACGTACATTCAACTCGTTGGGTTTACCATCTTCGAACCACATGGAGCAAGTGTATTCTTTACCTTTTTCAGGGTCAAGGATTTTACCGCCTTTCCAAGTCGTACCACTCAAAACCATGTCCCGAACAAGCATCATTTGCATGATTTTTTGTCCTTTTCGCCAGTCCGTACATTTGTCGCAAACGCGGTTAGGGTCAACGTTTTTACGCAAAAAGGCAATCACTTTGCCATACATTTTGCCATTTTCTTGATATAATTGAATATTTGATTTGGCTTCACCCGTTTCGTCGTCAATTGATTTCCAAACACCAATAGGCGATTGTGCTTGTAATCCAAAAATAAGGCAGGCGAACACGCCGAGTAATAAGAATTTTTTCATTGCTAAATTGATTTGTTTTTAATGAATAAAATGATTTTATAGTTAGTAATCGAGCAAAAAAACGTTAAATTTTTTAAAAAGTGGATTGTTTTGCCTTTTTTATGAAAAAAATAACAAAAATACCCCCCTCAGTAAAAAGTAGAAAAATATAAATAGCTACAAAAAAAATGTAAACGTTAACAAAACAATACTCAATAAGTTTTATACATTTGTAACATGAAGTTACCTTGTTAACATTCTACTTCTACTTCTACTTCTACTTCTACTTCTACTTCTACTTCTACTTCTACTTCTACTTCTACTAAAGTTATTGGTAGAAAAAAAAATGAAGTAAAGTTATAACCGTAAAATAAGTTTTAGCATAACTCAATTCTTTCACACTAAAAATGATTACAAATTTAAAAACACAGACATGTCGAAACAACCACTTAAAACAAACGATTGGCAGCCCAACATCGCCGCTACCAAAACACGTCAAGAATTCTGTGATGAATATCGTATCCGCTACAAAGTTTTCATGGGAAAACTTAACTATCATGGTATTGTATTGCCTCCTGGGCTTATTACGCCAAAGTACCAAATGATGATTTATGACGCACTGGGCGTACCTCCACCACCATTGATATAAAATAACAAGGGAAAGAAAGGGAGTAAAACGGAAGATTAAGGATAAATAAGGCAAACTATCGCTATTGCAGAATTAAAATTTGTGTTAGACCTTTGTGCTGTGCTTTTAGCATAATTATTTAACAAAATTTTTAATTTTCTAAATCAAATTCGTTATGAAAAAATTAGTGTTTTTTGCAATGTTTTTTACTTTGAGTTTAGCATTAAAAGCTGAAACTCAAATAGAAAACTCATTAGCTCAAACAAAAGGTAAAGGTTTAAACGTTGAATCATGTACCGTTTATGCCAGTATGCAATCTCCTTGTACAGGCAATGTCATCACTATTCATTATACCAGTAATGGTGATTGTGAAAGTGCTTATAATGAAATCATTAGAAGGATCGAAGAAATTGAAGATTTAGCCGAAGATGCAGGCTGTTAGTAAAAAACTCAAATTATCGACAAGGGGTAAAATAGTCTATCTATTTTACCCCTAAATTTTATGAACAATGAAGAATAGATTAACTATTATTACTCTTTGCACTTTACTATCTTTTTCGATGCAGGCACAAGAGAAAAACATAACAATAAAATATAAACAAATATTAAACCTAACACCTAATGTTCAACCCGATTCATTAGGCATAGATATTTCTTTAATCCATAATGGTAAAGAATCTTTTTATGTTTATAATAGAATTGAAAATGACAGTATAACAGACGATAGAGTTATTACTATCAAAGAAAGAATAGACGCTTTGAATACACGTCGTACAACAAAAGATAGAACAGGTGTTGGTATTTATAAAAACTTTGATTCTTCTTATGTCATAACACGTGCTATTGTCGCTAAAACAGGTTATTTAATTAAAGAGAATATGCCTAAATTCAATTGGAAAATTGAAAACCAAAAAAAGAAAATAAATGGGTATGAATGTCAAAAAGCCTCGGTTTTTCATAAAGGTAGAACTTATGAAGCATGGTTTACTACCCAAATTCCTATTTCTGATGGTCCTTGGAAATTTCATGGTTTACCTGGATTGATATTAGAAGTGAGAGATTCCGAAAAGAAAATTGAAATATATTGTAGGGATATAACACTAAATGATGAAAAAACGACTTTCAAAAAACCAATAGTCGGTATTTTCATCGCCAATGAGAAAGAATTGAATTTACTGAAAAAAAGAATTGATGAAGATATAATGAGAAAGGTACAATCAAGTTTACCGAAAGATGGACAAATGGGTTTTACAATCAATGAAGCAGAACTAATTGAAAAAGACAATTAATTTATCACTTTTATTATATTTAGTTTTAAATCAAAAATATTCGACCTGTGACATTTTTTGTAGTAAAATACTGAGGGGTACCATGTTCGGGGAATTTGGAATTTCCTCGAATATTTTGCTTACATTCCTACCTCATTGGTTGTTTTTTTTTAAAATTTAAATGCAAAATAATGAACAAAATAAATCATCTGTTTTTAGTCCTATTTTTTTCTCTTTGGTCTGTAATGACAGCATTTACACAGAACCTTTTAGAGGTAAAATATGAACAAACTATCAAACAGTTCACTGCAGTCACGCAATCAGCTACTCTCTATTATAAAGATGGCAAATCTATGTATATTCATAGTAAAGGCAAAAAGGGTAATGTCATGAAAAATTTAGATGGGAGTGATTGGAATGAGGATCTAAATACGCCATTTATGACATGGTATCAAGATTCAATAGGTGCTATTGTTTTTAAGGACTACACCAATAAAGTATTGAAATTTAGAGATTTTTATGAAGCTAAAGCCTATATTTCACAAGAAGACTTTCCTACTTTCAAATGGACAGTTACGAGAGAACAAAAAATAGTTTTGGGATATACTTGTTACAAAGCCGCTACTCAATTTAGAGGTCGAGATTATATTGCTTGGTTCACTATGGACATTCCAGTTCAAGCAGGTCCTTGGAAATTTTGGGGATTACCGGGTTTAATCTTAGAAGCCACAGATAATACGAATCAAATAAAATTTATTGCTCAATCTATCTCTTATGTCTCAGATAAAACCATTGATTTGGCTTTTCCCGAGAACGGTACTAAAGTAGATATTGCAACATTTCGTAAATTAGACGACATAGTATTTGAAAAGATGAAAAGGAGTTATGAATCAAAAGATTATGGCAGAGACGTACAAATATCTATCACAAAGAAAAAATATGATAAAATTGAGAAAAATTATGATTAAAAGAATAGTTTTTCTTTTCACTATTGGCTGTCAATTTTCATTTCCTTTGGTTTGTCAAGCTCAAATAATGATAAAAGGACTTGTTACAGATACTTTTAACAGAGCACTGCCTTTTATTAACATTTATATAAACCAAAACGATACGTCTTCGATATTAGCCTTTGGCAGCAGCAATGACAAAGGCTATTTTTCTTTTGAGTCCCCTGCCTTGAATAATAATTTCATTATAACAGCTTCTGGCTTAGGTTATGAAGCACAAAGAAAAAAAATAGAAAATAATACTAAAAATATCATTGAAGTAAACTTCTTACTGACACCAAAAGAGTTTGTTTTAAAAGAAACCATTGTGCGTGGCAGCAATAAAATTATTCAAAAAAACGATACCATTACGTTCAATGCCGATAAATTTAGGGACAGTACAGAACAAAATTTGGAAGAACTTTTAGCCAAAATACCGGGTGTGGATGTTGATAAAAATACGGGTATTATTACAGTTCAAGGAAAGCCCATAAAGAAGATACTCATCGAAGGCGATGATTTGACGGGTAGAAACTATCAATTAATGTCAAAAAACATGAGTGCCGATGTCGTTGACAAAATACAAATCATTGATAAATTCACTGAAAACAAACTGTTGAAAGGACTGAAACGCTCTGATGATAAGGTTATCAATATTACTTTAAAAGAAAATAGAAAAAAATTACTTTTTGGTAATGCCCTTTTAGGTCTCGGTAATGACGAACGCACCAATAACTCTATAAATCTATTTGGATTTTATAAAAAATTAAAAACAATTTCTTTTGGCAATTTTAATACAATCGGACAGGTATCCACTGCTGACCGTATGTTGAGTGCCGACTACAAAGAAGATTCAGGTGCTGATGAACAACACAGCCTATTAAACAGTCGTAATACGTCAATAATTGATATCGGACGCACCCCCTCAGTATCTTTGAACTCTCAAAGTGTTCGGTTCAACCGAGCTACTTTAGCTTCAACGCATTTTACTGTCCAACCCTCTGAATCAATTCGTTTAAAAGGCGCTTTTACGTTTAGTAATGATAGAGTTCGTTCTTTTGTTGACAATGATTATCAATATCTACTCAAAGATACTTTATTCTCATTGTCAGAATTAAATACTATTCAACGAAAACCAACTATCTTAGAAGGACATTTAGATGCTCAAATAGATTTAAGCAGTCGCTCTCTTTTGCGTTATAAAGGAGATATTAGGCAATCTTTATCAAATAATAGCAATCAAACTATATCAAATAACAACAATATTTTTAATCAATTAAACAATAAAACATTCGCTTATTCTAATTCAATTGATTTTACATACCGCTTAAACGATTTTCAAGCAATTACATTGAATACTGTTTTTATTTCTGATAATAATGAAGAAACATTTAAACTCAATCAATCTATACCACGTTATATCCCCTCAGTATTATTGCCTTCTGATTCACTCGTGCAATCCATTAGAAACCCATTAAAGTATTTTGCTTTAAATGGACAATGGCTCTATGCAAAAAATACTTTTAAAATATCAACTTATTTAGGCTATGTCAATAAAAACGATAATTTAACATCAAGCCTTAATGGTTTTTATCAAAATACATCTTTATTCTTTTCCGATACATTCAATAATAATTTTAAAAATCAACAAAACAATTATTATATTGGGCTAAATATTAAAGAAGATTGGCTCAATATCCAATGGTTTTCAGATATTTCAGGTGGTTATTATAAAAGTGTTTTAGAAAACAAACTCAATAAAAAAGATTTTTATCTTTTACCCATAATTGGATTTAGAAAGAAAATAAAAGAAAAACATTCACTATTTGGCACATATGCCTTCAATATGTCTTTACCCAAAACAGTAGATTTAACAAATGGCTATATATTATCTGATTATAGAAGTTTAGAACGGGGGGCTTCAATCTTTATCCCCGCTAACAGTCATACAAGTATATTAAACTACTCTTATGGTAATTTTTCAGATGAATTTTTAGCACATTTTAATATAATAAGTAGCATAAATAAAAAGGGTTATAGGAACGATATAACCATAAACCCGAGTTTTAATATATCTTCTAAAGTCATTAATAACTTTTCAAATAGTAACACAATCATTTCAAGTAGTATTGAACGCTATATGCCCCAATTGTATATGCGCTTAAAAGTGCGCCCCTCAGTATCATTCAGCAATTATCAAAATACATTAAATGGATCTGATATAAGAGAAACAAATGCTGTCAATAGTACAATTGATATTTCCTTGCGTTCAGCATATCTAAAGTGGTTTAACTTTCATTTAGGTACAACATTAAATCAATCTAATATAAATACAGGTTTAAACAAAACTACTACCAATATAAAAAATCAATCAATCGGTTCATTCTTGGATTTTTATCTAAAATTCAATGATAGGTTAAATGGAAAAATTGAAAATGAAGTTTTCTATGTTAAACAATCTAACAACATTGGTCAGCGATATTATTTCATCAACGCTTCAGTCCGATATGAGATTATAGAAACACGTTTAAGTGCTAACTTGACAGCTAAAAACCTACTGAATACAAAAGAATTTATTAATACCTATACGACTGATTATTCTACCCAAATCAACCGAGTCCAACTTTTACCAAGGTACTTACTTTTAGAAATGAATTTTAGATTTTAATGCGTCCGTTTTTTTTCTAAAAAAAAATAGTGCAATTTGAACAATCTCAAAAATTCATTTACTTTTGCACCCAATAAAATCAATCAGACAATGACGCGCCCTTTCGCAAATACTTTTAGCTTTTTTTATTTTTACTTTTACACGACCAGTAAGAGGAGCTACTTATTTGCGCGGCGATAAAATATAAACGCTTAGAAATGCAAAAAGGAGTTCCTCAACGGGAACTCCTTTTTTGTTTTTGAAAAGGACTCATTTAAATCAAACATCAGAAATAGAATAACGTAAACCATTGATTATCAAATATTATTCAAAAGAATTAACAATAAAATGGACTTGGATTATCAAGAAGTAAAAGACAAAAACGGGGCGGTACACAGCAATGGACAAGGCTCAAATTTGCTAAAAGTTGCCATTCAAGGTGTGCATGGTGCATTCCATGAAATAGCAGCAAGGCGTTTTCACTTAGCCAAAGATATTGATGTCGTGCCAGCCGACACCTTCGATATTTTGATTCAGCAAGTGGAATCAGGTGAAGCCGATTCAGCAGTCATGGCAATTGAAAATACAATCGCAGGTAGTTTGTTGCGAAATTATAATCTTTTGAATAACAGTAATTTACGCATTCGTGGCGAAGTATTTTTAAGGATAAAACAAAACCTCATGGCTTTGCCAGGTATCCAAATTAAAGACCTGAAAGAAGTACACAGCCACCCCATTGCCTTACAACAGTGCGAAGAGTTTTTTGGTGCGTATCCGCATATCCACCTTGTCGAAGCGCATGATACGGCTTTGGTTGCCAAAGAAATAAGAGAAAAAGGGCTGAAAAAAATTGGTGCCGTCGGCTCTGAATTGGCAGCCGAAATTTATAATTTGAACATTCTTGCACCGAGTATTGAGACTTATAAAAAGAATTTTACGCGTTTTTTATACATCACAAAGGAAAATACTGAGGGGTCTATTATTCCTGATTTTGATAAAGTTTCGCTTGTTTTTACCACCAACCATACTGTTGGAAGTCTTTACAAAGCCCTTGAAGTCCTGTCTCGCAACAATTGTAATTTAACAAAAATCCAATCTGCGCCCATTATGGACAAGCCTTGGGAGTATATGTTTTTCTTAGACTTTACTTTGAACAACTATTCCAACTATCCACAAGCCATGTTGGAATTGCATCGTGTTGTAGGAGAGATTAAAGTGTTGGGTGAATACCTCAGCGGTGCGTATTTCGAGTGATTTTATTTTTAAAATATTGAATACCAATTAATTATGAGCATCAAAGTTGCGAGTCGTTTAGATTCCATTCACGAATATTATTTTTCAAAAAAGCTAAAAGAAATTGCTGACTTGAACGCAGCGGGTAAAAATGTGTTGAACCTCGGTATTGGTTCGCCTGATTTACCCCCCTCAGTATCTGCGATTGAAAAACTCGTCGAAACGGCTCGTCTGCCAACAAGTCATGCCTATCAAGGTTATGTCGGCGTTTTGGCTTTACGTGAAGCGATGGCTGTTTTTTACAAAAAACACTATGGCGTTTCGCTCAATCCAGTGAATGAAATATTGCCTTTGTTAGGTTCAAAAGAAGGCATTATGCACGTCTGTATGACCTATTTGGAGACAGGCGATGAAGCATTATTGCCCAATCCCGGCTATCCAACTTACCGTGCAGCCGTTACTTTGGCAGGTGCAAAATGTGTGGATTACAACCTCTCGGAAACAAACGCTTGGTTGCCAGACCTCGAAAAATTAGCAAAACAAGACTTGTCAAAAGTCAAATTGATGTTCGTCAATTATCCGCACATGCCGACAGGCGCACAAGGCACATTAGCGTTTTTTGAAGAACTCGTAGCATTTGCAAAACAGCATAACATATTGATTGTCAATGACAATCCATACAGTTTTATATTGAATGAACACCCCCTCAGTATATTGTCGGTTGAAGGTGCAAAAGACGTGGCATTAGAATTAAATTCCCTATCAAAAAGCCATAATATGGCAGGTTGGCGCGTAGGCATGTTGGCGGGTAAAGCCGAATTTTTAAGCGATGTGTTGCGGTTCAAATCGAATATGGATTCGGGTATGTTCCTACCTGTTCAGATAGCGGCAATCGAAGCCTTAAAAGCGGATAAAGAATGGTATTTAGATTTGAATGATGAATATCGTCGTCGTCAACAAAAGGTGTTTGTACTGTTAAGTTTATTGGGTTGCACGTTCGATGAACGCCAAACAGGTATGTTCGTTTGGGCAAAGATACCCCCTCAGTACAAAACGGGTTTTGAGCTATCAGATGAGATTTTACACGGTGCAAATGTCTTTATAACACCTGGTGGCATTTTTGGAACGCAAGGCGATGGCTATATTCGGTCGTCGTTGTGTGCGCGAGAGTCGGTTTTTGAAGAGGCGATTGAGCGCGTGAAAGCATTTCATAGGACTAAACATTAAGCATAGCAAATTATCAAAAGTGATAATTTATAATTTAATAAATTGATTATCAATAGCTTGTAATGTGTTTTCAATGTTTTATTTTGCATCCTTTTTGGCAAAACAAAACATTGATTATACAAAATGAGCAAACTTAATCAGCAATTATTTGAAGAATATTCTCATGCATTTTATTTTAAAACGAACCATGAAGCAATTAATCTATTCAAATGTTTGGAACATTTTCCAAATGCACTTGGATTCGATAATGAAAGTGGTGGCTTTATTATCTTACATAAAAGACACAAGTCAGGTGGGCTTGTGAGTGAAATTGACACATGTATTCTTTTAAAACAAGCAGGCTTAGGTGTTATATTAATAGAAGAATATGAAAATGAAAAGTCTGTTGATGTAGAAATCGAAGGTAAGATTTTTGAGATAAAGAAGCTGGTAAATACAAATAATTTGACGAGAGCTATTCAAAGACATTTTCAACGGACTTATTTAAAAACGAATAATTTGATTTTACATATTGCTCAACCTATTCATGAAAATCAATTGAAAGGCTGTTTAAAAGAGGCTTCTGAAATGTTTCCAAGTATCAAAAGAGTTTGGCTGATTTACAGAAAACAAATATACAGATTAGATAGAAAAATGATATTAGATAGAAGATATAAGTTTCAGAAATAAAAAAAAATACGAGCGACACTTTCGTGCGGCTCGTATTGTGGATCAGCCTACCTCGGTTGACTATTTTCAGTGAGACGAACTCACTATCCAACCATTTCTGATTGATGTTGCAAAGATACGATAATGTTTTTCACTTTGTCAAATTTTAGTTTTAAAATCTATAAAACACTGAAAATCAACAAATTGAAACAACCGTTTTAGGGCAATAAGAATAATATTCAGAACTAAATTTAATATTTTCAATGCTTAAAAATTTAATATTACAGCACGGTAAGCAGAAAATAAACTCACTTACCAAGTACCCTTCCATCTTAACGTTGCATAAATTGGGACAGAAAGGGCGTTTGACTTCTGAATTGACAACAGACATTCAAGGCGAAACGATGTATGCAACGGAAAAAATAGACGGTACAAATGTGCGGATTATCTGTTTGGGTGATGAATATCTACTCGGCAGCCGTGAGTTTATTTTGCATCATAACCACGATTTATATTTTGACCCCGCACAGGGTATTGTTGAAGGTATCAAAGAATTGAAAATTAAAATTCCCATTGATTCACAACAACTTACAGTTATTTACGGTGAATTGTTTGGCGGCAAAGTGTCTGCGAACTCGAAGCAATATGGTACAGATAAATTAGGTTTTAGGGTGTTTGATATAGCTGTATTTTCCGATTTATCCATACTTGAACAAAGTTTAGAAGACATATCAAGGTGGCGAGAACGCGAAACAGAGAACGGCATAATTTACGGTCAAACCTTTTTGTCCAAAGATGTTTTGGACACTTATGCCCTTCTTTTTGATATTGTACCTGCCATTCCGTTTGATTTGGGTGATTTGTCGCATCGTACCGTATTGGATAATTTGCGGCATTTCATACCGCAAACAAACGTTCCTCTATCTGAATTGGCTCAAATGAAACCCGAAGGCGTTGTTTTAAGGAATAATGACCGTTCCAAAATTGTTAAAATTCGTTTTGACGATTATGAGCGGACGTTGCGATAAAAAAAATACTTAAACAAAAAAATAAAAACTCAATATTGAAAAAGCCCATCATTTATAGCCTGTTATTTATTTTTTCAATACCGCTTTTTAGTCAAAATATTACTTTGAAAGGAACGGTTATTAACGGTCAAACGAATGAGCCTATTGCCTATGCAGCCGTGGGTTTGATTAAGGCAAATAAGGGTGTTTCGACAGATGAAAAAGGTGTTTTTGAATTAGAAAATGTGGATATAAAAGACAGCTTAGTCGTAAGTTGTATGGGGTTTAAACGTTTTATAGTCTCTGTAAAAGATGTCAGAACGGACATAAAATTGACCCCCTCAGTATTTGAGTTACCAACGGTGACGATAAAGCCATTGAAAAAGGAAGAACTCGTTTTAAATGATTTTTCTAACAAAAGTAAAGGTAATTATCGGTCAACGAATTTGAAGGAAATGTCGCAATTAGCGCAAGTTTTTGAGAATCCAGATGGTGGAATTTGGTTTTTAAAACGCTTGAAATTGGCGCAAATGCAATGGTTTTTGATATTTCCCAAACAGCCAAGTATTTTTAAAATTCGGTTTTATGGTATTGATGAAACGGGAAAGCCTAATGGCATTGATTTATGCTCTGCGGTACTTGTCAAAAGCGATGGAAGCCATATAGAAACAATAGAATTGAGTGAAAAAGGTGTGCAAATGCCGAAGAATGGGTTGGCTATCGCTATTGAGTGGATTAAAATGGAAAGTAATGCGTATTCAGATAAATATACAGGTAAAGATAAAGACGGTAAAAAATATAAAGACATACATCGGTATTATGCCCCCCGAATTGGAATCATAGAACCTATGGATGAAAAAAGAACCATTTATCAACTGAATTACAGAAATGAATGGGTTTGTTATGAGCCTTTGTTTGAAAAAGGATTTAAATATTCAAAACTGAAATTAGCTTTAACGCTATCGAATTAAGTATTTTTTATGACAATAACAATAGTAGGCATCGGTCTCATAGGCGGTTCAATCGCCATCGGACTCTACGAATCGGGTTTTGCAACCGAAATAATTGGTGTCGAAGCATCCCCAGAACATGCTCAAAAAGCATTGGATTTAGGTTTGGTCAACCGCATTTTGCCGCTTGATGAAGCGATTGCAGCAAGTGACATTATCATCGTGGCAACGCCTGTGAACAGTTTAACGACTTTGTTGCCGCATATTTTGGACAAAGTGGATAAGCAAATTGTGATGGATGTGGGTTCTACGAAAGTAAACATTATGGAGTCCGTGCGTTTGCACCCCAACCGTCCTAATTTTATTGCGACGCACCCAATGGCAGGAACGGAATTTTCGGGCCCACAAGCGGCTGTACGTCAACTATTTGAGGATAAAGTTTGTGTTTTATGCGATATCGAACAAAGCAGCGAAGATGCACGCAATATGGCAGAGGTAATGTATAAGTCATTGAAAATGAACACGCTGTATATGAATGCTGAAAGCCATGATATGCATACGGCTTACGTGAGCCATATTTCGCACATATCTAGTTTCGCTTTGGCATTGACCGTTTTAGAAAAAGAACAAGACGAAAATGCCATTTTTAACTTAGCGAGTGGTGGTTTTCGCTCATCTGTCCGTTTGGCAAAATCAAATCCAGAGACGTGGATTCCGATTTTTGAACAAAACCGCGACAATGTTTTGGACGTTTTGGATGAACACATACATATATTGAGTACGATGCGGTCGCATTTGATAAAACGCCGTTTTACTGACTTTTACGCCATGATTGAAAAGGCGAATGACATTAAGCGGATTTTGAAGTGACATACTGAGGGGGTGTTTGGAAATCGGATTTTCAGAAAAATTGACGTGTTCAAAAAAAGGAAATATCCGTAAATTGCGAACCTTTTTATAACGAAAACCCTAAGAATAAGAGATTTATGTGAGGAATAGAAAACATAGCAATAACAATTTTAAAATATAGCAATCAGTTTTTATCAAAAAAAAGAAAAAAATCATGGATTTAAAACCTTTTTTAGAAGTTCAATCGAAACGCCCGTTCCTCATCGCAGGACCTTGTTCGGCAGAGACCGAAGGGCAAGTAATGAGTATCGCACGCGATTTGGCGGCACAAGGCAATGTTGACCTGTTCCGCAGTGGCATTTGGAAACCGCGTACTCGGCCAGGTATGTTTGAAGGCGTAGGCAGTGAAGGCTTGAAGTGGCTTAAACGCGTTAAAGAAGAGACAGGTTTGCGTACAACGGTGGAGGTTGCGAATGCACACCACGTATATGAAGCCTTGAAATTTGGCGTAGATGTCTTGTGGATTGGTGCGCGGACAACGGTAAACCCGTTTTCAGTGCAGGAAATCGCTGATGCTTTGCGCGGCGTTGACATTCCAGTAATGATTAAAAACCCTATCAATCCCGATTTGGAATTGTGGTTGGGTGCTTTTGAACGCTTGAACAAAGTCGGTATCACACGCATGGCAGCGATTCACCGTGGCTTTTCATCGGCAGCAAAAACGCAGTACCGCAACGTACCGCATTGGGAAATTGCCATTGAATTGATGCGTCGCTTACCAAATTTGCCTGTTATTGGCGACAATTCACACATTTGTGGCAATCGTCACATGTTGGCAGAGGTGGCTCAGGAAATGATGGATTTGAACTTCGACGGTTTGATTACAGAAGTTCACTGCAACCCTGACGAGGCTTGGTCTGATGCTAAACAACAGATTACACCACCTGTTTACAAGGAATTGATTGACAATTTGGTGTTGCGTGCAGAAAAAGATGCGGGTTTCTTGAACTCAATCGAGTCGTTGCGTGTACGTATTGACGAAGTGGACAACGATTTGTTGACTTTGCTCGGCAAACGTATGAAGTTCGCGGAAGAGATTGGTGATTACAAAAAACGCAACAGTATTGCTATTTTGCAAACCAGCCGTTGGAATGAGATTTTGAATTCAGCTGTTCAAAAAGGTCGTCAACAAGGTTTGAGCGATGAGTTTGTTATTCAGTTGTTGACAGCGATTCATCAAGAGTCTATTCGTCACCAAACTTTGGTTATGAATGCACATGATGAACCTGTAGCGGACGCAGCACTCGCAACAGCGAAGTAATATTATTGTCAAATAGTCCGTCAAGGGCAAAAGACACCCCTCAGTATCGAACAATCGGGGAGGTGTTTTTTGCCCTTTTTTATTATTTGAAAAAAAGAAATACCTTGTTTATGGTATTTTTAAAAAAATAATAGGAAAAAAAGAAGTTTAAAATGACGTGAAATAAAAATTATTTTTCACAATGCCTTATTATTGTCGGCTATTTTTTAATTGATTATCAATTACTTATAATAGTTAAATTATTCAATTTAACTTAAAAAATATAGAACAATGCCATTAAAATGTCTTTGGCAGAACGAAAAAGGAATCTCATCTTTGTAGCATGTTCAAGGATATGTTCATGGGATTATTCTTTTTGCTGTCGCCAGCAAGCCGTAGTTCATTCAAATTTTATTAGCAAAGCAAAACAAACGTAGTTTTCGGCGGAATGCCACAATGAGAAAACTATACAGACACTATGGAGCGTCTTCATTAACGGTGAGGACACTAACATGGATAATTTAAACCAAACACCTACGGCTTGCTGATGGCGATTTTGTTGAAAGTTTTAAAAGAAAGTGATGATTGAAAAAAATAAACACTCGAACAAATATTAGGAAAACATAAAATACCTTTATTTTTAGTCGTTTGAAATTAAGAAATTCGGTTTACGAATTAAGAAATATGTTCATGGGATTATAATTTGTTGTGGCGGGCTTGCATGGATGCAGCCCGTTTTTTTTATGCCCAAAACGGTGTTCGCTCACCTGTAAATGCCAATGTTTTTAGGAATTGAAGCCTTTGAGTGAAGTAAATATTGTAATTTTGCCCTTTCTGGACTCATTAATACTGAGGGGTCAGAAAACAAAGGAAATTTGACAAAAATTATGGCTGATATTATACAATTGCTACCAGACTCTATTGCCAACCAAATCGCTGCGGGTGAAGTGATACAACGTCCAGCCTCTGCGGTCAAGGAACTTTTGGAAAATGCGATAGATTCAGGTGCCAGTTCCATCAAATTGATACTGAAAGATGCGGGTAAAACCTTAATACAAGTCATTGACGATGGCTGTGGTATGTCGGAAACCGACGCACGCATGAGTTTTGAACGCCATGCGACATCTAAAATTAGAACTTCGGAAGATTTGTTCAATATCCGCACAATGGGCTTTCGGGGCGAGGCTTTGGCTTCTATTGCTTCCATTGCACAAGTAGAGTTGCGGACGTGCCGACGCACTGATGAACTCGGTACAAAAATCATTATTGAAGGCTTTGAATTGAAAACACAAGAACCTTGTCAGACCCCTGCGGGAACAAATTTTCAAGTCAAAAATTTGTTTTTTAATGTGCCTGCACGACGTAATTTCTTGAAATCCAATACAGTAGAGATGCGGCATATTCTTGATGAGTTTGAGCGAGTCGCGATTGCGAACCCCTCAGTATTCATGTCTTTACACCACAACGGAACTGAAATTTTTCACCTACCGGCAGGTAATTTACGTCAACGTTTGGTCGGTGTTTTTGGAAAAGATACGAACAAAAAATTGGTGCCTGTGGGCGAAGAAACCGATGTTGTAAACTTGTCAGGTTTTGTCGGAAAGCCTGAATTTGCTAAGAAAACACGTGGCGAACAGTTCTTTTTTGTCAACAATCGTTTTATAAAAAGCCCGTATCTGCATCATGCTGTTCAAGCCGCTTTTGAAGATGTGGCGGCAAAGGATTCTTACCCGATGTATTTTATTTTCATCGAAATTGACCCTGCACGCATTGATATCAACGTTCATCCGACGAAACAGGAAATAAAATTTGAAGATGAACGTCTGGTCTATAACTATCTGAAAGTCGCTATTCGCCATGCTTTGGGGCAAAATGCCGTGACTCCAATGCTTGATTTTGACAATGAGGCGGGCATGATGAGCAATTACGTGATTCCGCGTGGCGGTGTTCGCAGCAATTTGTTGACAGGAGAGCCTTATACACCTTCGGCAACGGTTTCAAGTCAATTTGAAAAAGTGAAAAATGACTTGAATTTTAAAAAACCGACCAGTTTAGACCGTTCAAATCTTGAAAACTGGCAAACTTTATACGATGGTATCAGTTTTAAAACGGAGGAAATCGTAGAAGAAGATAATGGTGAGACCTTTGACGCAGACAGCGAATTCTCTTTTTCGATGAATATGTCAACGGTTGAAAGTAATTTTGACGAATCGGAACACGCTCCAGAACTCGATGATACTGAGGGGTCGTTTTCAAATCCACAACGCGAACCTTATCAGATTCACAGCATGTATATTGTTAATCACTTGAAATCAGGATTTATCCTGCTTGACCAACAAGCGGCAAGTGAACGGGTGCTTTATGAGCGTTATTTGATGCAATTGGCTGAGAAACAAGTGTCTTCACAAGCACAACTTTTTCCTAAAACTGTTTATTTTTCGCCCAATGATGCCGTAATATTGCGTGAAATACTGCCTGAAATCAATAAATTAGGTTTTGATATTCAAGAGTTTGGTGGCGAAAGTTTCATCGTTCATGGATTGCCTAATGATTGGCAAGGAGAAAAAGATGAACAAAAAGTAATTGAAAAACTGTTGGAACAATATAAAATCGAGATTAATATGAAGCTCGATATTGATGAACGCATTGCCGCAAGTATGGCACGGTCGGCAGCTATCAAACGGGGTACCCCCCTCAGTATTTTGGAGATGCAAGAGCTTATTGACCAACTTTTTGCTTGTGCGATGCCATTTAAAAGCCCTTCTGGACGTAATTGTTTTATTACTTTTGATTTGGAAGCCTTGCAGCAACAGTTTTTGAGCCAGTAAATAACTGTAAATCAAATAGTTATGAGAAAAATAATATTGGGTTTGGCTGTTAGTTTAGACAGCTTTATTGAAGGACCAAATGGCGAATATGATTGGTGTTTTACAGACCAAGACTATGGCATGGCTGATTTTTTTAAGCGGATTGATACTATTTTTGTTGGTCGAAAAACATACGACATGTCGCTCGGACAAGAAGGAGGCATTGAAGGTTTTCCTAAGATGAAAGAGTATATTTTCTCGAATACGCTTGATGCTGTTCCAACTGGCAAAACGCTTATTCGAGGCAATATCGAAGCACAAGTGCAACAAATAAAACAAGAAGAGGGTAAAGATATTTGGCTTTTTGGTGGTGCTGAATTGACAACTGTGTTGATGAATTTGGGGCTTGTTGATGAACTTTGGCTATCTGTTCACCCGATTATTTTAGGTAGTGGAAAACCACTTTTCATAAACATTAAAGACAGGACACTGTTAACACATTTAGAAACAAAGACCTATTCAACGGGTTTGGTTTCATTAAAATACAAATTGAACTAATCGATTATTTTACATAAAATATTGATTCACAATAATTTACAACTACTATTAAAATGAATTTAAACTTAACCGATGTTGTCAAAAAGCTGTTGCTTGTCAATATCATCGTCTTTGCGGCAGCATCCTTTATTTTACCTCCAGAGATTACCAACAAGTGGTTAGCCGTTTATTATCCAACTTCTGAAAATTTTCAACCCGTTCAGTTGATTACGTATATGTTCATGCACGGCAGTTTGATGCATTTGTTTTTCAATATGTTTGGTCTATATATGTTTGGCCCACCGATTGAATACAATTGGGGACCTAAACGGTTTTTATTCTATTATTTGGTCGCTGGATTTGGCGCATTGGTTTTAGATTTTGCCGTCAAATATTACCAAATTAACTACATGGGTTATCCACCTGAAATAGCAGATATTCCGATGGTGGGTGCTTCGGGCGCGATTTTTGGATTATTGGCAGCGTATGGCATGATGTATCCTAACAATGTTTTGCAATTGCTTTTTCCACCGATTCCTATAAAAGCGAAATATTTTGTAGTGCTATATGCTGGTTTAGAACTATATTTGGGCATAAGCGGCAGACAAGCAGGTGTTGCGCATTTTGCCCATATCGGTGGCGCATTATTTGGCGCACTGCTTATTGTCTATTGGCGTGCTGGCGGAACAGTTGGAAAGAATTTATGACAAAAATATAAAATTCATGATTCCATACTGAGGGCTTAGGTCTTGAAATCTAAAAATATAAAATCTTGAAATCTTAATAAAAATGTTTCAGTCAATTTGGGATGATGTCAAACGGGAGTTTCAATATGGTAATATGGTCACACGTATCATAGTTGTCAATATTGGTATATGGATTGTGGTGAATCTTGCAAAACTCGTCTTGCGGCTTCCGACCGAAGACGCAACGATGTATGATGATTTTCTGCGTTTTTTTTCAATGTCACCCAATTGGAAGTTTATATTGATGCACCCATGGGTGCCGCTAACATCCATTTTTTTACACGAAGGTTTCGGGCATATTCTTTGGAATATGTTGACTTTCTATTGGTTTGGGCGTATTGTAGGCGATTTATTGGGGAATCATCGGGTTTTACCGCTGTATTTATTAGGTGGTTTAGCTGGCGGTGCAGTTTATTTTATAGCAGCTCAATTTCATGTATTGGGTTTGGGTTTACCGAGCGAAATGGTTTTAGGGGCATCGGCGGCAGTCATGGCAATGGTTGCTTGTGCGGCTTATATTGCACCTGATTATATATTCAATTTATTACTTATTGGACAGGTTAGGTTGAAATACATTGCCTTTGTATTGTTTTTTTTAGACCTTATCAGCATTGCCGATAGGTCAAATACGGGCGGACACTTAGCGCATTTAGGCGGTGCGGCTTTCGGTTTGTTTTTCGCAGCACAGCTTCGAGAAGGAACGGATTTAGGCAAGCCGATTAATCGCTTTATTGATTTTTTGCTGAATTTGTTTAATAATCGGCCAAAGTCAAAGTTTACGTATCAACGTGGCGGTGGCGAGCAAAAAGCCTATTCAAATCAACAGAAAACGCAACAAAAACAGTCAGCACAAGGCAGTAGAGCATCTGATTCTGCTAAAAAAACAACGGATGCAGGTGTTTCTGACGAGCAAGCACGTTTGGATGCCATCCTCGATAAAATCAAACAAAATGGTTACGACAGTTTAACAAAAGACGAAAAAGAATTTCTTTTTAAAGCCAGTCAAAAATAAAAGGCAATTTGCAAAAGACAAAAAGACGTAACTGATTTTAAAGTTTTCTGTTTGCCTCTTGCCTTTTGCAAATTGCTTCTTTCAAAATGGTTCGATTTATTAGAAAACTTAACCTCTGGGTCATATTATTCACCCTTTTAGCGTATATAGCACCTTATATCAGCCCCACTCAGATGTCTTTTCTGATGTTTATAGGCGTTGCCTTTCCATGGCTGTTAATACTCAATTTTCTTTTTATCGGTGTTTGGGCATTGAGCCGCTACCGTTATTGGTGGTATTCGGCAGCCGTTATCGTTGTTGGTTGGTCGCATTTGACGAGCATTTTTGGGGTTCATTTTGGGCAACCACAACGCCTCAATACTTATGGTACATCCCGAGAAAATCGGGAGGGGGGGGCAATGACAAAGGGTTTGCGTGTGATGAGTTACAATGTCCATGGTTTGGTCACGCCAGGTGCAAAAAATATGACTGCTGCACGTCTTGAATTGAGCCATTTTTTAGAAAAGCAAAACGCAGATGTCATCTGTTTCCAAGAATATTTACTTCAATTGGCTAAAAACTCTGATAAGCAGATACTTGACGATGTTCCATTTCTGAAATCTTACCCTTACGCCATCCGTATGGAAGGCAACGATTTGGCTATTTTTTCACGTTTCCCTATTCTTAATTCTGGTATATTGCTCAAGAGAGAGGACTCTAATGGTTGTACCTATGCCGATATTTCAGTGCGTGGACAGAATATCCGTTTTTATTCCTTACAACTGCGGTCGAATGTTGTAAGCGATATTGCAGATAACTTAGCAAAACGTAAAGATATTACGAATGATGATTCATGGTTTAACGTCGGACGAATGTTGGTTCGTTTTAGGCGTTACGGCACTATTCGAGCGAAAGATTCAGAAGTAGTTAAAAAACATATAAATGAAAGCCCTTACCCAGTCATTTTGTGTGGTGACTTCAACGATATTCCCGTTTCGTATTCTTACAAAACCCTTTCTGATGGTTTAACGGATACTTTTCAAGAAACGGGAAGTGGTGTAGGCACTACTTACGCGGGGCATATTCCTGCTTTGCGGATTGACTATATTCTCACCGACCCTCGTTACAAACCACTTAATTGCTTCATCTTTCGTGTACATCACTCCGACCATTACCCTGTGGTGAGCGATTTAATTATAGGTAAATAGTTATCTATAAGGCATAAAAAAGGGAGGCAAAATGCCCCCCTCAGTATCTTATGTGAAATCTCACTTTACGTTATGTAGATGATGACCGACTGAACGCCCGACCACCAAAACCACCTCTTGAAATCGTTGATTTTACAGCATTTGATCCCACATTTGAGCTTTTACTCAAACTACGTGAGTAGAAACCAGTGCGGTTGTAGCCTCCTCCGTAGCCCGATGAGCCATAAGGTCGGAACGCATAATACCATAACAAGGCAGAGCCTACGCCGTGATGATGTGTGCGGGTATAATGTGCGGATGTGTCAGAACGCATATAGACTTTTTTGTCCGTTTTTGCATCCCAATCACCGCTTGCACCTTGTGGTTCTGTTTTGTTACATGAAGCTAAGGCGGCTGTAATGAGGACGAGACTGACTAATTTCGATTTTTTCATGGCCCCTTAGATTTATTTAACGGTGATATAAAATTCATAATCTTTTTGACCCGCTGCTGTCGTTGCGTTGCCTTGTGCATCAGCCGCTTGAATATTGGCAGTACCGAGAGCAGGAATCGTATCGGCGTGGCGCACCTCATTAACCACAACACCATTGTTCCAAACTTTATGCGTTGTTATCAACACATCACGATTGTCGGACAGGTGTTCGGTTGTCAATTGGGATTCAATTGAGCCATTGTGTGAAATATCTTTTGTTTCTACTTTGTCGTCATTTTCGTTGCCATCGCCACAACTGACGAGTAATGTTGCTGAAAAAACAAAAAGAATGGATAGAAAACGTATCATTTTATATATATTTTTAGATGAAAAGTTTAATAAGTATCGGGTATTTTGAAAATATCCGATACTTATGTACATAATGTTTAACCAACATTATTTTTATTTTCTAAATATTTAAAAACAAAATAGACTAAGCCACCTACGATGAGTAACCATAAAAGTGGCCACATGATTCGGAGGAAAAAGAGTAAGAAAATGACCCCAACAACAATGAGAAAAACATTCCCATTTTTACCACGCAACACTTGAATAATATTGTCTAATATATCCTTTATCATTGTTTTATAATTTTAAAATTTGACTAATATTTTTATGTTAAATACTTTTTCATGTTTGTAACGTCCTGCTCAATCTGTCCAACAAGAGACTGATAAGTTGCGCTAAAATCCTTTTGCGTTTGTTCTACTTTAATAGTTGATTGGGCAATGTCTTCTTTCAACTTTGCAACGTCTTGACGATGTTGGGTGATTTCCTCGGTCAGTTTTTTTATCTGCTCTGCTTTTTGTTGCATCACCGGTTCGAGATTTTCAACTTGCCCTTGCTTGTTACCAACTTGTGCAACACGTTGGTTTTCAGCCGCTTGTGAAAATTTTTCATTTTCATTTTTCAAAATTTCAAGATAATGCAAAGCGGAATTAACCAATTTCGGTGGCGTTGCGCCCATCGTTGAAGCCATTGCAAAAGCCGATTTATAACGCGTCGCTTCGTCCATCGGCATATTTATCAAATTTTGAAGCGATTGTTTGAATTCAAAATAATCGAATCCATCTAAGTTTGCCGCTTCCATCGCCCCAAATAAGGCTTGCATGAACTTTTCGTTGACCGTTCCATCGCCTACAGATGCCGAAAAGGTCGGTTTTACTGAGGGGGTATCTCGAATGTTTGAAGAAGCGGTTGACTTTTTGACATCTTCCTTTGAAGTTGTCGGCGATGCTTTTTGCTCTGTTTTTACAGATTGATTGGCAACAGCGTTTGGATCTGTTTGAATAAAAACGCCTTTAAATTTAGACCATAATTCATTCATAATTTTTCGTTACGT
This sequence comes from Saprospiraceae bacterium, assembly GCA_031367705.1. Taxonomy (GTDB): domain Bacteria; phylum Bacteroidota; class Bacteroidia; order Chitinophagales; family Saprospiraceae; genus JAAFJT01. The sequence continues at coordinate 263 of JANLQI010000011.1, read as the reverse complement.
TTTGATTTGATAATAGAATAAGATTAAAAATAGGGTCAGAAGTTCAGAGGAATGGGAAATTACCGATAAATCTAAGGTTATAATCGGCAAAGTTGCATTTTTTTGAAGAAAAAAGGTAGGATGGTGCAGAGGCATTTTGGGGTTTTCCAATAAAATAATGTTTCATAAGATTTGGTGAAAAGGGAATAACTTAAATGACCTTGAATTAAGGTATAGTAGACAGAAATCTGATTAGTTTGTACTTTTTTTTTGAAAAAAAAAAG
>JANLQI010000484.1:0-8243 GCA_031367705.1 Saprospiraceae bacterium | reverse complement strand
GCCATTCAATAATTATACATTAAAAACTAACACAACTAACTGAAAATCAATATTTAACAATAATTTTTCAATGTCAAAAAAACAAGTATTATGAAAAAATTACTTTTTCTACTTGCATTAGGATTTACAACAATTGGATTTGGGCAGACTAACATCAAAAGAACTTTTCTATTCGTACATGGCGCATGGGGAGGCGGTTGGGAATATGCAAAAGTTGATTCAATTTTGAGAACAAAAGGCAGCATTGTATTCCGCCCAACTTTAACTGGACTTGGTGAAAGAGTGCATTTAGCTAATCAAGAAATCAATCTTAGCACGCATATTACGGACATCGTGAACGTCATCAAATTTGAAAATCTACATGATGTGATTTTAGTTGGTCACAGCTATGGTGGTATGGTCATTTCTGGCGTAGCTGAACAAGTACCTGACCGCATAAAACAATTGATATATTTAGATGCTTTTGTGCCTAATGATGGAGAAAGTATAAAAACAATAAATGGTGGTACAACTTGGGAAAGAACAATAGTTCCTAATACAAAAGATGGATTTATATTATATCCATCTGGCTCGAAGCCAACACCGCCGACAGATGTTCCACATCCATTAAAGACGACCACAGAACCAATAAAAATAAGCAACCCACTTGTTAAGCAAATACCAACATCGTATATTTTAATGACAAAAGATGGTAAAGCCGGTTTTGAACAATATGCGAGTAGAGCAAAGGCAAGAAACTGGCAGATTATTACCTTCGAGGGCGGACATTATCCTATGCGAGACCAACCAGAAGAATTAGTGAAAAAGTTGGAATCAATTATCAAATAAATAGATAAAATCCCCTCTTCACTTTAAATGAAACAGAACAGAAAAAAAGCTTATCACTGACGACATAGTAGAAGTATAAAAAGGTAAATTGATTGCATTGTCTTATTTTTGCAAAAAAACCACATGTTACATTACCCCGTTATCGCTGATGTCTTAGTTTTTTTAAGACATATTGTTGAATCCTTACAGCCGTTTGCGAAGGCACATTCTGTAACCTTGTCTTTTGAATCTGAAAGAAAGACACTGCGTTTGAGTTATCACCCCGAAACAGTGGCTTCGGATATAACGCAGTTGCTTTGCCGTGTTGTAACATTCACGCCTCAAAACCACAGCGTCACTTTAAAAGTGTCGTTGCAAGACGAGCGGACGCAATTTTACTTGAAACTCGTGGTTGAAAACACAGGCGTTAACCTTTCTCGCATTGGAGAGATTACAAAAGGAACACGCAACGCTGTTATCATTCATGCAGATAGAGTCAAAAGTACCGCTTATGAAATACATTGGGTTTTAGAAAAACCCATAGACGATACCCCCTCAGTATCAGCGAACATTTTGCATCCGCCTGACGATGTGCGGGGCTTTTATGCGGCAGTGCGAAATAGAATGAGTCAGCATTTTAAAAAACATGAGAACCACATGGCTGTTTTAGCTGCGGATAAGCCAAAAGAGGCGATTTTCCTACAAAAAGCCTTAGCTTTCATTCATGCACACATCAGCGATGAAACTTTTGATGTCGAACAATTGGCGCGGTCAATGGCGATGAGTCGGATGCAATTGCACAGGCGTTTGAAGCCTTTGGTCAACCAATCTCCAGCCCATTATATCCGTGATATTCGTTTAGAGAAAGCCAAAATCTTAATAGAAAAAGAGGATTTAAGCATCGGGGAAATCTCTTTTCAAGTCGGTTTTCAAAGCCAAAGCCATTTCACAAGAGCTTTTATAGAGAAGTATGGTGTGCGTCCGACGGCTTATCGAAAAGGAAAATAGTTGCATTTTTATTAAAATGTTACAAATAGGCAAAAGATTGATTCAAACAGGCTAAATACTGAGGGGGTAACTACCATAACTTTGCAATATAAAACGTAACACGAACTTCAATTCGTGAAACCGTAACGAACTGAAACTTAAAGATACTACGAACTGAAGTTCCTATTACGATAATTTAAGCCAAAAGAAACAGAATGAACCAAGCGATGAAAAACAAGGAGTTTGTACTCCATTATTACAATACCGTGAGTGGGGTTATCAAAACACCAGAAATGCTCAGACGATTTACAAATGACCCTGTTCTCATTGACACAATCACTTTTTTTGATGGCGCTTTTCCAAAATACGAAATGACTGCCGAAGAAATGACTTCGGAAGGCAATCGCGTCGTTGTTCGTGCGCGCATGAAAGGCATACATCAAGGCGAGTGGGAAGGTATTATGCCAACTTATCGAAAAGTAGATTTTCCAGTGATTGTGAGTTATGAGATAGTTGAAGATAAAATTGTGACGCATTGGTTGGTGGCGGACTCAACTATTTTGATGGAACAATTGGGCATAGATACCACAGGCAATTCAAGCAATGAATAATAGACAGTAAAAATCCTCTTTCATAATCGTAAAAAACTAATAAAATGATACTCATCGTTGGTTCAACTGGTTTAGTCGGTACTGAAATATGTACGCAACTCGCCGAACAGAAAACACCTTTCCGCGCCTTAGTCCGTAAAGATTCCGCAACCGAAAAGGTGGATAATTTAAAATCATTGGGCGCAGAGATAGTTGTCGGCGACCTCAAAGATGCGGCTTCACTGTCGGCAGCGTGTAAGGGTATTGACAAAGTGATTTCAACTGCTTCTTGCACTTTTTCTATGCGGGAGGGCGATAATATTGAAACGGTTGACCATCAAGGGCAACTCAATTTGGTAGAAGCCGCTAAAAATGCGGGTGTTAAACGGTTTGTTTTCATCTCCTTTTTTGACAATCCCAATAATACTTTTCCTTTGTCCGATGCCAAACGAGCCGTCGAACACGCCTTGTCTAACAGTGGTATGACATGGAGTAGCTTACAAGCCAGTTATTTCATGGAGATTTGGTTGAGTCCTGCTTTAGGTTTCAATTATCCCGAAAGTCAAGCCCGTATTTATGGCGATGGCGATAACAAAATCAGCTTTATTTCTTTCAAAGACGTGGCACGTTTGGCAGTCGCGGCATTAAATAATGACTACGCTAAAAATCGCAGTTGCGCCATTGGCGGGCCACAACCCCTCAGTCCCAAAGAGGTTGTAAGCATCTTTGAAAAGACATTTGATACGGCTTTTACGGTTGAAAACCTGCCCAAAGAAGCTCTTTTAGGACAAAAAGCCGCTGCCACCAATCCAATAGAAGCTTCTTTTGCGGGTTTGATGGTTGAATATGCCAATGGTTTTGATGTCAATATGAAGGGCATTGAGGAACATTTGGGCATTGAGTTGGCTTCTGTTGCGGCGTATGCGGCGGCGGTGAAAGCGTAATAAGTGAGATTTAGGAAATTTTTAAAATTTCCTAAATCTGCGCTCTAAATTATTATACATCAACGATTTAACTATGAATCAAGCAAAGCAAAATAAGGCGTTTATCCTTGACTATTTTAATGCAGTGAGTGGTACCAACAAAACACCTGAATTGTTGGCACAATATGTTACAGACCGAGAGTTGATTGACCATATTATTTTTTTTGATGGCGCTTTTCCGAAATATGAAGTATTTGCCGATGAAATGACCGCAGAAGGAAATCGCATTGTTGTCAGAGCGCGTTTTAAAGGACGGCATGAAAGGGAATGGCATGGAATTCCCGCGAGTCATCGCCCTATTGTATTTACTTTTATTATCGGTTATGAAATCCAAAATGCTAAAATAGTCAGTCATTGGTTAGTCGCAGACCAAATGGTACTGTTAAACCAATTGGGCTTTGAAGAAGTATTAGCAGCGCAATAAATATTTTTTTTCACCAAAAACAATAACAATAATGAATCAAGCAAAAGAAAACAAAGCCTTTGTTTTGGAATACCTCAATGTTTTAAGCGGTAAAGAAAAAACGAGAGAAATGATGGCTCAATACATCACAGACCAAGAGCTTATCGAACACATTATGTTCTTCGATGCGGCTTTTCCAAAATACGAAATGATAGTCGACGAGATGATTTCAGAGGACAATAAAATCATGGTGCGCGCTCGACTTATCGGCAAACATGAAGGCGTATTTGGCGACATACCGCCGAGTTATCGCAGCGTGAATTTCCCTTTTGTCGTTACCTATGTCATTGAAAACAGGAAAATTGTGAGCCATTGGCTGATTGCTGACCAAATGGCTTTGTTGGTGCAATTGGGTATAGAGCAAGGGGTGGCAGAGCATTAAGTTTTTTTAAAAAAAAATTCTCAAACTGCTAAGATTTGGTGCAAACCAAGCATTAACCTTCAGAAAAGCATCTGAAAGACAATGTTTGTTTGCCTCCAAAAAACCAAATGATATTTTTTATTTATTCACTTTTTAAAATGCAAGCCTTATGAAAAAATTAAATTGCTGCGATGCAGGATTCGATTGTCCTGCCGTTGTCCGTGCCGATTCCGAAGAAGAAGTTTTGGCACAAGCTGCACAACACGCCCTTGACGTACATGGCGTTACAGTGACGGCAGAAATGGCGGCACAAATAAAAACACTTATCACTGACGAAGTAGAAGCTGCTTAAAACGGTTTAAGCCGAAAACAGCTAAGATTTGGTGCAAACCAAGTATAAATCTTTCAGACGACCCTCTGAAGGACAGTTATTTGTTTGCCCCAAAAAACCAAATGACATTGTTAATTTATTCACTTTTAAAAATTTAAACATTATGAAAAATACACTTTTACTCTGTTTTGCTTTTTTCTTTTCTATGCAACTGCATGGACAGGCCCCCTCAGTATCGAGTGATGAAGAGGCGATAAAAAAAGTCATTGTAAGGGAATTCGATGCTTTTGTAAAGCGCGACTTTAAGACTTGGGCAGATACGTATGTAGATGCACCCACTACCACTTTTATGGTGACAGATGCTAATACTTCTGGGTCACTGTTTGCGATGAGTGATTTTCAAAAAATTTCAAAAGGCATGAAAGGCATGTTCGACTCTGGCTCAAAATCAACTATGTCGCTTGCCAATCGGGACGGCTGGCTTATCCGCATTAAGGGCGAAATGGCTTTTGCGATTTATAATGAGGAATTCCTCTTGGCTAATGGTACTAAAATAAAAGGCAAAACGCAAAAAGTGATGGAAAAAGTAAACGGGCAATGGAAAATCGCCACAACAAGTGCTATCTGTGATTTTAATAATGCCGTTATGCCTACGCCTAATCCCGAAGAAGAAGCCATTAAATCCGTCATCATCAACGAAACCGAAATGTGGCTCGACCAAAAACACGACGCTTGGGCTGAAAGCTTTATACATGAACCCTATTTCACATGGTCGGTCACAAATGGTGGCGAGCCTGGGGATGTCCTCACGATGCGCGGTTGGGATGCCTTGAATACATATATGGGCGCATGGTTTAAAAATGATATGAGCGCACTCACAAAAGAATGGCGAAAAGCAAAAACAACCCGCGACCAATGGCAAATACAGATACGCGGTAATGTTGCTTATGTCTCTTTCAATCAACATGGCGAAGGTGAAAAACAAAAAAGCGACAGCACTGAAACACGTGTTTTAGAGCGCATCAATGGTGTATGGAAAATAGCGATGCAAACGACTCTAATGGATTTTAAAGATGCAACACCGCCGATTCGGTCGAAATATTGACCCCCCTTCCCGAGGAAATCGGGATTTCGTACCTCAACAGTAAAACAAGCATTTTTTAACAATTTAATTTATGATAAAACAATGAAAATCAAAGCCTTTTACCTCCTCCTTGTGACCCTCAGTATCGCTTTTGCGAACTGCAAAGAAGCCTCAACCTCTGCACCAGCAAAAGCATCTGAATCGGACATAGCGGCTCGCAACAAAGCGACTTTCATCAAAGTCAATGCTTTGTACAATGAAAAAAAGTTGGATGAAGCCGCCCAATTCTATGCTGCCAATTTTGAACGAAAAACGGATAAAAATACCCTTGGTCAAAAAGGTGTCAAAAACCGTTGGGAAGAAACCTATAAAATGTGGCCCGATAACAAAGCCAACATTGAGCAAATCGTTGCTGAAGGCGATTGGGTGATGCTCAGAGCCACAGCGACGGCAACGCATACCCAAGTGGTGATGGGCGTAAAACCAACCAATAAAAAAATGACCGCCACCTACTGGGAAGCCTTGCGCTTTAACAAAGAAGGGCTTATTGAAGAAAGTTGGGGTAATCTCGATAATGCAGCCATTATGCAGCAATTGGGGCTTTTACCTGCGGCGCAATAGCCCCTAAGTCTTGCCTTGGGCTTGATATGTACTTGATGATTTTCTCAATTTTGAATATCAAGAGGCTGGATTGAAACAGTAAAAATACTGAGGGGTATTAAGTTCGGTGGGCTTTCAAAGCTCTCCGAACTTGGACGCAAACTTTGTCGCATTTCTACAATACTTTGATTTCAAAAGAGATAACCTTTGTTTTGTTATTGGACAATAAAAATAAAAAAACTATGTGTGCTATATGACTATGTGTTAAAAAAAGTAATCATAAACAATTTAAAATCAATAAGATGACAACGAAAAACTTTTTCATTTATCAATTTCTACTCAATGCCAGTTTCGGTATTGGTCTTCTGTTAATGCCACAAATGATGGTAGATATGTATGGCACAGACAAAACACCTGTGACGGGTTCGTTTGAGGTCGTTGCCCGTGCTTATGGCTCTCTACTGACGGTATTTGGCATTTTTGGGTGGACGATGCGCCCCTCAGAACCGTCCTTGATACGATACAATTTCTTTTTAATCACTTTGTTAGCTGGCGTATTGGCTTTGATCATTCACATCCGAGCGATGCTACAAGGTGTAGAGAACAGTATGGTTTGGGTCATCATCCTTTCCGTTGGTCTGCTAACAGTTTGGAGTGGCTTGTTGCTATCGAAAGAAAAAACACAGATTTCGGGATAAAGCCTTGCAGTACTCCTTCCCGAGGAATTGAAGGTATAGAAGCCACCGATGAAGGACACGTTTATAGATGCCATAGGCAAGGTTCACACTATTTTAAAGGCCAACAAACCCTTGATTTGTTGGCTTATACTGAGGGGGTCTATATTATCAAAATGGCAAGTGGGAAAGTCGCATAGTTTGTTGTCAGTCAGTAAAACGGTTTTTATTAGCCCTAAAACCCTTTTTAACTTTTGTTTTATTCACTTTTAAGCTTTTACGTTTACACGAAATTCTTTACACACTCACGAAATTCTTTACACACTCTAACTTATAGAAGAGGACGCTTAACTTATAAAAGATGACGCTTTGTTAATTAGTTACCCCTCCATTATTTCAACAATATTTTTCATCAAAAAACAATTATCTTATGAAAAACAATAATTTACCCCGTTGCATACCCCTCAGTATTTTGTTGGTTTTAATGGCTTTTACTTCATTACAAGCAACCACTTATACTTTCTCAACGGCTGGAAACTGGAGTGCACCCTTAAATTGGGCAGGTGGTGTAGTACCCCCAACAAATTTGCCCGTCAATGATATCATCATTATTGATGCCGATTGTGCTTTAGGCTTCACAAGTCTTACTTATGTTATATCAGGTACACTCCAAGTCAATATGGATAAAACGCTGACACTAACAAATGTCGTTGAACCTGATATTGGTTTAAAAATAGTAGGAACATTGGAAAATTATGGTATAATAGATAACCGTACTGCTATGACAAATGACATAGGGGCGACCATTAATAATTATAGCAATGCGATGTTTAAGAGCAATGTTGGAAATAGTACAATTGGTTACTTGGAGAATAAAGGCACATTCAATAATATGACTAATGCCTTGTTTCGTATTTATTTTTTAGGTGGTCTAACAAATAAGAATGGTGGTATTATTCACAATAATGGCACTATTGTAAATAATTTTATATTGAGAAATGATATTGGGGCTATTATAAATAATAATGGAACGATTACAAGCTTAAATGGAGAAGGGTCAATTTTGAATTGTGGCGGTACAATAAATATGGGTAACGGCAGCACTTTTGAGTACGGGTGCATTTTTGATAATGCCTGTGCAAGCAGTGGTGCGCCTAATAGTCCTGAAAGCGCAGGTGGTATCATAAATCTATTATCGGGTTCTAATTTAATAATGAATAATCGCGCCATTTTCCAAAGCGGTGGTACAGTCAATTGGAATGCCGGAGCTAATATAACGCTTAATTACGTTACCACTATAGCCAATGGTGAGACTTGGACGGTGCCAACAGGCGGTGTATTAACTATTGGTTCAACGGGATCT
>JANLQI010000458.1:0-23018 GCA_031367705.1 Saprospiraceae bacterium | reverse complement strand
AAGATGGAGGCAATGGAGACTTGTGAGAGACAATTAAAGGCGTGCTTTGCATCAATTCAAGCCAAACTTTTTAAATAAAATTAAAAAGTTCCCATTAATTCTTAAGTCTTTACTATTTTTACCCCTCAGTATTACATCATTTTTTAAGAAAACTAAACCACCATTATGTTGCAACTAATCAAACCAACACTTGCCTGTTTTCTGCTGCTCTGTTTTTGTTCTCTTTCTGCACAGTCTTACAAAATTCCATTGACACCTTTGTCGCTCAACGATATGTCGTCGTTCAAGCCACAAGCGGGCAATTGGCAATTGGTGAGCGATGTGAAAATGGATCGGAACATTGACGTGCATGCACAAGGCAATGGCTCTGTCAAAACACAACCTGGCACTGGGGTTATCATCAATTTGAACAATGAGAAGATGCGCGATGCCCTCTTGACGACGTGGGAACATGGCGACATTGACGTCGAACTCGAATTTATGATGCCGCATGGCTCAAATTCAGGCATTTACCTACAAGGTCGTTACGAAATCCAACTGTTTGATAGTTGGGGCGAACGTTATCCGAAGTTTTCGGACTTGGGCGGCATCTACCGCAACTGGGAAAAGGAGAAAGGCAAAATTTATATGGGCAAAGCCCCCCTCAGTAATCCAGCGAAAGCAGCGGGTTTGTGGCAAAAGATGGAGATTTCGTTCCGCGCACCCCGTTTTGATGCAGCAGGTACAAAGATTGCCAATGCACTCATTAATTATGTATCGATTAATGGTGTAACAATTCACGAAAACGTCGAAATTCCATTGCCAACAGGTGGGCCAATTAAGAACAATGAAGCGGCAACAGGACCGTTGATGATTCAAGGCGACCACGGAGCGGTGGCGTTTAGGAATATCAAATACCGTTTGTTCAAAAACGTTGATGTGACATTGAGCAACCTCACTTATAAGTATTGGAATGGCAAAAATGAGCATGAAAACGATTATAAATCGAAAATACCGACGAAAACAGGGAGCTTATCGGCTTTGAATTTTGACTTTATGACACGTTCGGACACGTTCGGTGTTCAATACAAAGGCAAAATAACGGTACCTGAAAACACCGCTTACTATTTTACATTGGTGTCAAATGGCGGTTCGTCTTTGTTCATCAATGGCAAAAACATCATTGCCAATCATCGAGCTTGGCGTTGGGATGCGAAGTCTGCCGAAGTCATTTTGCCCGAAGGCACGCATGATATTGAGTTGTTTTATCATCGTTCTGACACTTGGTTGCCCCCTGCTTTGCAGTTGTCAGTCGAATCTGCAAATATAGGCAAACACGCCTTAAACGCCCCTGCGACCTTTCCATTGGGCGACGCCGTTTCGCCTATCTTAGTCCGTGTTGGTGGCGAACCAAAGATACTGCGTGCATTTTTAGATTTTAACAATGATAGAAAACTAAGACGCACACACACAGTAGGCGTAGGCGACCCAAGCGGTATCAACTATGTTTTTGATACAAAACTCGGTGTTTTGTCTTGCGTTTGGCGTGGCGACTTCGTAGATGCAACACCGATGTGGCACGACCGAGGTGATGGCTCTTTCAAACCATTGGGTAATGTCTTGTTCCTGAATAATACCCCTCAGTTAGCGGTACTTTCGGACAAAAATGCTGCTTTTCCAAGCAGTTTTGACGAAAATACATTCAGGGGTAAAGGTTATAAGATTGAAGAAAGCTCTGCACGACCTATGTTTAGATACATTGTCAATGGTTTAGAAGTTGAGGACAAAACCTACCCTTCCGACAAGAACCGGAGCCTGACTCGTGAATTGAAAATAGGCAGTGTTGCGGCTGGTCAAACGGCTTATTTTAAGTTAGCCGAAGGCAAAAACATTGAGCAACTCGCTGATGGCTCTTATGTGGTTGATGGACAGTATTATCTGACTGTTTTGTCGTCTGAAAAACCGATGATTCGGGAGGTGAATGGACAAAAAGAGTTGGTTGTTGTGGCAAATGCAGGGGTTAAATATGAGATTGCGTGGTAACAGGCAGGTATAGTAAACAGAAATTTGAATAGATATTGTTTTTTTTTCAAAAAAAACAATATCTATTCAAATTTCTGTTTACTATACCTAACCGCCCCCTCAGTATTTTTAATAAAATTTAACATTCAATTTATGAAAAATATAAAATTCATTCTATTAGCATTCCTTTTCCTCAACACACCGCTTTTCGGACAAGACGACCCGAATGCGCCCGCCGTTGACAAAGAGAAACTACGTGTCCAAAAAGAGGACGACTATTACAGCATCGTCACGATGTCCGTGCCAGAAGACATTTTATTAGAAGTGGGTGGCATCACTACTTTGCCCGATGGTCGTGTGGCATTGTCCACAAGGCGTGGCGATGTGTGGATGATTGAAAACCCCTATGGCGCAGGTGGTAAAGTACCGAAATACACCTTGTATGCATCGGGATTGCACGAGGCACTCGGTTTGGTGTACAAAGACGATGCTTTATACGTGGCACAACGCGGCGAATTGACCAAACTCGTTGACGAAAATGGCGACGGCAGAGCAGATGTCTATGAAACCATTTACGCTTGGCAGTTAAGTGGACATTATCACGAGTATTCGTTCGGCCCTGCAATTGCGCCCGATGGTAGTTTCTTCGTCACAGGCAATGTCGCTTTTGGTGACGAAGAATGGTGGCGTGGCGAAAGTCGTGTACCGATGCGTGGCTGGACAATGCACATCTCACCTGATGGCAAAATGGAGCCGTGGGCAACAGGTATGCGCTCGCCTTGCGGCTTGGGCATGATTGACGGTGAACTTTTTTACTCCGACAATCAAGGCGACTGGATTGGCTCGGGCGGAATCTGGCACGTCTCGAAAGGCAGCTTTGTGGGGCATCCCGCGGGTTTGGTGTGGACAGACAAATTACCTAATTCTCCTGTCAAATTGACGCAGGCGCAACTGTATGCCAAAGTCAATCCTCGTAAAAACAAAAACGCCAATGGTTTTTATATCAAACCCGAAAATGACGAAAGCATACCCCCTCAGTATTTCTATGAATTGAAAAAGGATTTCCCCGAAGTCCGCGTACCCGCGGTGTGGTTGCCTCATGGCATCTTAGGAATCTCTAATTCGGAGATAATGGTGGACAAAACGGGCGGCAAATTCGGCCCCTTTGAAGGGCAAATATTCGTTGGCGACCAAGGACAAAGCAAAATTTCACGTATTTTCCTTGAAAAAGTAAATGGCGAATACCAAGGCGCGTCCTTCGATTTCAGAAATAACTTCCAATCAGGCGTTTTGCGGATGACATGGGGACACGACGGCTCTCTATTTGTCGGTGAAACAAACCGTGGCTGGGGTTCAGCAGGTGAAAAAAATGAAGGATTCCAACGCCTCATCTGGAATGGTAAGATGCCGTTCGAAATGAAAGCCGTTCGTGCCATGCCCGATGGTTTTGAGATAGAATTTACAAAACCTGTTGACCGTGCTTCGGCTGAAAACCTCTCGAACTATGTACCACGCAGCTTTTTGTACAAGTATCATCCTGTTTATGGCAGCCCGCCAAGTGGTGTGAAAGACATGAGCATAAAAGGCGTAAAGGTGTCAAGCGACGGACTGAAAGTACGTATCGTTATGGACGACTTGCGGCAGTATTTTATCCATGAATTGACATTAGGCGGTGTCGTAGATGCCGATAAAAAAGACCATTTGGTACATCCAACGGCTTATTACACGCTTAATAGTATTCCAACAGGTGAAAAATTAGGTGCTGCGGATATGAAAACAGAACGTGCGCCCGTCGCAAAAGCGTCTGTCAGCACCCCCTCAGTATCTAAGCCTAAAACAAGCACGGGAACAAAAACAGCAGCCAAAGCACCAACGTTTGAAGAAATTAAACCCATTCTCCAAAAACATACCTGTATGGCGTGTCATGCAGCTGACAAAAAGATGATTGGACCAGCGTATAATGAAGTGGCAAAACGGGGCTACTCAAATGATAAAATCGTGCAGTTGATTTGGAAACCACAGCCTAAAAACTGGCCTGGCTACCCTACTGAAATGGCACCGATGCCTCAAGTACCGAAAGGTGATGCGTTAAAGATTGCGGCTTGGATTAATTCGTTGAAGTAAAAACACACCCCCCGTATTGAGGAGATAAAATATTTTATAATCAACTGATTATTAACATTTTAAAACTATTTTGATTTATGAAAAACTTGTTATTAATGCTGTGTTTATTGTCTATTTTTGTAGCATGTCAACAGCCACCACAAGCAGAAAAAAAAGAAGCAGTCACACAAGAAACTACTGCTGTAACCGATACGGTTAAACCGCCTGAAACAGAAGTCAAAACGGAGATACGGGATGAAAAAGCATCTACCTCAAGTACGGCTGCGGTTGCTGAAAGCCCCGCTGCCCCAAGTAACAAGGAGGCAAGCACAGTATCTAAGCCAAAAGCTGAAGAGAAAAAGCCGACGACTAAACCAGCAGCTAAACCAGCAGCCGTTGTGAAAGCACCGACCTTTGAGGAAGTTAAGCCTATTCTTCAAAAATATACGTGCTTTGTATGTCACTCTCCAGACAAAAAGTTGGTAGGGCCGGCTTACAAAGAAGTCGCAAAACGCGGTTATTCTAATGAGAAAATTGTTCAGCTGATTGCAAAACCAGAGCCGACAAACTGGCCCGCTTATCCACCTATGGCACCGTTGCCACAAGTGCCGAAAGGCGATGCCTTGAAAATGGCGGCTTGGATTAATTCTTTGAAGTAACTTTATAGCGATTAATAGAAAACAAAAAAGCCTTGATAATCAATTGATTATCAAGGCTTTTAAAGTTTGTGGCGGAGACAGGACTCGAACCTGTGACCTTTGGGTTATGAGCCCAACGAGCTACCAACTGCTCCACTCCGCGATTTCGTGCCGCAAAGGTAGTCCTCAAAATCGAGCCGCCAAACTTTTTTCGTTTTTTTTTTAAATTAAATCATTTCCCTGATAATTCAGCCAGTTTCTTTTCCAATTCCACCTCATCACCGTCTTTATAGCCGTTGTGGGTATAAACAATATGACCTTTTTGGTCAACAACAACCGTAAAAGGCACATTTTGACCGCCTAATTGATTCAAAAGTTGACTATTTACATCGCTGACGATGGTGTATTTCCAACGTTTTTGAGCAACCATCGGCTTCACTTTGGGCAAACCCTGTGCATTATCAATCGTTACGGCGACCATTTCAGTATTGTAATTTTTTTGCCAACCCTCGTATTTAGGCATTATCGCAGTCAATTCCTTTTGACACGGCGCACACCACGTTGCCCAAAAGTTGATGATTGTGATTTTATCCTTTTGCGCCAATTGTTTGGCATTAATCGGTTTGCCTTCAAGGGTTTTCAAGTTGATATCAGGTAATTGTTTTTGGGAAAATGCTAAAACAGAGATAGCTGCAAAGACGAGTGTAATGATGCTTTTTTTCATGTTAATCACAGATTTATACTGATTTTTAAGTTTTATAAAATACTATTTTCAGAAGAAGTAGATGCAAAGATAAACGTCATCTATCACAGAAAAATTACACCCCCTCAGTATAACAGACGAAAAGAAAGCACATAAGTCAAAATATTTATAGTTAAAATCATGTGAATACCGAATATGATTCCGTTAAAAAGGGTTAAATGCCCCTCCAATCGGTTAAATGTCCGTTAAGTTGTGTGTTAAAATTTGCATATATAGCAATAACAGGGCGATATTTATATCAGAAAGCAGACGGAAACGGCTTATTTCTAAAAGCGAAAACCTTATTTCAACAACCTATTAATTTTACAATTATGAAAAAGCTAAATGTACTTTCAATCGCCTTTTTTTCAATCTATTTCGTCGTTTTCTCTGCTTGCAAAAGTCCACAAAAATCTTTCGAAAACGGCAATTATGACCAAGCGGTTGACAAAGCCGTAGAACGTTTGCGCAAAACAAAGGTCAAAGAACGGGACGTAGCCACACTCGTTGAAGCATTCAACTATATCAACAAACAAGAAACGGCTAAGTTGGGTCGCCTACGTTTGGACAATAATCCTGAACATTGGGATGATATTTACAACATTGCCACAAGCATCAATCGTCGGCAAGAAGCTGTCCGTCCTTTATTGACAATGGATGAAGAAAAATATTTCGGATTGCTCGAAAACCTCCGTTTTACTGAGGGGGTCGGTGCGACGATTGCAGAAGCTCGTGATGGCGCAGCCACGTATCTCTACAACCGTGCTTTGGGCAAATTGGACATAGCGAAATCTGGCAATCGTCTCATGGCACGTGAAGCCTACAACGATTTTAACGCCATTTCAAGGTATTATGCGACTTATAAAGACACAAAACAATTGAGCAACGAGGCTTATGCGCTCGGTATCAACCACGTTTATGTGAAAGTTGAAAATGACAGCCGTGCCTTTCTTCCTGCTGATTTTGAACGTGAATTGGAAAGCATTTTTGTAAGAGATATCAATGAAAAATGGGTAAAATACCATACTTACAAGGATGAAAACTTGCGTTATGAATATACCATCGTTGCACGTTTGACCAATATTGATGTGAGTCCAAACCGTGAACGTCGTGACCACCACATCGAAGAAGCACAAGTTGAAGACGGTTTTGAATATGTGTTAGACAAAAACGGCAATGTGAAAAAAGACTCTTTGGGCAATGACATCAAAACGAAAAAATTCCGTTGGGTACGTGCCGATGTGTTTGAGATTTTTCAAACAAAAGAAGCAAGGGTGACAGGTGTTGTCGAGTATTTTGACAACCGCACCAAAGAACGTGTCCTTAGCCGTCCAATCGAATCAAACGCACTATTTAACAATGTTTCTGTTCATTTTGAAGGAGACCGTCGGGCTTTACGTAACGAAACAGCTTGCCGGCTCGGTGGTCGCCCCACCCCTTTCCCTACCGACGAAGGCTTATTGATGACCGTCGTTGACAATATGAAACAACGGGCTAAAAGCCTGATACGCGACAACGATTATGTCGTTGCAAGATAACCCCTAACCCAAGGGGAATAATAGTTTGAACTTTCAAAATTGGTTAAAGCGACTTCTTATACTGAGGGGGTCGCTTTTTTGTTTAATTTTGCCCAAAATATGAAACTCGCTGTCATAATCGTCAACTACAACGTTCGACATTTTCTCGAACAAGCCCTGCTCTCGGTGCGAAAAGCATCGGTAGGACTCGACGTTGAAACTTGGGTTGTGGATAATAACTCCGTTGACGACTCGGTTGCGATGGTACAAGAGAAATTTCCAGAAGTACAACTCATCGTTAATAGAGACAATGTTGGTTTTTCAAAAGCCAATAATCAAGCGATTCGTGCATCAACGGCAGAATATGTTTTATTGCTGAATCCAGATACTGTTGTACAACAAGATACCTTTCATAAAACACTGTCTTTCATGGATTTACATGAAGATATTGGCGGTCTGGGTGTTCGGACAATTGATGGTTCTGGTACTTTTTTACCTGAATCAAAACGAGGGTTTCCGTCTCCATGGGTCGCATTTTGTAAGTCGTTTGGGTTGTCTCGATTATTTCCAAAATCACCTATTTTCAATGGGTATTATTTGGGGTATTTGTCTGAAACAGGCACTTATCCGATTGATGTTTTGGTCGGTTCTTTTATGCTGATGCGGCGGTCAGTTTTGGACAACGTGGGCTTATTGGATGAAGACTTTTTTATGTATGGTGAAGACATTGACCTCTCCTACCGCATCGTTAAAGGTGGTTTTAAAAACTATTATTTTGGCGATACAACAATCATACATTATAAAGGTGAGTCCACAAAAAAAGGAAGTCTCAACTATGTCCGTGTATTTTATGGTGCGATGATAATTTTTGCAAAAAAGCACTTCAAAGGACAACAAGCAACGGCTTTTATCACCTTGATGCAAGCAGCAGTGTGGGTACGTGCAACGATGACTGTAACAACGCATTTTTTCAAAACACTTTTCCTGCCTTTGGCTGATACTGCCTTGATTTTCATGGGTTTATGGTGGCTGAAAGGCTTTTGGTCGAGCTATTATTTTAATGAACCTGATTATATCAAACCCGATTTTTTACTGATTAATGCGCCCGTTTATACGGCTATTTGGCTGTCAAGCATTTACTTAAGCGGGGGTTACGACACACCACTTTCTTTGCGGCGCATACTGAGGGGGGTCTTTATCGGCACTATTCTACTCGCTGCGGTTTATGGATTTCTGGATTTAAGCCTTCGTTCCTCTCGGATGTTGATTGTTTTAGGTGCGCTTTGGGCAGCCATTTCGGTATTGTCGCTTCGTTTTTTAATACATTTTATAAAAAACAAGAATTTAAAGCTGGGTACTGAGGGGGTCAAAAACTTAGTCATTGTCGGTTCAAAAACAGAAGTGGAAAGGGTCAAAACATTGTTGAATAATGTCGGTATTGTTAAAAATCATATCGGTATAGTCAGCCCAGAAGAAACCGATGACCACCATACTTTCTTAGGCAGTTTGCGACAATTGGACGAAATTGTTAGGATTTACCGCGTCGAAGAAGTCATTTTTTGTTCAAAAGATGTAGGGACAAATGACATTATGGCTTGGATGAGCCGCTTGGGTGCTGGTATTGAGATGCGTATTGTGCCTGAAGAAAGTATGTCTATCATAGGTTCAACGGATAAAAATACACGTGGCGAACTTTATACGATTGATATTCGATTTAATATTGCACAACCTGTTCATCACCGCAACAAACGACTTTTTGATTTGGTTATGGGGTTTTTATTATTGATTATCAGTCCTTTATGTCTTGTTTTTGCAAATAATTTTTGGGCTTTTTTGAAGAACATCCTTCATTTGATTATTGGTAAACGCACGTTAGTGGGATATACTGTTGAGGAACGAAATCTCGATTCCATCGGGAAGGGAGGAGCAGACAATTTACCAAAACTTAGAAAAGGCATTTTGTCGCCTATTGATGTGGTTAATAAAACAGAATTGAACGAGCCGACCATAAAAAGGCTTAATTTTTTATATGCCAAAGACTATGATGTTTGGCGCGATGTGACAATTTTATGGCAAGGTTGGCGAAAACTGTTGGGATACTGAGGGGGGTAAAATAAAATGCACTCGCATCATTCATTGATACAAGCGCATTTTATTTTTGTTCTAAGTTTCTAAATCAAAATAACTGGGAACTCATTTCCTTGTAACCATTTGATAATCAATATCTCGCGACATTGATTATCAAATGGTTACTTAATTATTTCCCCAAAAGTCCAATATTCAAACCAATGCTAAACGCCATATTGTTGGGTGCAACTAAATTACCAAATCGGCTTGTAGAACCTATTTCAATGAATGTATTGTTATTGGTTTTACCAGAACGACTGACAAAGCCCGTGCCGACACCCACAGAAAAGTCCACACAAAATTTATTATCGAAAACCCATTGTTTACCCGCGCACAACATCAAAGTGCCGACGGTCGTTTTTTGCCTTTGCGTCGCATAGTTAGAGCCGCCTGTATAGCCATAAGTGTTTTCTCCGTAAGAACTGAAATTGACTTCTGGACGAATATAACCGCCTTTCAAAAGGTGTGCATAACGTTGCCGAGAGCTGTAATAATCGGGTTTTTGTATGAATTTATAACCAAAACCAAGCGTAATGCCGCGTTGGTCCGTTTTTGTGGTTGAATTGCCCGAAGTATAGATATCTTCATTCCGACCTAAGCCAATAATGCCTAATTTTGCTTCAATGCTTGAACCAGGCTTGAGGTTGCGCTCATAGGTGAAGTTGGTATAGCCCATTGTCCAAGCTAAAAAACTGACTTTGTAAGCACTTTTGTTTTGCCCTAAGTAGTATTCTTTGTTTTCAATAGTACCGCCGTCATCAAATTTATGGATAGCACCGTTTGCCAAAACGATTTTCTTAATCAAAGACGCGTCCATAACATAAGTTACGCCATCGGGTTGGGTAAATAATTTGTATTTTACTTCCACATCGCCGATTTCTAATACTTTTACTTCCATGGTTTTCCCGCTTTTGCGATGTATAACATCTTGAGCATTAAGAGAAACACAACTCACCAGAGCAAAGAGTAGCGGGGCAACGACTTTTACGAATTGTTTCATGATTTTACACATTTGAATTAAGTAGATAAATATTGTTTTACATTTTAATGACACAAAGTTAGAACACTTTAATATCTAATTTGTGACGAATTTCAATAATAATAAATTTTTATTTCTACTATATCAATAATTAGGAAGCAGCATACCATTCTAAAAACGATAGCCTTGTCAATTTCAAAAAAAAAGTACACCTTTGTATAATGTAAGAAGGCAATTTAACGTTAATACATCGTTATCAAAGAACAACGCATAGAACAAATAGCAAATATCTATCTTCTCTTTACTGTTAAACAACCTTCGGACACAAACGAATCATTTTAAACAATTTTCCTTCACAATCATCAATTTCGTGAGAAAATGAAACAATTCCTTCTTTCTATCCTTTTTGTGGGCTGCTTTATGAGCCTCAATGCTCAAGAATCTTCTTCACTTTACACCATTCAATTAGGCGCATTTGAAGCAAGCGTTAAACAAGCTGATTTTGAAGCGATTCGCTCTTATGCCTACGTTTACAAACGCGATGGGCTTGTTTTTGCAGGAGCTTTTAGCTCTGGAGAAGCGGCTGAACCTTTTTTAGCTAAAATAAAAGCCAAAGGTTTCAACGATGCCTTCGTCGCTGCACGTCCTTTGAAAACGGGTAAACTCGTATATGTTGTTCAAATCGCTACATTAACGGCTGGCGAACCCCTCAATTGGCACAATTATCTTCGGGCTGGCACACTCTATACCATGCCTAATAACGGTGTTGTTCGTATCGTTCATGGTGCTTATGCCGACAAAAACGATGCAAACGTCAAGTTGAAAGAATTAGTCAATTTGGGTTTCTCTGATGCCTTTGTTAAAGGGGTCAAGGATTTGCAATTGAATCCAATTTCTGAGTTTGACACCAGCGACAAAAGTATTTTAACTCAAAATACTGAGGGGGCTGTTGCCAGCACCAATGCCATTGTTAACAGCAAAGGTTCAGGTTTGACGAGCTACGGCTATGCGCCCAGCTCGTCCAAACGCCTATCTGTTGTGAAACTACAAGATGCCTTGAAAGAATTGGGGCTTTATGGCGGTGTTTCTGACGGTATTTTGGGCCCTCAAACCCAGACCCTCTACGACCGTGCGGTGGTACTGAATCGTCGTTTGGCAACTTACGAAGAATTGGCGCAAAAGTACAATGGCTTTGAAGGTTGGGAAGAAGGTCGCCTGTTATGTACAATGGCACGTCAAATGAGTGTTAAAGACAATTCAAGAGCCATCGTCGCTGATTTATTCAATAATTTGCCTCAAGAAATGCTCTCGTCAAATGACGCGGCAGCCGTTTTGAGTTGGCATACAAACTTGTTCAAAAAATTGGAAACGTGGTCAAGACAAGGACAATACAACGACCAAGTTTACACCGCTTTCAAAGCTGTTTATTACAAAACACTGGCGCATCTTGAAGATACTTTTGCTGCAAAAGGCATCAAGGGCGATGCTGGAACAGCTCTATCTGTTTCAGTCATCAAAATATTAATAGGTGAAGACATGGACGGTTTCAATTAAGAACAATGCCACACTCATAAAAAATCCGTAAGTTTTATGTCAAAACTTACGGATTTTTTATGTTCAAACCAAATGACAGAAGATAAGGTTTGTGTTTCGGATAATCAATATTAGATTTGCGCAAAATTTCGAGATTTAACACTGTTACCTTATCATGGATTGTTCGTCACAAATATTGAATAATCTACAACTAATAAAGGCTTGCGATTTATAGCAGCCATCAACAAATCGTTACACATTGAAAAAATCACTCACTGTCATAGGTATTGTCCTATTTGTCCTCATTATTGACCAAGCCTTAAAAATTTGGGTCAAAACACATTTCTGTTATGGCGAAGAACGTCCACTTTTGGGCGCAGCTACATGGGCAAGGCTCAATTTTGTTGAAAATCCAGGCATGGCATTCGGTTGGAAATTCGGCGGCGAATATGGTAAACTGGCTTTAAGCCTTTTCCGCATAGTTGCCATTGGTTTTTTGGGTTATTATGTTACCCGACTTGTTCGTCGTGACGCAGGTTATGGTTTACTCATTGGTTTTTCACTCATTTTAGCAGGCGCTATGGGTAATATCATTGACTCGGCTTTCTACGGTTTGATTTTTAATGAGTCAACTTTCCATTGTGGCGAAGGACCCGCCCGATTCGTCGCATTCGGAACAGGATATGGCTCATTTCTGCATGGGAAAGTAGTGGATATGCTGTTTTTCCCACTTTGGAAAAACGAAATGGGCGACGTTCAATTCTTTCAACCCGTGTTCAATATCGCTGACGCTGCGATTTCAATTGGCGTTGCCAGCATTTTGTTGTTTCAAAGACATTATTTCAACGATGAGAAAACAGAAGAAACACCAACACCTGAAACGGAAACGGCTCTTGTAGAGGAAGAAATCTCTGAAAATGGTGTGGATACTGAGGGGGCTGTTTTAGATAATACAGAGGTCAGTATGGACACCGTTTCACCCGACCACGATATTGACGAGAAAGAAGCCAATGTATAATTGTCTCATATTTCTTAAAAAAATATCAAAAACCCTTCAAAACAGTATTTTTTCACACAAATAATCTTGAAATTTGTCTTTTACTATGATGAAGAAACATCTAATAAATGACAATACAACGAGACCAACTGTGGAAACTGGCTTTCCGTAATTTGATGCCGCAATTCGTTAAATTTTTCTTTCCAAAAAATTATGACGAAGTGAACTGGGATAAAGACATTATCTTTTTGGATAAAGAGTTACAAACCATTCAAGCAAACTCACGTCCCAAAAACAGAATTGCGGATGTATTGGTACTGTTGCATCTGAAAAACGGGCAACAACTGTATATCTTCTTACACATCGAAATTCAAGGTTATTTTGATAAAGACTTTGGCTTTCGTGTCCATCAAATGTGTTATCGGATAGAAGACAAGTATGGCTCGACACCTGCCATGCTGACTGTTTTTACAGACGACGACCCCAGTTTTCATCCCAAAGAATACAGGTCTGAAACATGGGGTTCGGGACATCTAACATTCTTTAATACCTACAAAGTGATGGAAAATCATCCATCAACTTACGCAGACCCAGATAGCATCGTGTCAATGATAATGGAAACTGTTTATCATTCCACACATCTGAAAATGAAAGACGATGATGATGTGATGAAATTGTTCTTACTCATCGTTCGAAAATTATTCTCAAAAGGTTATTCAAAAGAACATATTTATTTAGTCATAGCCTTTATTCAAGCCCATGTAAAATTTGGAAATTCAGAAAACTATCGTATTTTTGAAGAAAAATTAGTGAATATGGAACAATATGAAGAAATAGAAGACCTTGTAACTTTTTTTGACCTCGAAACTAAACTTAAACGAGAACGTCAAAAGACAGAGCTAGAGCGTCAAAAAACAGAACTCAGCGTTTTGCTGATGCTGAGTAAAGGTATCAGCATGGAACTTGTCGCTAATATTCTAAAAGAAAACCTTGAAGACATCCTTGCCATTCAAGAGAAATACAAGAATAACAATCCCGTTGTTGATTATTTGAATAGTCATAAAGACCAATGACATTTTTCATCCTTTCTGATATAAACAATGCGCCAAACCTGTCAAAAGGCTTGGCGCATTGTATTTTTACTGAGGGGGGCTATTCACTACTTGTACCTTTCAAAAATCACATCAATCGCCTTTGCCAAAGCATGGTCTTTTTCCGTCACGACATCACCTGCGTCATGCGTATTGAGATGAATATCAACCGTATTCCAAACATTTGACCAATTCGGATGATGGTTTTGTTTTTCGGCAGCAAAAGCCACTTCGGTCATAAAAGCAAAGGCTTGTGTAAAGTTTTTACACTTAAAAACGCGGTGTAAAGCGTTGTTTTCTTCTGTCCACATATCTTTTTTGTTTTAAATTGTGATAAATACTGTTGAGACGGAGTCGAAATCCCGATTATTTTTCGGATAGGGGTATCAATCGTCGTCAGTCCTTTGGTAAAATAACGGACGCCAATACAAAAACTCGCCTATGTCATTCTTCATGTCTTTCAATGGTGCTGTTGCAACAAGAAAAATCTCTAATTGTTGTTTTTTATCGTTCCAATACCAATTTTGAACAAGCCCAAGACGATGAATATCTTTTGCCTTAGTCTCATGAGCGACAATTTTAAACTTCGTCACATGCTCATTATTGTAGGCATCCATATCTATCATCGTATCTCTTGCCATTAAATAGCCTTCTCTTTCAGGCATATGCCATTTTTCTTTTCGTCCAAAACCTTCTTTGTAAAAAGAGATTTTGGGATTGTTACTAAATGCCTGAAATAAAGAGCTAATGGGTTCATCATTACTCGTTTTTTTCAAAACTTTAATACTATCTGCATTGAGTTCAATGCCCCCCGAATAGTGCATACGCTTTGCCCACGTAATATCCGTTTCCGATAAACGATGCGTTTTGATTAAGTCTTTGGGTTTGAACCAAAACACAGGCGAATTTTTGGGCATCATTTTGAATTTATCAACCCTAAAAAATGCTCGTGAAGAAATAAGCGCAACCGCAAGGGTTCTCATACCAAATTTAGCTTTTTTTGAATCATAATAAATGATTTGCCTTGCCCTAAAAGCGGTTATATCTTCATAACCATATCTTTGAATCTGTTCAACGTAATCTGTTTTCTGCGTATGAGGGTTTACAACAGGTAACATACTCCAATTACCCATACTATCGGGATTAATTTTAAACCTACAATCCGAATCAGAATAAGCTGTAACCTTCTTGTTTTCAACCGCTGCCATTAACCATTTTTGTATAGCATATTTGTCTTCTAAAAAATCTTCCGATTTATTGACCAATTTCAAAGAAGTCGAACGACTCTTCCCATCACCCACTTTGCTTTCAAATGATTCATCTATAATAAAATCATTGTACACCTCCGCCACCCAAGTAATATCTCTATTCCGCAACAAATCATCAATCTGTGCAGACATCTGAAGGCTCATTATACTGAGGGGGAGCAAAAACAGGCGTTTTAAGGCTTTCATTTTTGAATGAGTTGGGTTTTAAAATGAGGAATGATTGAGTTTGTAAGGCAATATCGTAATTTTGCGACCGCTGATTAGAAAACAATCAGATTCTATATTTATTGCACAGGTATAGTAAACAGAAATTGAAATAGTTTATATTTTTTTTTCAAAAAAAAATATAAACTATTTCAATTTCCGTTTACTATACCTTCTATTCACTTAAAATATGAACTACTCCAACCATAATCTCTCCGATACCATCGTCGCCCTCGCCACTCCACCCGGTATTGGTGCCATCGGTGTCATTCGCCTATCGGGTTTTGCTGCCATAACCATTGCAGATGCAGTGTTTTTTGGTAAAAAACTCCAAAATCAAGCGACGCACACCATTCATTTTGGCACAATTCGGGACGACAACGGCATTATTTTGGACGAAGTCCTCATTTCCCTTTTCAAAGAACCCAAGTCTTACACCAAAGAAAATGTGGTTGAGATTTCAACGCATGGTTCACCGTATATTCAGCAACAAATCATTCAATTGCTCATAAAACATGGCGCACGTTTGGCGCAGCCTGGCGAATTTACCTTGCGGGCTTTCCTCAATGGACAACTCGATTTGAGCCAAGCCGAAGCCGTTGCCGATTTGATTGCCTCCAATTCAGAAGCAGCGCACACGGTGGCAATGCAACAAATGCGCGGCGGTTTCTCCAATGAGATAAAAATACTGAGGGGGGAGCTAATCAACTTCGCCAGCCTCATAGAACTCGAATTGGACTTTGGCGAAGAGGACGTGGAGTTTGCCAATCGGCATGATTTGAAGACTTTGATACTCAAAATTCAGCGTTTGATTAAAAACTTGCTCGATTCTTTTGCTTTGGGCAATGTCATTCGCAATGGCGTGACGACTGTTATTGCAGGCAGACCGAATGCAGGGAAATCCACCCTTTTGAATGCTCTTTTGAATGAGGAACGTGCCATTGTTTCTGAAATAGCAGGCACGACCCGTGACACCATCGAGGAAATACTGAACATCAAAGGCATCGAATTCCGCCTTGTGGACACCGCTGGCATCCGCGAAGCGACTGACCAAATAGAAGTCATGGGCGTTGCTAAGACCTTAGAACGTGTCCGTCAAGCCGCTTTGTTGGTGTATGTTTTTGATGTAACAGAAACCAAACTTTCAGAAGTTCATGCCGATCTCGCTGCTTTAAATGCGGACAAAATGAGTGTTTTAGTTGTCTGCAATAAGATGGATAGATTCCCACAATTCAATCCAGAATGGTTGTTAAATCCCAATAATCCGAACATTCTTGATTTTTATCGGGGTCAAGAAGCCCCCCTCAGTATAATCGTCCCTTTGATACAAAAACAGGTGATTACTGTGTCCGCAAAAAACAATCAAAACATTGATTGGCTCAAAGAAAACCTACTCAATACCGTTGTGGACGGTGGTTTGAACCTCGAACACACCGTTGTCAGCAATGCCCGACATTTTGAGGCTTTGCAAAAAAGCCACGACAGCCTTACAGATGTTCTTCGCAGTCTCGACAACAACATCACCACCGATTTTGTGGCGATGGACATTCGGCGTGCGCTCAATCATTTAGGTGAAATTACGGGAGAAGTGGGTGTTGAAGATTTATTGGATAATATTTTCTCGAAGTTCTGTATCGGAAAGTAATTACAAAGCATCCATAGCCCAAAACACGCATTTTCTTAGTCTTATGGCTGCCAATAAAATTTATTAACAGCCACAAGTCCTTAAAAACACTTACTTTTGGCTGTCAATAAATTTTTAGTAATAGAAAAAAGTGTAGCTGATGGAAAATTTGATTGGTCGAGAAGCTGAAAAAAAGATTCTAAAAGAAGCCTTAAGTTCACGTTCAGCAGAATTAATTGCTGTATATGGTCGCCGACGTGTTGGGAAGACTTATCTCATTCGGACGGTCTATGAAAAAGAATTGATTTTGGAACTAACAGGACTGAATAATGCCGCCTTTTCAGAGCAGTTAGAAAATTTCAATCTGACATTGATACGTTCTTTCGGATTGCCAATGACAGGTGTGAATCCGCAAACTTGGTTACAAGCATTTCATATTTTAATACAGGTTTTAGAAACCAAATTGAGCGATACGAAACAAGTTTTTTTCTTAGATGAGATGCCATGGTTCGATACACATAAATCAGGATTCTTATCTGCTTTTGATCATTTTTGGAATACTTGGGCATCCAAACAGAATAACTTAATCGTTGTGATTTGCGGCTCAGCAGCTTCTTGGATGATACAGAATGTTGTCAGAAATCGGGGTGGTTTACATAACCGTATTACACGCCGCATTCGTCTCATGCCATTCAATTTGTATGAATCCGAATTGTTTCTGAAAAATCAATTTGTTCATTTGGATAGGTATCAACTTTTACAATTGTATATGGTCGCAGGAGGTATTCCGCATTACCTTAAAGACATTCGACGCGGTGAAAGTGTGACTCAAGCCATAGACAGGATGTGCTTTACAAATGATGGTTTATTGAGCAATGAATTTAAAGACCTTTATGCAGCATTATTCGGGACTTCCGAAAAACACGAAGCCGTAGTCAAAGCCTTAGCGAATAAACCCAATGGCTTGACACGCAATGAAATAATAGAAGCCTGTCAGTTAAACTCTGGTGGAACGGTCACAAAATTGCTCAATGAGTTATTGGAGTCAGGTTTCATATCCGAACATTATCCGTTCAATAAAAGTCGAGATAGTATTTATTGGTTAAGCGATGACTTTTCATTGTTTTACTTGAAATTCATGGAAGGCAGCAAAGCTTTTGGTGAAGGCACTTGGCAAAGTAAAACAACCAGCAGCTCATGGAAAAGTTGGAGTGGCTTAGCTTTCGAAAACATTGCTTTGAAACATATCGCGCAAATCAAAAAAGCATTAGGTATATCGGGCGTTTATTCTGAACAATCGGCTTGGCGTTATGTAGCCAAAGAGGCAACCGAAAAAGGCGCACAAATTGACTTAATCATTGATAGACAAGATAATTGTATCAACCTGTGTGAGATGAAATTTTCATTGACAGAGTTCACTATTGATAAAAAATATGCCGATGAACTCAACCTTAAACGCCGCATCTTTTTAGAAAAAACAGGAACTAAAAAAACAGCTTTTATCACCATGCTGACAACATTTGGCGTAAAAGAAAATGGACATTATCTTTCAACTGTGCAAAATCAATTGAAAATGGACGTTCTTTTTGAAAAGATGTAAATACACCCCAACACAAACCAAAACCCCCACCCCCAAAACACATCACACCAACACCGCAACCAACTGCACATTCAGCCGTGTTTTTACGCCCGTTTTGATTTTCACGGCTTCAAACGTTTGCGTTTCAAAACCTGGGCAGGTGACAATGACCGTATAGATGCCCATACTGAGGGGGGTGATTTTAAATTTGCCAGACTTCTCCGTCACAGCCGACTTGTTGTAGTCTTGAATGGTGATTGTGGCATCTTTAATCGCCTCATTATTGAGTTTATTGGTGATTTTGCCCGCCAAACCCGCGTGGTGTACCGTCTCAACGGCTGAAAGAAAAGAGACAAAAGTGAATGTTTTTGCCATCTTTGGGTTGTCGGCATATACCCGTTGTGCCACCTTCACGTAAGCCATCATTTCGTCGAAACACGCATTGTTGGCATCTATCTTTTTATCCTTTTTCTCTTTCATTTCCCTTTCTAAGGCGGACAGCGCATCGCAATCGGTCTTGTACAAGGCTTGTTTGGCGAGAAAATCATCCCGTAGGGCGGTCGCCATTTTGCCCTCGGTGTTCAAGGTTGCCCAATGCGCGGCAATAAATGGATTGAGCGAGTTGTACATCGGTATCATTTTCGACAAATTCCCTCTTTTGGCTTTTTTATAATGCTTCCAACCTGCGGCATCGTAGGTGGTCTTGCGCATAGACGGTGAACAAATTCGGTCAATTGTGGACAAAAATAAACCAAATAGATACACCCCTTCTTGCCGCTGTTTATCCAATACCAACCGAAGGTTCTCTGCCAATAAGATACGCGCATCGTGGTCGGGCAGCGCATCCGCCGCATCTATCCGCACTTTGATATCGTGTACATATTCAATGGTAAAATCAGGAAACACACCTGTAAAGTCTGCCAAATGTGCTGTCATCCTATCAACACCCACATGGGCAGCGGCATATAAGCTGGTTTGTGAACAATTATATTTAGCGACTGCCATTTTCTTGGGTTTTAAATGAAAAACAGGGTTTTAAGGCATAAATACGGATAAACAGATTGATTTTTGCATTTTTATGGGAAAGCATAAACGAATTGCACACGCTCATAAATGAATTGCACACGCTCATAAACGAATTGCACACGTTCATAAACTAATTGCACACGCTCATAAATGAATTGCACACGCTCATAAACGAATTGCACACGCTCATAAACGAATTGCACACGCTCATAAATGAATTGCACACGCTCATAAATGAATTGCACACGCTCATAAATAAATTGCACACGCTCATAAACACATCAAAAAAGCAGAGTTGCGTATAGCTGTTGTCTCTTTAGACCAACCGAGCGCAATTTTAGGAAGCGGCGACATCTTTTTAAGACGAAGAAACGAAACAAACCTATAACGATGAGGGTAAACAAAAACACATCCTATATTTTAAAGAAACGTATAAATAAATCCCAAAGTTCCCTTCTGACATCAAAATATTTCCATATTTTTAATTAAGGCTCTAGGGCAATTCCAAGTGGCGAATGCTAAAATCCCGTTAGGGATGATTTTACGGTAGCAAAAAGGGGTATCATTTACATCAAGTCCCGTAGGGACGGCTTTATATGATATGTGTTTCAAATCCGTCCCTACGGGACTTAGAATGTATTTTCAATCTTATCCTACCGTAAAACCGTCCTTAACAGGACTTTTAAACCCATAATTTGCATTAGCTGCGAAAATTTAAAATGGGGTAAGTGTTTCAGAAACCCTTATCAGCAAGAACTATGTCGTTCTGCCTGTGTGGGTTTGAATAATTTATTTTATTTATGACATTTATTCGATTTTGTTTTGTGACATTGGGTTTAATGTGTTTATTTGTGATGTGTAAAAAGAGATTTGAAAACCTTTAGAAAACTGTAGTTAGACACCCAAGCTTCGCCTTATGGATTACCAACTAAAATACCAACTATTCCCGCGTTCTTTTGGGATTACAGATGAGATTAGAGCTGTCGTTCAGTGCTTTGCAAACAACTATGAACAGATAAAATCGCCTGATAATAATCTTAGCAGTGATGGTGTTCTGAAAATTTTATCTGCTGATTTAAAAGCCATCCATTTTAGAGTTGAGGAAAGTAAAGCCAAAGACGATAAAATAGAAGTGGCTGTCCTTTTTGGGCTAAACAATTATCCAGATAAATATTTTCATGCCGATGCGGTCAGTTCTGATGGCAAAATTGTCATCGAAGTCGAAGCAGGTCGCGCTTATCGCAATAATCAATTTTTGAAAGATATTTTTCAGGCTTGTATGATGCCGTCCGTTGAGTACTTGGTTATCGCTGTCAGAAATCACTACTACAACAGCGATGATTTTAAATCCATTTACCAATTTATTGAAACGCTTTATATCAATGGGCGTTTGCAATTGCCTTTGAAGGGGATTGTTTTGATTGGGTATTAAAAATACCAATTTGACGGGATATACAATAAATACAAAGTATCTATAAAATGTATGGCTTTACCCTCATATTTTGGAATATTATTCTATTTTTGGGTTATAAAATAAAATTCAAATATTTTAAAACAGCAATTAATTTATGAACTATGTTTTTAACAAGTTACGGAAGTTTTAGAGGTGATACATGGGAAAATGCTTGTCAAGTATGCTTTAAACAAAAGTATGGTGACAGTTATAGTGAAGTAAAGGCTTCTTCACCTGGGGATCATGGAATAGAAGGTTTCACAAGAACTGGAAAGGTTTTTCAATGTTATTGCCCAAATGAAAATTATAATCCAGACAAACTGTATGAAGAACAACGTGATAAAATTTCTAAAGACTTAAACAAACTCTCTATATATGAAAAACAATTAAAGCAACTTTTAGGTGAAGTAAAAATCACACAATGGATTTTTGTTACACCATCAATTCCTAAAAATGAATTAATAAAGCATTGTACGACAAAAACTTCTGAATATCGTAATAAAAATATAGATATACTTCATGATACTTTTGAAGTATTAGCACAAGATATTGAATACTTATTACCGCATCTACAAATTGCGTTAAAAGAAGTGTTTCCTAAATTAGTTATAGATTCAGAAGGACAGATAACTGACTCGGATAAAATAAATTATAAAAATACAGAAAGTATTTTAGTAGAAAATTCAAATAGAAAACATACACAACGATTTACATCTAATGTATCTAATATTGAACAAAAGATTGATAAATTTACAGATAAAACGGTTAAACATTTTTTAGATGGGAAAAGCGTAATAAGTAATTGGCGGCTATTATTACCGCAAGAATATGAACGATTTTTAAAAATTGTAAGCCAAATTGAGGAAGAAATAGAAGAAATGTGCATGTTTCCAACATTAGATAATAACCAACGATATGACGACATTAAACGAATTGTATTCGATAAAATTTCCAACAATTTTGAAGAGTTACATGAAATTTCTATTAAGCATTTGACAAATTATATTATTGCTGATTGGATACTTAGATGTCCCATAAATTTTGAGTAAACAATGGATGAATTAAATTATAATTATATCACTTTCAGTAGGAAACCTATTCCAGTTCCTCCTGAATATAGACCACTCTATAAAATAGCTCAAATAGTGCTTGCTTTAAAATTATCATGTAAAAAACATAAAGCTTCTCTACTTCAGTTACACCTATTTTCTTGGGCATTAAAGAATCAAGAAAATTCTGACAGTGTTTTAGCACATGTCAGAAACCCTCAAGAAATTCCAATTGATGTTTGGAATTTAGAACCTGCAATAAATAGAGCATTATATTTTGCTGTTGCTGAAAAACTTATAGAAATAGCTCTCCCAAAAGGAGATTACCTATTAACTGAAAAAGGACATACTTTTGCAAACTTACTATTGAATGATAATTCAGTTCTGAAGTCAGAAAAATATTTTTTTGCACTTGTTAAAAGTAGCATTACTAACACTTTAGTAGAAAATATTGCTAAAAAATGGAATAACAACAATGCTTAAACTACGAGCCATAAAATTAGAAGTTAATACTATTGATGGTCTATATGGAGCTGAAATCAAATTTTCTGATGGTTTAAATATCATTAGAGCAGATAATACATCTGGTAAAAGTACATTATTCCAAGCTATATTGTATGGCTTAGGGATGGAAGAATTATTAGATGGGCAAAACGAAAAAACGATGCAAGCGGTTTTAAAAGATTTTGTTGAATACCCAGCAAAGTCATTTCATAGTATTTTGTCATCTTTTGTATATTTAGAATTTGCGAATCAAAGTATTATTACTACAAAAAGAAGCGTTAAAAACGATGGGAGAAATGCAAAACTAATTGAAGTTTATAAAGGTAGCTTATTGGTTGAAAGGACAAAAAATTTAATTCCACAATCAATGTATATCCACGACAAAGGTGGTGCAACAAATACAACTTATGGATTTCATCTTTATTTAGAAAAATTTTTAGGTTGGAATCTTCCCAATATTCAGACTACATCGGGTGAATTACGAAAGCTTTATATTCAGTCACTTTTTCCTGCATTTGTTATTGAACAAAAAGTAGGTTGGTCTGATTTTCTTGCAACTATTCCATATTTTGCTCTTAAAAAT
>JANLQI010000460.1:0-8569 GCA_031367705.1 Saprospiraceae bacterium | reverse complement strand
GAAAAATAAGGCTGTAATTTTCCAGCGACATAAGGCAAATATTTAGAAGAGATTTTAATTTCACGGTTATCAATTTTATTTGATTCTATCAAATAATGCCAATCTGTATTTTGTGGTAATTGGTTTTGTCCAACAGGTAATTCATATTTTTGCGACAAACTATCCATTATTTCTAACCTACGCTCATTCAAATATCCCCAAAACATGCGTTTAACTTGAACCATCAAGAGCGGTCTTAATACTATCTGAAGTGCATTTTTTTCTTGATTGGATGTTAAAGCAGAAAAGAGAGATGATTCTGAATTGCCAAAATAATTAGGTAGTTCTTTCTCTAAATCTATATCTAACTCTTTTAAAGACAGGCTTAAATCCGTAAAAGTTTTTTCTAAATCAAAATTGTTTTTATTATTGACTTCATCAGGACTGCTGACGGACAATAATGCCCGCTGTTCTGTCTCATTGTATTCAAGGCTAACTTTAATTTCGTTCTCTTTGGAGAGAAAATCAAGCGAATTGTGAAGTGGCTGAGGTAGCGAAGTTCCCATCATATCAAGTACCTTCATTTTTTCATCTATATCTTCTTGAAAATCTTTAGCCTTTCCGTCCAATAGCATAATTACAAATTGACGTGTTGCTAACCATTTTGCTTGTTTATCAATATGGGAATCCAAAATGTCAATTTGTTTTTTAGGGTCGATGATATACTTTAATTCCGTTTCAACAGTGTCTTGAAACAGCTTGACCATTTGCTCTACATCTTGCAAAGTGGTTGTATTATCCTTTAATATTGAAAGATGTTGAAGAATATCCCATTGTAATAAGTCTAATAAAGATGTATCCATTTCTTTTACTTTTGTCATTGAGTTTATAATTTTTTGAATTAATTTTTAATATCTAATACTGAGGGGCATTAGAATCGTGCTTTCAAATCATTCAGATTCACACCATTTGCAAGCCGAAAAAATGAAAACTCATCAACAGGTTCAACAAGTGCTATTTGCAAATGGTGATAGACCATTTCTACTATTTGCTTCAAAGTTTTATTCAGGATAGGTCTTGGAGGTATTGTCCAATCAATTTGATTTTCGCGTTCTTTATAACCTTTTACATCTACTTTGACAGGTAAGAGTTTGACATCATTTCCGCATCGAACTAAAACCAGCTCTGTTAGCAATTCGCAACAAATAAAATAATGATGTTCAACCAACTTCATTGTAACCCAATCTCCCATGTGTGCTATATTTTGTTTTTTTAAAGTAGGTAGATTTTGTAATTTGTCAACTAAATCAAAGACTTTTTCAATCTCTTGTCTATACAATGGGCTTTTCAAATCATCATGTGAAGTTGGATTTAAGATAGCACGTTTGAAAACATTGAGGCTTCTTCCAATTTCTTGTTCGTTTATATCAATCCCGCAATCCTCGTAAAGCTTTTTGAATTGATTTATCAAATCTCCCAATTCTGTCAAAACGGAAGCATCATTTCCAATTCTATACTGAGGGGGTAAGTTTATCTTCAATAATCGCTCACACTCTTTTCGTAGATAATTTCCTGCGGCTGGGTAATCTTGAAAAGTATCGGCATAAAACCGCGCGCGTTCTACATTGTTTTGCGTCGGTTTTAGAATTGGTTCTTCTCTAATGACTTTACCTGTATCATCTTTTATCTGTTTGACATACAATTCGGCAGTTGTCCATTGTTTTTCGTCTAAATGCTCTTTTGCGACTTCAAACCAATAACGGTCATAAGTGGTGATAAAAACTTGGTAATCAGCAAATTCAGTGTTTAAAATGTTCAGTAATGGTACACGGTTCGTATTGTCCAAGCCAACCAATACATCGTCTAAAAATAGAATTTTATACGCCATGCCTTCTGTTGGATAGCTCAATATGGCAGATAAATAAATCGAAACCGCCAAAGCGGACAAACGTGCTTCGTTCAATAAATCCAAATGGTCATAAAAAGTTTCCCAACCGCCATGTTCTAAAAAATTGAAATTGTCTATGCCCAAATATTTGGTTTTTAACCAAATATTTGGCTCAATACCTAAAAAAAGTGAATCTTTATGCCATACCAACACCAATGTTGCTTCAAAATTATGCTCAAAGGATTGCAAAAGGCTTGATAATTTCTCATTGATTTGGCGTAAAACTTCTTCCAAACCATCTATATAAGGTTGAATATAATCTCTCTCTACGGCAGAACGCATGAGCGCTATTTGGGCGTCTGTCAACGGGGTCGGCGAATGACGTATTTGATTGATATTAATCCACATATTAGCAGAATCTTCACTGAATTCATTTTGCGTAAATGTGTTTTTATAATCTTTCAAAATCGTATCAAGCACCAATTTTGAAAATTTTTCAGTAAACCCTTCAGTGTCGCTGAGATGATGTGTCCGCAATAATTCTTTGTATGAAAGAAAGGAATTGAGAAGATTGGTCTGAGCAACAAATGTTCCTTCTACTTCATTTGCAGTATTGCTTAATGTAAGTTCCTCTCGTGGCTCATTGAACTCAATAACAACACTTATATCACTCAATGTACCAATGTCGTCAGCATATTCGTCAACATGTAAGTGGCGGTAATTATTTATGGCTACATCATCAGAATCAAAGGATGCTCTGAAAAAATCTTGCATACTGCGATACAATGAACTCTTGCCACTGCCATTTTCACCATATATCAACACGTTTTTACCGCCTGTTTCGAGTGCAAACGTGTCGCCATAAAAGGCACGGTAATTATTGAGGCGAATTTTAGTTATGCGTTTCATTGAAGGTTTGAATTTTGTTTAAATGGATATTCCGTTTAACTTTTAATCGTCGTCATTATCGTCTGCGTCAGCGTTGCTGATGTCTTCGTTCTTATCCAAATGATTGACCGTATCGTGTATCAGTTTCACTTCGGGAATGGACATCATCTGAAAAACGGCACTCCGAACAGGGTGCTTTTTATCGTATAATGTGTTAAAAACAGTTTTTATCTCTTTAAATACTGAGGGGTCATTTATTTCCAATGTATTTAACTTTGGTAACTCTAAGAGGTGCTTATGTATGCTCAAATTCGCATTGTCAAACGTCTCCGTGAAATACAATTCATACACCAATCCGTCTAAGATTTGTTCAAAATAAATCGGTATCAACCGTTCTTGTGCGGTGTTCAGCGTTTGTTGTTTCAAATAAATAATGTACTCTACCAATCTTTCAAAAGGTTCTTGCTCTTCCGATTCAATGTGTTTTATAGGGATTTTTTCAAAAAACACCTTTCGCAATTCTCTCGTTCCGCCTTGTAATTCAGGAAAATTATCCAAAAAACAATATTTGAATAATTTAGAATTTAAAACGGCAGTTAAATATTTTAAACTCTCACCCGTCAGTATAAAACCTTTATTATTACAGTAGAAATTATTTACTTCATCATAAACGAATGGTAGATATTTCGTAATTTCAGGGTAAATGATTTTTGGTTTTTCAAAATTTTCGTGATAAGAAATGCTGTCTTGCGTCTCAAACCATTTGTGATTTGTTCTTTTTCGGCTATTTTTCGCTCCTATTTGTTGTAATCGAGTTAAACCAATTTCTTCTAAAAAAAATCTTTTAATTGAGGGATAATCATCAATATTCAATTCTAAACTGGGTAGCATAGTTATTAACCAATTATCGTCAAATACAGGAAAGAATTTTTGAATATCACGCCCTCTTAGCATCGGCTTAATGATATTAGAAGTATCTGGGTTATCGGCAACAAGTGAATTTTTTCTGAGGCTTTTAATAATAAATGCGTCACTAAGCCCTGTTTTGATGCCATAATTGATGTCAATATCCCAATGTGGTTTGCGTAAAGGCACTCCTTGTTTTTCTACTCTCCCTTTAATATCAAACACATCTTTTTCTCCCACAATCCACTCACTTTCCGACAAATTACTGAGGGGGTAGCTATTTTCGGCAACGTATTGCGCGAGACTTGTTTCTTCATCCCAATTAGCTTTGTCCACACGACATGCTTTCACGGTGCGGTCAGATTTAGCCTTTTGAGTTATCAAAATATTGGTATCTACCGTTGCGGATTCAAAAATCTGTACATTGCCAAAGTCAATAATTTGTAAAGGTTTGGTTTGTCCACTCAAAAATCGACGAGTAGATTTACCGTAATTGGCACGCATCCATTTGTTAGAAGTGATATAACACAAGACACCGTTTGGCGCAAGCAAATTGCAACCACGCTCATAAAAAAGCTCATAAATATCACCTGTACGGTCATAGGTTTGAAAGTTTTGCTTTTCAAATTGCAATTGTTTTTCTCTACCCAATTTTTGAATCTGCACATAAGGTGGATTGCCAATGACGACATCAAAACCAACCCCGTCAGTATGCGGCATCGAAAACATCCATTCGATATGAAAAAACTTAGCCGCTTGATTTTGGTCGTAAGGATTCCATGAAGCAACGGCATCAGCATTGGCTTCGTGTTCTGGTTTTTGAGCAATCAAGGTTTTACGTTTATCAATCTGAACTTGCAAACTGATAATAGTATCGTGTAATTTTTTCAGTTTCATTTGAAGTGGACGGGTAACAGTATCAGCCGCTTTTGCTTCTTTTTTCTTTTTAATATCTTCTACAAGAGCCGATTTTGCTGTCAAATTTAAGTTTAAAGGCATCAAAAAGTTATTGATTTCCGCCTGCAAAGCATCGCAATAGTCATCAATGTTTTTTTGTAAATTTTCACGTATTTGCCGACGTATTTCAGCATCTTCGTTCCGATGTTTTTCTTTTTTGTAGGGTGTTCGAGCAAAAAAATGGTCTTTGCGAACAATCATCAATTGTTTTTTTAAATCTTCAATTTTTCTACTGTCTGCAAAAAGGTTAAGTCGTGTTGGCAACCCAATAAGCGTATCGGCAGCAACAAATTTAGTTTCAAGATTCGGCAACGGACGAATCCCTAAATTTTGCCTTTTAAAGTCAACGGTCTGTTCAACGATAAGTGAGATAAAAAACCTTAATTTCGATATTTGAACGGCAATGGGTTGAATATCCACGCCAAAAATATGATTTTCAATCAAAAACAATTTACGCCCGTAGTCAGACGCATTGAGGTCAAAGACTTCATTGATTTCATTAAGTCGTACAGAACGTTCATCAATATTACTCGACTCAAAAGCTTTTTTCGTTTCCTGTTGAGCGCGTTCAATCTGAATTTTGCGCCAATGCTCATTATCTGCATCTAATTTTCTAAGAATGAAAACCAATTTTTGCAAAACACCCATTGGAAATGCTCCCGAACCACAGGCAGGGTCAATGATTTTGAATTGGTCAATCGCCTGCATCAGCACATCTACTTCCGATACTGAAAAATTGTGTTTAGCATCGTCATAGCGCAACAAACCTTCTAAGTTTTTAGCAACCGTCGCCACTTCTTTTCCCGACAATTCAAAAGCAAAAACGTCTAAATGGGCTTGTTGAGGTGGTGTTTTTCCAAAAATATCAATTTGTGGTTGCGATACTGAGGGGGTCTGTTTTTTTAGATTTTTATTGTGAAAAGCGACAAGGTGGTGTGTAAAATAGGCTTTTAGACTTTCCGATACCATATAATCTACAACCTCACGAGGTGTATAAAATGACCCCGTTAATTTACGTGCCGTAGTCTTCGTTTCTGGATTGAAAGAAGCCAAAAGATTTTCAAAAACCCGCCCCAAAAGTTCAGGGTCAAGGGCAATTTCTTCTTCAATTGGTGTATTTTCTGTTATCGTAAACTTGTAACGATTGAGCAACGAAATCAAAGGACGGACTTTATAAACCTTATCTTTTGTACCATAAGCTGCGTTCAAATCTACTATAATTTCATCTTTTTCGCCAAAAAACAAGAAATCGGGAACTGAAAGCCGTGTTTCATTATCCGCCCGATTAGAAAAGCAATCTATCCGAATTTCTGTTTTTTTATCATTGTACGCCTTATCCAAATTTTCAAATAGACCGCCATTCAAAAAAGGAATATCTTGAAAAAGCGATAAACCAACTTCTTCATCTTTGAAAAAACGTTGATACCGCAAATAGCTCTGAACGCCATTTTGTCGCTTGACGAATTGGCGTGTATGGACTTTGTAATTGTCTTTTGGCATTTCTGTATTGAGCGATGCGAAAAACAAATTTTGTAAAATGGCTTTGTAATATGTGCTACCTGTTTTGTCCTTGTAGTTCAGAATATCGTCCAATTTACGTTTATTAAAAAACGCGTCTGGAATCAAATCGCCTTTTTCTTTCAAGAACCATGTAAAAATCAAGCGTGTGAGTAAGCGAATGACATTTTTTGAATTACGGAGTTCACGACTTTCATCGGGTGCATCGTCATTTGGAAACTCAACGGTTTGCACCGCCCAAAAGTACCAATTGGACAATTCTTGAAAAAATCGACGGTTGAGTTCAGAAGTATCCAATGTTTTCTGCCACGCATTGTGAAGCTCTACAAAGTTTGAGAAACCAAGCCTTGATTTGAGTTCATCGAAAGACAAATCAAACAAAATTTCGATGTGCGCTCTATGGGTATTCTGAATCTGAATATCTTTGATGAGGGTCACTTTTTCAAGTATATCGGCTGCTCCAACACCTTTCCGCTTGTGCAGTCGGCGATTAATAACTGATAGAGTCAGGGCATTATCGTATTTAAAAAGCACCAAAACAGGTGAAGCAAAACAGCGATTTACTTCACGGGTAATTTGGCTTAATTCAGTCCTCGTATAGCTCGATTCTTCAAGTTCAATAACGAGAAACAAATAGCTCTCTATGATAGTCTGGTCAACTTGTCGGGTATCAAATAACGACCCTTGTTTGCTCATTTCGTCCTGAGACAACTGAAACAAGACATCCACATAAGTCCATTCATGGACTTTGGCGCGGTCTTCATTTAGTACCAAATTACTATCATAAGCATCACTAAAGGCTTGATACTGAGGCGTATCCAAACCGCCTTCGCGTTCGGTGTTGTAGCCCAATTTCCGAAATAAATGCAAGGCATTTTGACGTAAATCGCCCGATTCAAAACGTTCAATTGCTTCTTTAACGGCTGATTTGGTGGTTGTCATAATTGTTTTTCGTTTTTATTTGATGATTAACCATGTTACGAGTTCAAAATCACTCATATCGTCCACTTGTTTTGACTTAGGCATGAGTAAAGCACCTCGATTCGATGTCAGCTGGTTGTTAACACGTTTTTTAAAAACACGACTAATTTCTGCGAAGGCTTTTTTTAATAAATCTGAGTATTGGGTCATGTCTTCGCCTTGTTTGGTTTCGGCATTGAATAAGTCGCATAAAACCTCATAAGGCTTTCGGACACCCGAACACAAAAGGCGATAAATTTCTAAAATCTGTTTGGCGTTTGTGTAATTGAAACGTACAGAGCCGTCATTGCGAATATAGACCAAAAAATACGGTTGCAATGGATTTACTTCTTCATTCCCTTCTGTATCACCTTTTTGTCGAAGGCAGTACAAAACGCCTGATTGCACAATTTCTTTTTCAAAACTTGACAACCGACTCGTATCGCTCAAATGTGCAAAATCGCCCGAAGGAGACGGTACAACGGCATACAAGCCAAAGGGCGCGTCTTTTAGTTTTTTACGATTATCTTCAAGGAAATTCAACAATTCTATCCTGAAATCATCCAGCGTAAAGTCCGTCAAAGAGATACTTTCATTCATATCCTCTAAGTCCAAAACTTCCTCTTTGAGTTTTTTAAGTTGCTTATTGCGGAACTTCAAATCGTCTTCAATAAGGTCTTCAATTTGCTCAACATTCAAAAGATTGTCCTCACCTGTTGCCGTAATATCCACCAAAGCCATTCGAGATTCAACCCGTTCTTTAAGATTGATATAGGCATCTAAATCTTTCGTTGCCCAAAAATTAACCAATTGAATCGCCTTGTTTTTACTACCCAAACGGTCAATCCGCCCAAATCGTTGGATAATCCTAACAGGATTCCAATGAATATCGTAGTTGATAAGATAGTCGCAATCCTGCAAGTTCTGACCCTCACTAATACAGTCTGTCGCAATAAGAAGGTCAATTTCCTCTTTTTGCGGCATACTTGTCAATTTCGCCCGTTGTTTTGCAATAGGTGAAAAATTGGTCAAAATGTTTGTGTATTCATTTTTCCCAAGTGTTGTATATGTTACTGAACCTGCGACCATTGCAATATTCAGGTTCAATTCAGTTTGCGCCCATGCTTTCAAATTATCGTATAAATAAGTCGCTGTATCAGAAAATGCTGTAAAAACAATAATTTTTTTATTATCATCATTGAGAGGTTTTTCAACCTTTGTTTTAATGAGCTTTTTGAGTTCTTGTAATTTAGCGTCTTCTTTGGGTTGCACGGCTTTTGCGCTTGCCCAAATTTTATTCAAACCTTGTCTATCTTTTTCCAAATGTTCAAGCTGAGATTGTCTAATTAATCCGCACACAAAATTCTCTATAGAGATGTTACTTTTGTGTTATGGAAAATCAGAAAAACAAACAGTCGTATCGTAAATACGATAGTGACTTCAAAAGCGAAGCCTTAAAATTAGTACGCTCAG
>JANLQI010000447.1:0-2106 GCA_031367705.1 Saprospiraceae bacterium | reverse complement strand
CAAACAGAAATGGTTTAGGCAGTGAAAATGCCTAAACCATTTTGTTATTCAGCAAAAAAGGAGATATTTGTCCGTCAGCAACAAAATCAAAGAACAAAATAAGGTAAACAAACACGATGCAAACTAAAAACGAAACACCCGCCACCGCTTAGGGACACTGATGTCCGATTCCTTTTAACTTAGGATTGCAAGTGTATTCGTTTTTCAGAAAAAGGCATAACTTGCGGCAAAAAGAAAGGGAAAGGTATTTTGTAAAAAGCAATAAGCGTATAGATATGCCCGATTTGAATAAAATTTATCTGTTTCGAACGACGCACATTGAGAATGTGCCGCATATTCTACAATCGGGCTTGACGCATTTTATGTCCCCAAATAGAAATCAGGCATACATACCAATAGGCGACAGTCGTTTAATCAATACTTTTATTTTTAAAATGATAC
The DNA here is from genome assembly GCA_031367705.1 of Saprospiraceae bacterium. Taxonomy (GTDB): domain Bacteria; phylum Bacteroidota; class Bacteroidia; order Chitinophagales; family Saprospiraceae; genus JAAFJT01. Next base: position 1,665 of record JANLQI010000447.1, on the reverse strand, counting down.
AATACACAACAGGCAATATATTCGAAAGCACATCGCAAGCCCTTGTGAACACCGTCAATACTGTGGGGGTCATGGGTAAAGGCATTGCTTTACAATTCAAAAATCAATTTCCAAGCAATTACCGCGCTTATGTCAAAGCCTGTAAAACAGGTGCATTGCAAATCGGACAACTGTTAGTGGAAGAAGATAATTCATTGCTTTATGGCAAAAAAACAATAATCAACTTTCCGACAAAAACAGATTGGCGGAAACCTTCTGAATATGACTACATCGAACAAGGCTTGACAGATTTGGTCAGAATCATTGAAGAACAACATATTTCCTCTATTGCCCTTCCACCATTAGGCGCAGGAAACGGCGGTTTGGAATGGTACAAAGTAAAAATACTGATAGACAAATATTTAAAAGATGTGAACTGCACAATTGTGGTTTATGAACCGAATGCAGCAGTAAAAGAAGTCTTAAAAAAAGAACGGGTTGCGTTGACACCCGCCCGAGCGATGCTTTTAGCCGTTTTGTATGATTTAGTCCGCAATGGAGAATTTGTATCCGAGTTTGCCAGTGAAAAGATAGGCTATTTTCTTCAAAGATTTGGGGCAAAAGATGTATTCAAATTAGATTATCAAGCGAATTTCTACGGACCCTATTCGGGCAAAGTAAAACACGTTTTGTATTATTTAAACGGCAGTTATATCAGTGGTTATGTCAGCAAAGATAAAAAACCTTTCGAAGCATTGAATTTGATTATAGATGCCGAACAAGAAGTTTTAGCTTTTTTATCGAAAGAAGAATATACCAAAGAAATGGAGATTGTTGAGAAGACACAACAGTTTCTAACAGGATTTTACAGCAATTTCGGTTTAGAATTACTCTCAACGCTTGATTTTATTGTCCAAAAAGAGCAAACAAAAGACTTAGCGAGCATAAAGAAAAGCCTCAATAATTGGAGTAGTCGTAAAACACAATTGTTTGCGAATGAAGTTTACCTTGAAAAAGGGTTGAAGAAACTGGAAAAAGCGGAATTATTATAAAATACATTAAACTAAATCAAAACCACCCCCTCAGTAAAACCACAAACCCATGGCAGCCATCATAGGCGACAGACCTGTTCAATGGTCAAAGACATCGGAAAAACAAACAGAAATTCTTAGTGGCACTGATGCCAGAAGTAAAAGATTGGGCAACGCTACTCAAAGAACTGTGGTATCGCATACCGATTGATAATGTACCACCTATTTTACAGAATGGACAAGCGAAATACATCGCTTTTTATCACACGGCAAAATTCAAAGAAGATTTGAAATGGCAAATTGTCTATTATGCCGAAATCAAGCGCATCGTCATAGCGACACGTCGAGAATTGTTTCCAACAGAATCACCTTATCACGGCAAAGCCAACAGACGCTACTATAAAGTAGAATTTGATGCTTTGATACCACTGCCCAAACCGATTGTGAGTCGCAGAGGACATCGGATATTGTTTGTTCCGACAACCGAAGAACAGTTTTTCAGCAAAAGCACCAATTTTAATAAAGTGTTCAAAAACTCCTATCTTGAAGCAAAGATGATAGACATTATGGCGGATTCAAAAAAAAGGCGAAAAACACATCAGACAAACGATGTACAAAACCATCAAAGATTTCGAAGGCTGTCTCGATGTCCAAG
>JANLQI010000440.1:0-4613 GCA_031367705.1 Saprospiraceae bacterium | reverse complement strand
CCTCTATACTGAGGGGTGCATTTCCAGCGGATTGAAATCCGCGCTACGTTTTTTTAAAACGCTTCACCAATTGTTAAATAAAACCCACTCGATTTATAGCCTATGCCATAGTCAGCTCGGATATTTATATGTTGTGCCTTGTCAATCGTAAAGCGCAAACCACCGCCAAAATTGTAACGCACATTCGCCAAAGACACGTTCGAAAGCTTGTCCGTTACCTCGCCTAATCCACCAAAAACAACACCGCCAAAGCGTTTATACAGCGGGAAACGCCACTCGCTTTGCAGTAACAACAAATTGTTATCACGATATTTTCCTTCAAAATACCCCCTCATTCGCTTCGTTCCACCAATTACAGGCATTTGATGAAAAGGCACATCGCCAAACGACAATACCGTTGCGGCATTTACTGCGATAACGCTGTTTTTACCAATCGGAAAATAACGAGACGCGTCTACAGACAATCTTTGGTATGAGAAATCACTGCCCGTTAATTGCCCTTCACCATACAAATAGGCTTCAACAACATAGCCATTACGTGGGAAAAACAAGGCATCACGTGTATCGTAATTGAGTTGCGTACCGATACCAGAAACTCGTCCGCCCGTCGCACCTGTCACTTGACGTTTATCCAAAATGCCACCTGAATCTACACGCGTAAAAGAGAAATCGTCGAAAGCATAGCGAAAACCAAGAAACAAATTGGGCTTTATTTTTTTGACCGCATTCAGACGAACACGCGGGAAAACGGCATTGTATTTTTCAATATAATCAGGTGAAATATCATTACCCGTTCCAAAAAAATTGAAAACATAGCGGTAATAACCCACCTCTCCACTTATCCAATAAGCCTGATTCTTTGGAAAAAGTTGGAAAGGAAAGTACAATAGCAATTGATTCAGTTGCGTATAAACCGCACCGACTGTCACACTGCTCCTCCTTGCACCGATTGAGTCATTTTTGAAATTAAACGTTAACAAACCACCTGCACCACCACCAAATTTTGTATCGGGTGAAAAGAAAACTACTGGTAAACCAATGACTTTCAAACGATTAGGACTTTTAATAATTGTGTCTTTTTGTGCCGTTATCGTTCCTAAAAAGCAGAAGAACAATAAAACAAGGTTGACTTTTTTCCAATTCATATTATGTTGGTTTTTATATTTTAGTTTATTTTACAAAAGTAAAAAACAGTTCTCACAGAAACCTCACGATACAAGAATAGCCTCGCATCTTCTGAAACGAGGCTATTATGTATTCTTTAATGTCTGGTAAGAGACTAAAATTTGTAAAAAATAAATTAGCCACTTATTTTATTTAATATTTTGACATCCCACTTTTTCAGTTTATCATTTTTACCCAAAGAATTATCAAAAAATAATTCACCATTAAAGCAAAGGCTTCAAGGTTTTCCAAATCGTTTCAACCATTATTTTGTTCCCTTCTGCTGTCGGGTGAATACCGTCTTTCTGATTCAATTCCGCGATACCACCCACACCTTGCAAAATAAAAGGAATCAAAGGCAGCTTATTTTTAGCGGCTAATGTGGGATATATATTGTGAAAATCTGTTGCATAGGTGTTACCCATATTGCGCGGGGCTTCCATACCCGCCAAAACGATTTGTACTGAGGGGTACTTGGTTTTGACTTTATCAATGATAATTTGCAAGTTTTTAATACTTTCTTCTACTTTCAAGCCTCTTAAAGCGTCATTTCCGCCCAATTCGAGGACAAAGATATCCACAGGTTGTTGGCTGATGACCCATTCTACCCGTTGCGAACCACCCGCCGTTGTTTCACCACTCAGTCCTGAATTGATGCAGCGATAAGGCAAATTCAAGGAATCTATGCGCTCTTGTGTAAGACTGACAAAACCTTTTGACACATCATCTAAACCAAAAGCGGCAGTCAAACTGTTACCAAAAAAAAGAATATTCTTTTTAGTGACCGTTGGCTGTATATTGTTGGCAGTAGATTGTTCTGCTTTGGGTTTGTCTGCGGTTTGTTGGCAAGCCAAAAAGCTGAGTAAAAGGAGTAAAAGAGTTAATTTTTGAATTTTCATTTTATAACATTTTTTATTCTGCAAACTTACAAAGAACCGCTTGTCTTGGGCGTATTCTTGTTTTTCTTTTTTTAAAACCCTTGTATTCGCTGTTTGTTTTTAAATTTGGGCTTTCAGGTATTTGACATCAAAAATTTGACATTTTCCTTATGATTCGATACGAAAAAGACACCAATAATATTGTTACGCTCACACTCGACATGGCGGGTGCACCTTTTAATATCATCAGCCATGAGATTGGAAAAACCTTTGTGCCTGTCCTCGAACACCTAAAAGCAGAAAAAGCGAAGGGTTTACTGAGGGGGGTCATTATTACGTCGTCTAAGAGAAACTTCTTGCATGGCGGCGACCTCGATTTTTTTTATAACTGTAAAGATGCGGCAGCTATTTTTGAGACTTCACAAAAACTGTCTCAATTTTTTCGCCAATTAGAAAGTCCTGGTGTGCCTGTTGTGGCAGCCATAAACGGAACCGCTTTGGGCCCTGGCTTTGGTTTGGCTTTGGCGTGTCATCACCGCATTGCGATTGACCGTTCTGACATAAAATTGGGTTTACCCGATACGTCTTTGGGTTTGATGCCGCGTGGCGGTGAAATCATCCGTTTGATGTGGTTATTGGGCATCGAAAAAGCCTATCATGTCGCTTGCGATGGACATTATTACAATCCCAAAGAAGCATTGGTCGCGGGTGTCATTGATGAATTGGCGGAAGATGAACGCGACCTCATGGCAAAGGCTCGGACATGGCTTCTTGACAATCCAAGTTACAGTCGTCCGTGGGATACTGAGGGGGAGCAAATTCCTGATGGCTCGGTGCGGGAAGCTAAAACTGGTGAGACGATTCGCCGCTTGACGGCGGAGCAATATAAACGAACACGGCACATTTTTCCTTGTTATGAAGCCATTTTGAGTACGCTTGTTGAGGGCAGTCGGGTTGATTTTGATACAGCTTGTCTCATTCAAAGCCGTTATTTTGCCAATGTTTGTTTGTCTCGAGAAGCGAAAAATATGATAAAAACTTTTTGGTTTGACTACAATACCATTCGTTACGGAGCCAGTCGTCCGAAAGGTTTTGGCAAGTTTAGACCTCGAAAAGTAGGTGTTATTGGAGCGGGTTTGATGGGTTCGGGCATTGTTTACGCTTGTGCAAGGGCAGGTTTGAATGTGGTTTTGAAAGACATTTCGCGCAGCGTTGCCGAAAAAGGCAAATATTATACGGCTGAAAAAATGCGTCTATTGGTCGAAAACAAAGAAATCACTGAAAAAGAACGTCAAGAAACCTTGAACCGCATTTTAGCGACAGAGAAAATGGAGGAGTTTCAAGGCTGCGACATCATCATCGAAGCGGTGTATGAAAATCAACAACTGAAATCGAAAGTTATCAAAGAAGCGGAAGGTTATCTCGACCAATATTGCATCATTGCGTCCAATACGAGTTCAATTCCAATTACAAAATTGGGCAAAACAACGGATAGGGCTGAAAATTTTGCAGGAATGCGCTTTTTCCGACCCGTTGAAGATGAGCCTTTGGTAGAAATCGTAAAAGGTGAAGCGACAAGCGACGAAACGATAGCACGGGCGTTTGACTTCATCAAATTGATAAAAAAAATACCGATTGTCGTGAAAGACTCTTGGGGCTTTTTCAGTGGCCGCGTGCGTAATACTTATATTTTGGAAGGTATTACGATGCTGCAAGAGGGTTTCGCCCCTGCGTTGATTGAAAATTTGGGTATTCAATCGGGTATGAGATATGGGCCTTTGGTGTGGGCAGACGACCAATCATTGGACTTGATTACTGAATATGAACGCCAAGCAGCGGAACTTTATGGGCCAAAATATGTCCGACATCCAGCCGCTACGACTTTAGAAATGATGATAAATGAAGGGCGAAATGGGCGTGATGTCCGTGCTGGTTTTTATGAATATGACCGTGAAGGCAACCGAAAACTCTGGCAAGGCTTGAACGACGATGTGACGACCCCTCAGTATAATGCCGCTGAATTGACCGAAAGGCTCTTATTTGTTCAGATTTTAGAATCCCTTTGGTGTTTACACGAAGGCGTTATTATGACAGTAGCGGAGGGTAATTTTGGCAGTGTTCAAGGCTGGGGTTTTCCGTCGGTACGAGGCGGTGTGTTTCAATACATCAATGATTATGGGGCGGCGGCTTTTGTTGAAAAATGTGCGGTTTATGAGAAATTGCATGGTCAGCGCTTCAAAGTACCGCGCTTTTTGAAGAAAATGATTGTGGATAATGAGATTTTTTGAGCGGTTCAATGGATTCATACAACTTTACGAAAGTTTTTAACTTTCGTAAAGTTCGTTATTTACGTTCACCACCTTAAACGCGAAGTGCCCATCACATTTAAGGTGATAGGCACTTCAGAATACCGTATATGTCGTCATAAAATTAATTAAATTGTTTGGTTAGATAGAATAAAAGGTCAATATGCCCCTATTAGATGAATGTCATTTTTAAATAAACACAATTAAGATGAGAAGACATTTATATCACCCGCAAACTAACAGGCTCCGACCACTCACTTTTGAG
>JANLQI010000402.1:0-7300 GCA_031367705.1 Saprospiraceae bacterium | reverse complement strand
CGCAGCGAAAGAATCTAAATGATTCATTTTCAAAGACATCCAGATTCTTTCGCTGCGCTCAGAATGACAAAAAAGCACGTTACCCAATCGCAATTTTTCACTAAAATGAATCAAAAAAAATGAAAAAAATCATCTTCATCGCTCTATTAGGTTGCCTTTTCACAAATGGCATCATGGCGCAAGAAGCCCCCGCAAAGACCTACAAACCCGTAGAGTTACCAGCAGGTTTCACCGCACAACTCAATGTCGTTTATACAAAAGTGAATGACTGGGAAGGCAAAATGGATGTTTATTTGCCAGCTAAAACAAGCAAAGCCACGCCTATTGTCATCAATATTCACGGCGGCGGTTGGAATCATGGTGAGAAAGAATCGCAAACAGGATTCAGCACTTTTTTCAAAGCAGGTTTTGCCGTTGCCAATATCGAATACCGCTTAACGGGTCAAGCCACTGCACCCGCAGCCGTTGAAGACACCCGTTGCGCCTTGATTTACTTGATAAAAAATGCCAAAGACTTGAATATTGACGTGAATAAAATCGTCATCATGGGCGGCAGTTCAGGCGGTCATTTGGCTTTGATGGGCGGTTTGCTCGGCAACGACCATCGTTTTGATACGAATTGTTCAGGTGTTGAAAACATTAAAGTTGCTGCCATCATTGACAAATACGGTATTTCAGATGTGTGGGACTGGGGTTATGGTCTCAAAAAGACAAGCAAATCTGCAGTCAATTGGCTCGGTAGCAAAGCCAAAGATGAAGCCTTTGCCAAGTCCGTTTCTCCTATTCATTATGTTGACAAAAACAGCCCGCCAACCTTTATCGTGCATGGCGATGCAGACCCCACAGTACCATATCAGCAATCGGTTGATTTGCATAAAAAATTCGTTGCCGCGGGTGTCAAAACGGAATTTATCACCGTAGAAGGCGGCTTGCATGGCGGTTTTGAAAAAGAAAAAAATACGGAAGTCAATAAAGCCATTATGCAATTCATCATGGACATCAAAGGGTTTAAATAATGATGAATGATAAATGATGAATGAACGTAAATCAATTAGTTAAAGGCTATGTATCTTATGTGACTATGTGTTAAAAAAAGTGTTGTTTAAATATGTTGAACTACTTACTATACCTTTTGACCTTCGATTTTTCATTTAATGCCATTTATCATTCATCATTACTTAGTATTTATTTATTCAAATTAGAAAAAAAATGAAAAAGCATTATCATCTCAGTCTGTTTTTAATAATAGGACTGTTCCTGTTACCCCTCAGTATTTTGAAGGCAACGGACTATGTTGTGTCCACAAAAGCCACTTTACAATCCGCTTATTCAAATGCCGTAGCAGGTGACAATATCCTTGTTGCCAACGGTACTTATGATTGGGGAACAATCACTTTGACCAATACAAAGAACAATGCGGCATCCAATTGGATTACCTTAAAACCACAAAACCCCAATGGTGTTATTTTCACAGGCACAAGCACCCTTCAATTTTCAGGGACACGTATATTGGTATCTGGTTTTAAATTTAGTGGCGGCAATCTCGGTGCAACGGGCGTGATACTTTTTAGATCCAACTCTTCAACTTTAGCGAATTACTGCCGCCTCACGGATATTACCATTGAAAATCAAATCAATGCGGATGCAAATACAGACAATAAATGGGTCTCTCTCTACGGCACATACAACCGGGTTGACCATTGTACTTTCGACACCAAAGCCAATGCAGGTGCAACAGTCACAATATGGTACAGTACCACCACCTATCCAGCGAAATCTACATCTACTTACCATCAAATTGACTATAATTACTTCAAAGGCAGAACCTATTCAGGGAGCAACGGCGGTGAATCTATGCGTTTAGGCGATAGCAACTCATCAAGGACGGACGGTTATAATGTAGTGGAATACAATCTTTATGAGGATATGACCCAAGAAGAGCCAGAGATTATTTCCAATAAGTCCAATTTCAATACCTACCGTTACAATACTTTCAAGAACTGTAACGGTGGTTTAACCTTACGGCATGGTCGTTATTGTAATGTTTATGGTAATTTTTTCATCGTTGACAACACCGCACGCACAAAGAGTTATGGTATTCGCGTGATAGATAAAGGTCATGCCATTTACAATAATTATATTGAGGGAGTGAGGGGTAATTCGGGTAGTTTAACGTCATTGCGTTGTCCTATTATTCTTTATAATGGGCTTGTCGCAACAAGTGACTCAACCAATGCAAGTTATGCCTCGGGCTATTTTCCTGCCGATGATTGTACGGTTGCGTTCAATACGATTGTGAATTGTCTGGGTGGTGCGGGTATTGTTCTCGGTTATCCTGACGGTTCGTCAAATAAGTATCAACCTGCTAATATTAAAGTGGCTAATAATTTAGTAAAAATGTCGTCTGGGCAATGTGCCTATATTCCACCTATTACACCCCTCAATGCACCGATTACCTATACTGCTGAAGGCAATGTTTACAGTGGTACTTTGGGTTTGAGTTCGTCAACAGGTTTTACATCTGCGACTTTAACTTTTGGCTCACGGTCAAACGGCATTTTAGCACCCCCTTCATTGGTGCAAGATGCTGCGACAAACTCCAGCAATTATGATTATTTACTCAATGGTTTAGATGTTCATGGGCAATCCAGAAGCGGGACTTATGATGTTGGCGCGTATGAAGTGAACGGCAATGGTAATATTGTTGCCTTTCCTTTAGATGCCAGTTTGGTCGGTGCGGGAAGTGTTGCCGTCGTACCTGTTCATCTTATTTCTTTCAGTGTTTCGACTATGAATAAAATCAATGACTTGACATGGCGTGTTGAAAATGAAGTAAATTTCAAGCAATACGAAGTAGAATTCAGCAGTAATGGCAAAACGTTTGAGCAAGTAGGCGTTGTTCCCGCTAAAAAACAATCTTTCTATGGTTTTCAAGACAATGATGCCACGCATCAAAATGGCTATTATCGCTTAAAATTGCTTGATTTTGATGGTCAATTTAGCTATTCAAAAATCATATCGGTGAGTAGTTCCGAAAAGCTATCCCTCAGTGTTTACCCCAATCCAGCACAACATTTTTTGACCATTGATGTCAACGGCGAATTAAATGCTCAATCGAGTTTGGTTTTATACAATGCTGCTGGTAAGGCGGTAAAAACAATGATGGTAACAAACCCTTCAAATACGATTCCGCTACAAAATTTAGCGAAAGGACTGTATCATGTTCAATTGGTTCAACAAAACAACGTGGTCGCCACATATCCATTTATTATTCAATAAAAATTCACCCTTATAAATATTTGTTTCTATATATTTGAGTTGGTTTAAGGCAGCTTTTCTTAGGAAAAGCTGCCTTTTTTGTGCTTTATACTGAGGGGGGCAATTATTAACAAACATAATAACAATTATTGATGTACGATGACGATGTACGATGAAACACGCTCGTACATCGTTCATTTCAAGGCTTTCAAATAATTTTTACTTGATACCACTTTTTCACCTTCTTCATCTTCAACCATTTTCAAGGCCTTACCTGCTGTTTTTCCGCCTTGAAATGCGGCATTTCGGTTTTCATCAAAGCCTTGTGCATCTTCTTTAATGGCTCTTTGCCTTGTTAATTCCTCGCCCAATGAGGTGAAAATCAGCTCCAAAGGTGTCATGTGGTCCCGCAGGTTTTGATTCGTTTTAGTCAACCCTTTAAATTCTTTATGTTCTTTGGGCGTTAATCCAAAAGTGCTTTTGGCAATGACAGCGGTCAAAATCGAGTACTCTTGCCCTTCTTTAACGTCCCTATTTTTCCATTCATCGGTCAGTTTATTTCGGGTTTTAATACTTTCTATGCGTTTGTCAATCCAATCATCAGGATAGCCTTTTGTTTTGTACAATTCTGCCATTCTTTCAAAACCCAATTCAGGATTTTCGGTCTCTTGAATCCGTTCCGTACCGACTTGAGCCAGCCACAATTTTAACGGCTCTGCTTTGGGCGAAGGAACAGACATAACAATACGCAGCACCCCCTCAGTATTGGCGCAATCGGTTAGGCGATTCCGTCCATCAGAAGCGGTCATTTTCAACTGCATCCAAAACGGATGCGTTTGACTTTCTTCTATCAATCCTTTTTTAACCTTCGTCCAATAGTTACGTGGAATGGGGCTATCGGTCAATATTTCAATGACATCTACAATGGAAAAATACCATTGCTCATTGTGCCATACTTTGCGAATTTCTATACCCTCAAAAGGGTTTAATTGATTTTCCATATATCAAAGCTATAATTTTTATTTTTCCTTAGGCTTGTTCTTCTTCTTTTTAGCTGCCTTTTTCTTGATTTTATTCTCTTTATCATCCTCTGCTCGCCTTTTTTGCATCGTTTCAGTTCGATCCAATTCTTCCGATTCAGAAAACGCTTTCCAATCAAATTTTTCATCAAAAGGCGTTAAGGCTTTGGCAGGGTCAAAAATCTGCGCATCGGCTGGCAAGGCATTATAAGGCGTAAAATCAGGTGTTTGCGTCAGCAAATCCGACAAATCTGTTGCGCCCGCATCGTATTGATTGAGGTAAGGTATTTTCAAAACATCTTCAAAAGTCTTGAAAATACTGCCAAAACTATAATGCACATGACCGATATAATTGCGTTTGGCATAAGGCGAAACGACTTGCAAAATGCTTCGGTGCGCGTCCACGTGGTCTACCCCACCCTGCGCGTCGTCTTCGGTTATGACGATGAGCATATTTTTCCAATAAGGCGTTCTGCTCAAAAATTCAATCGTTCGTCCAACCGCTAAATCATTGTCTGCCATATAACTGGCTTGAAACGGAAAACCTGCTTTTGGACGTTCTGTTGTGCCGTGGTCATTGGGTAACATGAGTGTCAATAACGGTGGCAAATTGTTATTACTCCAGCGTTTTTTGAACTCTTGCATAAACAAATCAGCCCTAAATTGGTCTGGAATCGCCATATTATAAGTCGGAAAAGTGCGAGACGTTTTGTCAAAAAGCGGTGCGGGCAGTGGATAATTGACGGTGTATAATTCGCCAATATACTTCATGGTGCTGTCGCTGTATGCTGCCGCCATTTCAACGCCAAAACCGAAATTGAAAAAATCAATATTGTTTCTGTCCAAATGCTCCCAAATTGACCCCGCTTCGTTGTAATCTTCGGGATAAATAGACCCCGCAGAACCATAAATCGCACGAGTACCAGGAGCGTTCGATGTGTCTCTCAAAGACAATTTGCCACCATAAGCGGCTGCCGTTGACGTTTCACACCACTCATTCGGATACGTATTGACCAACCAACGATGACCATCTGCGGAAACATCGGAATCACAATAAAAATTATCGGATATCGAAAAACGTTTTGCTAACTGAATGTGGTTTCGCAAAACATCTACTTTTGGCAAGCTCATATTGTATTTTTTGCTTGAAACAGGCACACCCAAACCAAAACGCGCCAAAGACGCATCGCCATCACCATTGGGTAATTGACCAAAAACTTCATCATACGTACGGTTTTCTTTGGCAATAAAAACAATGTATTTTAGGCTGTCAAACACCGTTTTCTTAGGGATTCTTGCATCTGTTTCTATGAATTTAAAATTGTTTTCTACGACTTGTGCTGTTTCCTGTTTCAGTTCCTCATCAGTCGGAATATCCATCACAGACACCGAACCGTACATCAAAGCACCGATATAACTGCCCGCATCGGTCATCGCAAAATTTTTACCGCCATTGGGTCCGCTGCCGTAGCCTTTGGCATTGGCAACGATGAGTTTTTTACCGTCATTACTCACTTTTAGTTTGGATGGAAACCAGCCAGTCGGAATATGTCCGATAACATTCAGCGTTTCAACATCAATAACGCCCACGGCATTGATGCCCGACTCTGCTACGTATAATCGTTTTTTGTCGGGTGAAAGAGCGACACCAAAGGGAATAACGCCCCGCAATTTGCCCAAACGCCTATCTATACTGAGGGGTATGTTTTTAATGAGGTCATGGTTATCAATATCAATGACTGAAATGCAATCATTATTGCCGTTGCTCACAAACACGTATTCATCGCTCGCAACAACGGAGTTTGGACTTGCACCACCGACGGTAGGGAAATCTCCTAACATTTGACCGACTAAAAAACCCGTTTTGATTTTAGCGGTCACTTGCGGTTGACCGTTTATCACATCATACGCCCAAACCGAAAAAGCTTCTGGCACATTGGGGTCGCCTAAAGGCGGAATACCTTTTGACGCATCACCTTCTATCATTTCTGTTGAACCATATTTTGTTGGAGGATAGGTATGAGCCGTATTTTTAAGGTCTTTGGGGTCTAAATCCGTAAAAGGTTTGTATTCAAAAACGCCAACATTGGCAACAAAAACCTTCTTTTCATCGGGTGAAAAAGTGATACCATAAGGGTAACGTCCTGTCGGAATATTGTGCAAAACCTTCTCTTTTTCAAGGTCAATAACGACTATTCTGAAATTCATTTGGTCCACCACAAACAACCGTTTACCATCTTTTGTCATCACCATATCGCCCAAATAACCATTGTGTGGCACACGACTTTTGGGGTCGTCGGTGGGCGCTTTCACAGCACAGTTTATTTTGCCTGTTGGTTTTCCTGTCAAAAGGTCGTATTTCAAAACGGCATTGCTTTGCCCACCCGCTACATAAACCGTTTTGTTGTCAGGAGAAATCGCTAAACCCATGAAACAGGCTTCTAAAATACCTGCATCGTTTTTTACGCCTTCTGGTATTTGTTTAACCATTGGATTGTCACTTAAAACATTGTTAATCAATGTAATAGAAAACGGTCTAATACCTGAATTTGCGGTTACAGCCACATTGCCATCTGGACTCAACACCAAACCGTAAGGATGCGGGGCAGTCATCAACTGCTTGCCACGTGGCGTGATATACCGTCCGTTGGGAATGACCGTTTTACCGTTTTTATCAATTTTTGTTTGTTCACTCCCCGCAGGAGCGACGATTTGCCAGTTTTGAGCAAAGAGTTGTAGGCTAAAAATAGCCGTTAAGAGTGCCACATTCACCACATGGAAGGAGGTGTTTTTCATATTTATAATTGGTTTGATTTTACAATTCTTTATTCTAACATGTATCAATTGCCTACATCTTTAGATGGAGACTGCATTTTTTTTTTCTCCATCTAATGAGTTTCAAAAAAATAAAGTGCATTATATAACAATATAATTTTGGTAAAAGGGGTATAACTTGCGATAAAAAACAGACAAGATGATAGTAATAGATATACGCTTAACACAAACGGCTGTATCGGAACTTG
>JANLQI010000395.1:0-21248 GCA_031367705.1 Saprospiraceae bacterium | reverse complement strand
GAAGTTGACCACAAACTTGGGGATTATGGACACATATTTCCCGCAAAATACCTTAAAAAATTTACCCGAAACAATGAAAATGTTACTGGGAATTTACGGTCAACACTCAAAAATCCTTCAAGATTCTGGAATATAAATCACTATTCAGACGATGTTGACTTATTACTAAAATCGCAGGTAACAGAACTTTCCAAAAGACAAGACTATAACAGTAGGTTAGAGACTTCAATTGGAACTGTATTTAATGATATTTTTGATGATAAATTGTTTGCAGACAAATTATATGAAAAACTAACTGAACAATTCACAAGAGAAGAATGGGAATTTGCATTAGTTTATGGTCTTAAACAAATGTTCCCTTTTTATCAAGTTGAGAGAGTTGGTGGAAAAGAAGAAAAAAATCATGGTACAGATATTTTAATTAAAATTCCGAGTATTCTTTCAAACTATGGTTATGCAATAGCCATACAAGTTAAAGACTACGAAGGATTTGTAGGTAACGAAGTTGTTGCTCAAATAAATAAGGCAGACAATTACTGGGATAGCGAAAATTTAAAACTCATTGAGAAAATAGTAATAATTACAAAAGCAAAAAAAGATGACAATATTAGACTTCTTGAACACGACAAAAACGTGAAATTCATTTTTGCTAACGAATTAAAACAACTTTTGTCAGAAATCGGAAAATGTTTTATTGGCATGAAATAGAATTTTGGCAAAAAGTGGTCAAAATGGCAAAAATACTGAGGGGGGTATAAAACTGAACATCAATAAAAAAAGCCGTTTTGACGACGACAAAAAATAAAAAAATAAAAAAAATACGGCGGAGAACACCACGCTCACGCCAACCGCCGCTAAAAGCCCACGCACAAAAGCCCAACAAGCGGCGGTATGCGTGAGCGTAACCGTTCTCCAATTAATAAGAATTAAAAAACAGCGTACTAAATTGACTTAAAAGTGGCGGTCTTTCTTTTTTGTTTCCTTCATTTCAGCTTCAATAAACAAGAACGCTGGCTTCGGTTTAACCAAAGCCAGCGTTGTTAATATAAACCAAAAAATCAATACTACCGATTCCCCTCTCTCGCTCTAAAGCCAATACCTTTTTTCGCATAAGTAAAATCAGATTTATCGAGTTTGAGGTGTTCAACATCTTGCATCGAAATGACGTTCAATTCGCGTTCATCACGTTTTTCTTTCGACATAGCTGCCAAACGCAAATTATGCTTGTTGATGATGTCAGTGACGATTTGACGAATAGTCCGCGCATTACCAAAATATTTATCACGATATTCGTGAATAAACGACAGATAATTGCGCAAATGTTCTTCTGCATCAGCTGCAATGGTTACGCTACCATCGTGTAACATTGAAACGGCAATTTCCATGAGTTCCGCTGGCATATAATCGTCAAACATGAATTTTTTATCGAAACGGCTTGACAAACCTGGATTGGCTTTGAGGAAAGTTTCCATATTGTCGGTATAACCCGCAACAAACACGAAGAACTCGCCACGGTTGTCTTCCATACGTTTGAGCAATGTTTGGATGGCTTCGTCGCCGAAATCACCACGTCCACCACCGCCATAACTTGTCAAAGCATAAGCCTCGTCAATAAAAAGAACGCCGCCGATGGATTCGTTGATTTTTTCAGCCGTTTTAATGGCTGTTTGACCTACATAACCCGCAACAAGCCCTTGCCTGTCGGTTTCGACCATGTGACCACGTTCCAAAATACCTAAAGACTTGTATATTTTTGTCAAAATACGTGCAACGGTTGTTTTACCTGTTCCAGGGTTGCCGACAAAAACGGTATGCAAGTAAAAATTGCCCAATACATCACGTCCAGATTCACGATAATAACGCACCAAATTGACCAATTCATTGATTTGTGTCTTGATTTTAGTCATACCAACCAATCTGTTCAACTCATCGAGCGACAATTTGAGCAATTGTTCATCAATCGGAATATTAGGTAAAACCTTTTTCGTCTTCATCTGAATTTTCTCAACATCATGTGCCGACACCAAAGATAATTCATCTTTCGACAATTCTCTCGGATTGTCCATCGTCATCAAACGCAAGCCCATGTTGATTTTGGCTTGGTCAAGCACATCGTAAGCAAAACGGGCATTGCCGAAAGTGCGGTCACGATTTCTAAATGCTTCCGTGATGATTTCATCTACTTGTTTCTTAGCATTTGGACTTAAAACAATGCCTTTTTCATAAGCCGCATAATCTGCAATTTGAGATAATTCCTGTGGCAAATAGTCTTGAAATTCAAAAAAATGCTTGAAACGAGAGCGTAAACCGGGGTTTGAATCAATAAAATGCTTCATTTCTTTTGGATAACCCGCCACAATGACGGCAAGGTCTCCTACCCCATTACTCATTTCTTTGACCAAAATTTCTACAACCTCACGACCAAAGTCCTTGGTATCGTCCAATGAACGCGCCAATGAATAGGCTTCGTCAATGAACAAAACACCGCCACGGGCTTTCTCGATCGCATCTTTAACTTTAGGTGCTGTTTGACCGATATATTCACCAACAAGGTCAGAACGGTCAACTTCATGCACATGACCTTTTGAAAGTAAACCCATTTTTTTATAGAGTTTACCCATCATTTTGGCAACTGTCGTCTTTCCTGTTCCTGGGTTGCCTACAAAAACCGAATGTACGTTGATTTGACTGTCTTCATCAAAGCCGCGTTCTTTACGGATTTGTAGAAATTGCAAATATTGAGCATGGTCACGCACCTTTTGCTTGATTTGACTTAAACCAATCAAGTTCTCTAATTTGCTCATCACTTCATCAAAAGTCACTTGAACATCGTCCTCAACTTCTTGAATAACGGGTGTTACTTGGTTCGGTAAAAATATCGGTTGTGTACCTTCTAAAAACTCATCAGCGACCTCAAAAGGCAAGACAGCCAATAGTTTATCCATAAAGACCACTTCACATGTATAATGGTCATTGCGCCACGAACCTTTGACATTTGAACCCCAACCTGCTGTAATTGTCAAGTATTCATCTTTCTTTTCAACACGGTGCAAACGTACAATCTGACCTTTTAACTCTCGTGCATTATTGTAAAACTTGGCAAACAACTCGCATTGCCAGCTCTTGTTTAGATTCAAATTTTTGAGCGTAATCTCTGCATATATATATCGTGTCTCTTCGCCATGCAAAGTCCGATAATAAATGCGCTCTGTTTCGGGAATGTCGTCATAAGGACCTTCATACAATTTGAGCGACTGAATTTCGAGATACGGATTGTCCTCATAAGTGACTTCACGACCGCCGTCTTCGATATAAAAATATTTTGTCGCTACCTTTTCACCATCCACATACGCCTCCCAATAGTAAGTGCCTTTTTTCCAAAATGCGCCTTCTTTTTTGTTGCCCCATCCTTCACGTACATAAATGACATTGTCATATTTGCTCACTTTCCGACGAAAAGGGAGGCTACACAGCTCAGTTCGTCCTTTTTTCAAGGAAAAACACTTCAATTCAACTTCGACATCCCAATCGTCGAGGTCAAACATCTTATTGTACAAGGATAATTCGGCATACATATATGCGGATTCGTATCGGTCAAATACTTGCCGATATTTCTTTTTGTTGTCCGCTAACCATTCCGTTGAGGCGTAAACTTTTAATTCACGGAACTTGAATTTTCTAAATTCAGGCGATTCATAAACTTCGTCGTCGTACATCATAATTGCTCGGGTGTTGGGTTTTGAATAAAAAATGATACTAATTTAACTGCTTTTCAGAGAAAACGGTTAATTTTTTATCAATTTTTTATCCACATTTTTGAAAATACTGGTTTTTAACGTCAAACAATGATTTTTAATTTGATTTTTAACATATTAAAATAGGATAAACAAGTTGCGCTCGGCTATATTGCGAAAAAGAGATACCCCTCAGTATATGATGTATGGGAATACTAAAATATACCGAACTCGAAACCTAAAATACTTGTGAAATGATGAATTATAGAAAATTCATCATTTATAATTTATAATTCATCATTCATCATTTCCTTAATTCTCAGTTTTTTATAGAAAAATCTTTTTTATTGTTAGATTATGATATTTTTGTGAATTGATGTGATACAAGCGAAGCATGTTAAGAAATGATGAATTATAAATGATGAATTCAACATTCATCATTTCCTAAAAGGGTAGTCACATCATAAATTTAACCGCAGCGTAAATAAATAAAATCAAGACATTATGAAAAAAAGTGAAGGTAAAACAGGTGAACTACATCGCACACTTGGGTTTACAACAGCATTAGCGATTGGCGTTGGCACCATGATTGCCGCAGGGATTTTTACACTTTCAGGATTGGCCATCCGAAATGTCGGTTCAAGTGCCATTATTTCATTTATTTTGGCTGCCATAGTTTCTATGTTTACAGCCCTTACCTATTGTGAGTTTGTATCCATTTATCCAAAATCTGGTGAGGGATACCTTTATGCCCGAAAAACGTTCATTGCACCTTTGGCATACCTTGTAGGTGTAGCACTCTTTTTAGGATATGTCAGCAGTTGCTCGTTTTACTTATCCAGCCTTTCATCTTACTTTCAGGAATTTATTTGGCACTCACCGGTCGAAAAACTCGCTGGGGTGGTATTTTTAATAGCTTTAACTTTTTTGAATATAAAGGGGTCCAAAGAAAGCGGGGTATTTCAAGTCGTCGTCACTGCGGTTAAGGTTGTTTTATTAATATGGTTTGTAGCTGGTGGCTTGCGTTTTTTTAACTTCGATGATTTTATTGCTAAGGCGAGTACCGATGTTGGAAAAATCTTAGAAACGTCCTCGTTGGTATTCATTACCTTTTTTGGGTTTTCAGCCATTGCTGCCTCCGCAGGAGAAGTCATCAATCCTGTAAAAAATATTCCAAAAGCCATTTTTTGGTCCATGGGCATTGTCTCTGTGCTTTATGTTTTTGTCGTGATTGTCATATTGGCTTCCAATCTGACGGAGTATGATGAAGCCTCATTAGGTATAGCTGCTAAGAAATTTTTAGGTAGTGTTGGCGGTTTGGTCATCGTTGCAGGGGGTATATTTTCAATGATTTCTGCCTCCAACGCATCTATTATGGCGGGTTCACGTGTAGCTTTGGCAATGAGCGAACTGGGGCATCTTCCAGCACAATTAGGTCAAATTCATAAGAAATTTGAAACGCCCTGGATTGCTGTTATAGCTGTCGGCGGACTCATACTACTTTTTACCGTCTTACTGCCTTTGGAGGAGTTGGCGCATTTTGCTGATACAGTACTTTTGTTTGCCCTTATCATGGTGAATTTCGGACTCATTCTGCATAGAAGAAAATTTCCAAATCTGCCACGTCCTTTCAAAGTACCATTGTATCCGCTAACGCCTATCATTGGCATACTTGCCAATCTGTATCTACTTATCCAACTTTTGCATCACCCAATGCCGCTTTCATTGGCTTTGTTTGCGCTTGCGTTTTGCGTTGTGGGATTTCTCTATTGGAAAGGCACGCTGCCAGACGAAGAAGGATTTGATGAAGCACCGTCTAAATTAGTGTTGCTGACACATGCTACTGACGAAATGGCAAAAAGCAAAAAAATCATCATCCCAATTTCGAATGAAAATATGCTATCAGAGGTCGTGAATTTTGCGGTCAATCTCGCTAAACAATTAGACGCGTCAGTTACGGCTTTGGTGGCTGTTGAATACCCTGATTCAAAACCATTGGAGTTCGGCTCCAAAGATTTTGAGAATGAAAAGAAATTATTGCACCTCATTCAGGCAGAAGGCGAGAAACGCGGCACTTCCATCGGCACTATTCTTCGGGTTGGACATAATACGGCGAAGACCATTCTGGAATCTTCAAGAGAAGCCGATGCCGACATTATCCTCATGGGTTGGGAAGGGATTGTAAGCCGTTCGGAAAATGTCATGGGAAGCATTATTGATATCGTCGCGACCAAAGCCAAAAGAGACATCATCGTGTTTCGCCCACATTCGACTAAAAAAATCCATAAAATCCTTTTACCTT
Source organism: Saprospiraceae bacterium (assembly GCA_031367705.1). Lineage (GTDB taxonomy): Bacteria > Bacteroidota > Bacteroidia > Chitinophagales > Saprospiraceae > JAAFJT01. Next base: position 15,212 of record JANLQI010000395.1, on the reverse strand, counting down.
CTGGAGGAGGCCCTCATGCACAAGCCGCAGAAATCTATGCAGGCGGTTTGGCTAAGGCATTAAACGGTTCACTTACCGTTCTAAGGGTTGTGAAAGAGTCAACTCTTGCTGAAGATGTACAATTGGAAGTCAACGCAAATCTCGAACAGTCAAAAAAACGGATTGAAGAAAAATGTGGATTAATAGCCAATACCAAACTCATCAAACACCCGAGAATTGAAGCGGCTATCATAGATGAGTCTGCAACTTATGATACCGTTTTCATTGGTGCTACCAGAAAAAGTATGTACCATGATGTCCTTTTTGGTTCAATTCCTGAGACTTTGGCAAAAGAATTAGATACCAATATTGTTATCGTTAAGCATTATTCGGCTGTAAATGCCGTGTGGGGTAAGGTGGTTAGTGAAAAAAATGATTGAGAAATATTCTTTCTATACCATAAATCAATCGAGCGATTCCCTTCCATTAGTTAGAGCATGGAGGGAATCGCTTTGTTTTTGACCCCCTCAGTATAAAGCCCTCAAAATCTATAAAAAGAGGAAATTCACATAAAAGCTTTTATTTAGAATTTATGAAACCACAATAATCATTATTCCTTCAAAACTTTTTACCTTTGGTCATTGTTAATAAAACATAAACGATACTAAAATGAAACGACGCTCATTCTTAAAAAACATGCCTTTAATCGCTCCTGCAAGCGCAATCGTCATTGGTTGCTCCCCTGCGGTTGCTAAAAAGGCTTCTGAAAATCCATTATCTAACATTAAAAATAATAAGACTATTATGACATTCGAACTTCCCGCTCTCGCTTATGCGCCCGCAGCACTTGAACCGCACGTTGACGCTAAAACAATGGAAATCCACCATGACAAGCACCATGCTGCTTATGTATCAAACTTAAATAACGCTGTAACAGCAGATGCCAATGCACAAGGTAAAAGCCTTGACGAACTCATGGCGAATATCTCAAAATATGCTGGTGCTATCCGCAACAACGGCGGCGGTCACTGGAATCACTCCATGTTTTGGAAAATTATGTCGCCAAACGCTGGTGGTGCGCCAACAGGTGATGTAGGCACAGCTATCAACAGCACATTTGGCAGTTTTGAAAACTTCAAAAAAGAGTTTTCACAAGCGGCTATGACCCGTTTTGGTTCAGGTTGGGCATGGTTGAGCGTTGATGCCAACAAAAAACTCGTCGTCAGTTCAACACCAAACCAAGACAATCCTTTGATGGATATTGCTGACAAAAAAGGGACTCCTGTTTTAGGCATTGACGTTTGGGAACACGCTTATTACTTACACTACCAAAACCGACGTGCAGACTATGTCGGTGCATTCTTCAATGTTGTCAATTGGGACGAAGTAAATCGTCGTTTCAAAGCCGCACAATAATAAAAAATACTGAGGGGTGGTTTGAGTTCAAGAATTTAAGAATCAATATTTTATAAAACTGAATTGATTTGTATGCTTTAAACACCCTTGCATTGAATAAATAAAAATGCCTTTGATACGTTTCTTAGAACGTATGTCGAAGGCATTTTTATTTTGTAAAAACATTCATTTATGACCATTAAAGAATCCATAAACTATATTTTGACGTATATTTAAAAGTATGCAGCTAAAGTTTTGTTAATCTTCGATAAAATTTTTGCTTATTAAATATTTTTCCTTCATATTTGTCAATATTATAAAACAACAAAGACACAATTTCATTCCTTGAACCTTTTTTCCTAATCTAAAACTTTGATACACCATGATGATATTAGTAATTTTAATCCTGGTCACTTGTGTTTTCGCCTTTGCCTCAAAAAATGAAACCCGTCCAAGCCGCATGAGGTAAATTTAAGAAAACAAAAACTGAAAGAGACTGTTCCTTTAGTGTTCATATTGGAAAATTATTCAATGACACGATGATAAAGAACAGTCTCTTTGCTTTTTTAGCGAAAAAAACAAGACTTAATTAAAGACTTCACTATCTTTGCTCCTGAAATATTGGCTGTCTCAACTGCCTTTATTACCTTTATTTTGCCAACCAATTTCTTAGGCGAATTTTCGCCAAAATATAAATCAAGGACAATTATGGAAGTATTAGAAATCAAAAAAACAACTAAAGCCAGTGCTAAAGCTGCAAAAAGTACCCCTCAGTATGGTGCCGATCAATACAAAGAGTGGTACACAATGATGTACCGTATTCGCCGCTTCGAGGAGCGAGTTTTGGAGTTTTATGGTGAATTTGTACGTGGTTTCTGCCATGTTTATATCGGACAAGAAGCCATTGCTGCTGGTATGAAATCCGCTTTAAACCCAATGGACGGTGTTGTTACAGCTTATCGTCAACATGGTATCGGGCTTATGAAAGGCATCCCAAGCCGTGAAGCGATGGCGGAATTGTTTGGTCGCTCAACGGGCATTGTCAAGGGAAAAGGCGGCTCAATGCACTTTTTCTATGCTCAAAACAAGTATTTTGGTGGTAATGGTATCGTCGGTGCGCAAATCGGAATAGGTACAGGTATCGCTTTCGCTGAAAAATACAAGGGAACTGACTTGCTTTGTGTCGCTATGTTTGGAGACGGTGCGGCTCGTCAAGGTATCCTTTACGAAGCAGGAAATATGGCTATGACATGGAAATTACCTGTCATATATGTGTGTGAAAACAACGGCTATGCGATGGGTACTTCGGTCGAAAGAACGTCAAATGTACGTGACATCAGCACCGTTGCACAGGCATTTGATATGCCCGCGGAAATTGTTGATGGTATGAATCCAGAAGCGGTTCACGAAGCATTTGTAAGAGCAGCAGCACACATTCGCGCTGGAAATGGTCCTTATTTCCTTGAAATTAAGACTTATCGCTACAAAGGTCACTCTGTCAGTGACCCTGAAAAATACCGCAAAGATGAAAAAGGACGTGCAGAAGCGGCTCATTATAAATCAATTGACCCATTGAAAACAACGCGTCAAAAAATGCTTGATTTAGGTATTACAGAAGCCGATATTAAAGCCATCGAAGACGCTACCGAAGTTGAAATGCAAGAAGCCGTTGATTTTGCCAAAGCATCACCTTATCCAGATGCCGATGATTTGTACGAAGACAATTACGTACAACCCGATTATCCTTTTATGAAAGATTGATTATCAATATTTTAAGTATAAAAATACATCCGTCTCGCATTCGCTTGACGGATTTTTTTTATTTTTACACCCCCTCAGTAATTTCTAATTTTAAAGCTTGAAAATATGCTTGAACAAATTCTAACTGAACTCAAAAGCTCAAATACTAAACTCATTGCCGTTTCAAAAACCAAACCCAATGAGGCCGTTCTTGAACTCTACAATCAAGGGCACCGTGCCTTTGGCGAAAACTATGTTCAAGAATTGGTGGACAAACAAGCGACTTTACCGACGGATATTGATTGGCATTTCATCGGGCATTTGCAGTCAAATAAAGTTAAATACATCGCTCCTTTTGTCGCTATGATTCACGCTGTTGATTCGCTTAAATTGCTGCATGAAATCAATAAACAAGCCATTAGAAATGAGCGCATTATAAAAGTGCTTTTACAATTTCATATTGCCGAAGAAGCGTCAAAATTTGGCTTTGATACTGAGGGGGTAAAAAAATTGGCAGAAGAATTAGCTGACGCAACATTAACACACATAGAAATATGTGGTGTTATGGGAATGGCAACTTTTACTGATGACAAAGTACAAGTCAAGCGTGAATTTCAAGAATTAAAACACATTTTTGACAATATAAAAAACACTTATTTCGCTGATAACCAGTCATTTACAGAAATTTCAATGGGTATGAGCGACGATTATAAAATGGCAATTGAAGAAGGCTCGACGATGGTACGCATCGGCAGTTTACTTTTTGGAAAACGCAATTATCCATGAAAAAAATATTTTTAAAAAAAGGTAGAGACGAAGCCGTTAAGCGGCAACACCCTTGGATTTTTAGCGGCGCAGTCGCACATACTGAGGGGGTGCTTGAAGATGGTGATTTGGTTGACATCTATGATTCAAAAAAACAATGGTTAGCTATTGGTTATTACAACGATGGCTCAATCGTTGTCCGCATTTTGAGTTTTGTACCGACTACCATTGATGCAGCATTTTGGTTTAAAAGATTAGAAAATGCTTTTCAATATCGTCAAAAATTAGAGTTAACTCATTCAGAATCAACGAATTGTTACCGCCTCATTCACGCCGAAGGCGATGGTTTACCTGGATTGATTGTTGATATTTATGGCCCAGTGGCTGTCGTTCAATGTCATTCAATCGGTATGCACCTACAAGTTGGAGCAATCACAAATGGTCTTCAAAAGGTTTTTGGTGAAAAATTGACTGCCATTTACGACAAAAGTGCTGAGACACTACCCCCTCAGTATGTCGCCCAAAACAGCATAAAAAACGATTATCTCTTAGGAAAATCTGAAGTGCCTTTAACCGTTTTTGAAAACGACAATGCCTTCGCAGTAGATTGGATTACGGGTCAAAAAACAGGTTTTTTCCTTGACCAACGCGATAATCGGGCATTGTTGAGCCGTTATGCTAAAGGCAAATCAGTTTTGAATGCCTTTTGTTATTCAGGCGGTTTTTCTGTTTATGCCTTGAAAGCGGGTGCTAAATCGGTTCATTCCATTGATATTTCACCAAAAGCGATTGATTTGACTTTAAAAAATGTCGAAATCAATCGCCCTTTTGAAGGTGAACACACCGCTGCCGCTGTTGACGTTTTGGCTTTTTTGAAAGAAAATGAACGCATTTTTGATGTGATGATAGTTGACCCGCCCGCCTTTGCAAAGTCTATCAATAAGCGACACAATGCCGTACAAGCGTACAAAAGGTTGAATGCCATGGCTTTACGCCAAATTACTGAGGGGGGTATTTTGTTCACTTTCAGTTGCTCGCAAGTCGTTGATACACAATTGTTTTATGATACGATTGTTGCCGCAGCGATTGAAGCGGGCAGAAAAGTACGTGTCATGCACCGATTGACGCAACCCGCCGACCATCCCGTAAATATTTTCCATCCCGAGGGGTCTTATCTAAAAGGGTTGGTGCTGTATGTAGAATAATAAAGTAGCAAAATAGATGTAATACAAAAAATAGTGAACCCAAAATTTTGGAAGAATTGAATACGAATAACTGTAGATAAAATATACGGTCATAATGAAAATGCCTCCCAACTTTAAAAGAGTTAAATGAGCATAATCCCTTGATATTCAACTCTTTCAGAGTTAAGGGAGTACTTGTGTCCATCTGTAGATTTCATCTATGGTTATTCGTATACCATTCCTTCGGAATTTTAAATAATTTCAAAAAAATTTAATACCTCACAAAACCGAACCCACCCATCCTTTCGTAAATAAAGCCAATGAACCAATCCCAAAACGGTTTTACCGATTTTTAAACAATAAATTATTTAATATGAAAAACAGATTCAAAATTGCATTAAGGCTCATTGGTTTGGCTTTAATGGCAACTACTCTATTCCTAACCAACGGTTGTCGCAGCGAAACGGAGCGCAGCAGATATGACCTCAACGTTATTGCACTCACAAACGACAACAATCTCTTAACCGTCAATGCGGATAATCCTTCGCAAACGATTAAAAAAACGCTCATTACGGGGCTGCGCACCAACGAAAAGATGTTGGGCATTGATTTCCGTCCATCAACAGGGCAACTGTATGGCGTGAGTGATTCAAGCCGATTATATGCCATTAACACTCAAACTGGGGCGGCGTTGGCAATTGGCGCATCGCCTTTTGTACCTGCGCTCAATGGTACAATCGTTGGTTTTGATTTCAACCCAACCGTTGACCGAATTCGTATGGAAACAAATACGGGTCAAAATTTAAGACTTAATCCAGAAACGGGTGGAACGGCTGCTATTGACGGCAACTTGAATCCAGGCACCCCCTCAGTATCAGAGGTGGCTTATGCCAATAACAAGGCTGGTGTGACGGCAACAACGCTGTTTGCGATTGATGTCAGCACCGACAAACTCTATCGTCAAGACCCACCTAACAATGGTACTTTGGTCGAAATCGGCCCTTTGGGTGTAGATGCAACGGGTGCAGCAGGATTTGATATTACAAACAACGATTTGGGCTTAGCCGCTTTACGAGTTGGTGGAAAATCTGAATTGTATGTTGTCAATTTGGCAACTGGACGTGTCTTGAAATTAGGTAATTTCGATTTTGGTGCCAATGTCATTGGTTTGGCTATTACGACTGACCCTGTGTCTTATGCTGTGGACAATAACAATAACCTTGTCATTTTCAATCCATATAACCCTGCGCCGATTATGAAACCTATTACAGGTATGCAAGCTGGCGAAATGGTTTTGGGCTTAGACATGCGTCCTGTCAATGGGCAACTGTATGCTTTGGGCAGTACAAGCCGTTTATACACGATTAATGCGTCTAATGGTGCGGCAACCGCCGTTGGTACAACGCCTTTTACCCCTGCTTTGACAGGTACACAGTTTGGTTTTGATTTTAATCCAACGGTTGATAGGATTCGGATTGTGAGTAATACAGGTCAAAACCTACGCGCACATCCTGAAACTGGGGCAATCGTTGCCATTGATGGCAATATCAATCCAGGCACCCCCTCAGTAACAGCTTCTGCTTATACCAATAATTTTGCTGGCACAACGACGACCACTTTGTTTGCAATAGATGCAATGACTAAGAAATTGTATATGCAAAATCCGCCAAATAATGGCACTTTGGTTGAGGTCGGTAATATTGTAGGCATGGCTTCCGATGCGAATGGTTTTGATATAGGCAGCACATCGAGCAAAGCATTTGTTTTGTTTGGAGACGAAACGACGGTTAAATTGTATCAAATCAATTTAGGGAATGCGCAGTTGAGTACAGGAACAATGGTCAATATGACAGGTGTTCGTGGTTTCACCCTCGGTCTTGGTTTTTAATGTAATAATCAAGTTTATAGATTTTTACAGCCTTGTTGTATGACAACATGGCTGTTTTTTTATCATTCTGAACGCAGTTAAAGAGTCTAAATATTTTGTTTTCAATTGTTTAAATTCTTTCACTACGTTCAGAATGATAAAAAATATTTACTACGACAAAAAATAATTACCCCAAAAGAAGACAATTAAATACAGCCATAAAATATCCAGAAACCGCCAATACATCGTCAACAAACGCAAACGCAGTTGTTTGACAGGGTCGCTGAAATAAACTAAAACGCTGACAGGTTCTTTCATGCGCACATAAGCTGTATAAATAAATACGATGAAAAAAGGCAACCCGCCTAAGATGTGCAGCAAGTGAATGATTGAAATCGCATACACATACGCCCGCATATTGCCGATGCCGATATTGGGATTGTCCACCCACAACATGCCCCAACCGATGTATTGCAAAGCCATAAACACAATGGTTAACAAAAATGTACCCCACAAAGCCCGTTGATACCCTCCAGTATTATCGTCTAAATAATAGGCTTTTGCCTTGCGTAAACACCACGAACTCCCTGAAAGAACAAGGGTATTGAATAGAAAAATCCACGGCACTTTAATCGGGTCTTCGCCCGACTGAAAACGCGAATAGAGGTATGCCATGGACAAACCAAAAAATATCATGGTCAGACCTGCCAACAGCAAATACATCATTATCATCCAAGGATGCGTACCGAGCGAGCGAAAATCATTCGTTTGCGAATTCATTAAAAAAGGTATTCGTTTTTTGAAAAATATCTACAAGTTAACAGTTTAATGTTGAGAATGTTTAGGATTTTTTAGACCACTGATTGGGCTGATTCGACTGATTTTCGCAGATTTAGTTTCCTACGGAATGACAAAAAATCAGTGTAAATCAGTCGCATCAGTCCAATCAGTGGTCTAAAAAATCAAAAAAATCATCTTAAAAATCTGGCTGCATATCCTGCGTATTATTGTTGCGACGTGCATCTTTTGCTTTGCGGAAAATCGAAGCATCCATCTTGCCAAAAGGCATTTGGAAAGTCAATTTCACATAACGCAAATCACGGCGGCGCATACTTTCTTGTGTAAAAGTCCCATCAGATACATAAAGAATTTCCCTTCTTGAATTGGTTATGTCGCTGACTTGTAGCGTCAAATTAGCCATTTTCAAAAACGTGTATTTCACCGCAAAATCGGCAAATGCAATACCTTTACGTGTACCTTGCGCGATGATTTGGTCACTTTCGTAGCTGCCTTGTAGTTGTAACGAGAAGGCTTTTAGTTTCTTTGGTAGTTTATAAGTTAAGTTAAATTTGCCATTATATGCCCAACCTTCATTCGCAAATTTGTCAGTCTGGATATTCAGTTTGAAAACATTGAGGTTTGTCGTCAGTTCCAAATCTTTGGCTAATGTCAGTTTCAAAATATTGTCCATACCATAACGTGTCGCCGATTTACCATTGACAAAAGTCGTTTTGCGCACCGTTGAAGTGGAATCTAATGGTGTAATAATGGTCGTAATCGGATTTTCTTCGCCCCGCAAATAAAGCGTTCCCAACCAATTATTGGACTTCCAAATTTTGCTGTAATTGAACTCTGCCAAATTGATAAATTCAGGTGTCAATGCAGGGTTACCTATGCGTATATTTTCAGCATCTGCACCCATGATGACAGGCATTAACTGCATGTAATTTGGGCGATTGATTTTACGGCTGAAATTGGCTTGAATTTCTTCTGTTTTATTCAACTTTTTACTCAAATATATTGAGGGGAACAAAGCATTGAGCAAATCACTCGTTGATTTCGGATAGTCATATCCAAACGAAGGCACATTGTCCAATTTGCTCGTCCCTTTCAGATTTGATTGTTCGTAACGCATACCTATTTGATAACCTATCCCTTGCCATTTTGAACCATAAGTAATATAAGCCGCGTTAATCATATCACTCACATCCGTGTTTTGAGAATAAGCGTTTTGCTGCACATATTTTAAGGTCGTATAATCGTACAAATTGAATAAATAATTCTGCGTTCTATTGTTCCAATAACTGCGGACACCCATTTCTATTTTTGTCGAATCATTGATAGGATTTGTAAAATCCATTTGAAAAGTCACTTGTTGCCCTTCGTTTCCGCCGCCAATATTCACTTTTTGGTCGGGTGCCGCTTTTTCGCCATTGGGTTTTACATAGGTGCGCGTCCAATCCGCGTCGTTGTTTGAACCACCAAAACCGTAACTCAAATCGGTAATCAACTCCTTCCCTTTTTTGGGATAAGACTTCTTCCACGTCGCTTGAAGGCTGTAATTTTTAAATTCGTTCTCTGGACGTTGCTGAAACGTACCCCTCAGTAATTGAGCCTTAGAAGCATTCAAATACTCATAATTTTGGTCTGAACCGATGTTAAAAATGCCATTCACATACGTACCTGCCAAGCTCAACATATTTCGATTCGACACATTGTAATCCCATTGCAAACGACCAATCTGAAATAGATTATCAAATTTTGTTTCCGTTTGTTGATTGAAGTCTTTATAAGGCGCAGAGGGCGATAAAAATGTTCGATTTGAATAGCCATTTGTCGGATTCAGCGTTTTATTTAAATTATAAAAAGCCGTCACATTGGAACGTCCTTCCTTGATATTCACATTTGCCATACCATTGTAGCGGTTGCCCGTGCCTATACCCGCGCTCAAAAAACCATTATAGCCTGGTTTTTTATTTTTCTTCAAAATAATATTGATGATACCGCCCGAACTTGCCGCTTCGTACTTTGCAGAAGGGTTAGAAATGACCTCTATATTGTCAATCTGGTCGGCAGGAATCTGATTGATACTCATTAATGTCGGTCTTCCATCCACATAAATCTTTGTCGCGTTGTTCCGCAATTTTGCAGAACCGTCGGCATCAACGGTTACTGAGGGGACCGATTTCAAGACATCTTCTGCCGTGCCGCCTGTGGTTGTGATATTTTTATCCACATTAAAAATCTTTTTGTCAAGACCTAATTGCATGGACGTTTTTTGACCTGTCACTTCCAATTCTTGTAAAACTTTGGCATCATATCCTAATTTTAAATTACCCATATCTATTTCTAAATCAGGCGGAAAAAGGTTAATTTGCTTAATAACATCCTTGTAACCAATCATAGAAATTTTCATTTTGATACCACCTATCGGCAAATTATCAATACTGAATTCACCATTAGTTAAAGTCAACATACCGCCGACAATCGAGTCCTTACGGCCCAAAGAACGCAAAGCGACCACAGACACAAATTCAAGCGGCTTTTGTGTCGTTTCATCCACCACTTTGCCATAAATACGTCCAGAAATCTTTATACCCTTTGGCATACCGCCACCCGCAGCACCCATCGGATTCTGAGCAAAAGCCCATGAGGCAATTAGGAGAAAAGACAATAAGAAGTTTAGTTTTTTCATTGTTTAAATTTTAAAATTGAGTCGAGTGTTTTAATTCATTTCAGAAAACAGTAAAGTCAGAATAGTGTCACAAAGTTCAACGCTTTTCTCTAACTACATCCTTTTTTAGGACATAAAAGCCTTTTTGTTCGACTATCACTATAAATACGCAGGCTTTTAAAATAAATTTAGACTAATCTAAAAATAATTTAACAATAATCATAACTTTGCATTTGATTACTAAAAATGCAAACAATGAAATATATCTTACACACCTTTTTGACTTTCTTTTCTTTGAGCCTATTTGCTCAAAATGCACACATAAAAGGCATTATCAACGACACCGAAGGCAGGCCTGTGCCTTTTGCCAATGTCTTTCTATCCAAAAAAAACATCGGAAACGCCTCAGATACTGAGGGGGTGTATTTTATTGAAAATGTACCTGTTGGCGATTATATTTTAGTCGTTACGGCTGTAGGTTTTGAGAAAAAAGAAAAAAAAATAGGTATAAAACACACAGATAAGGCATTGACAGTCAATATTTTACTCAACCCATCTGATGATAAATTAGAAGAAGTCGTTATTACAGGAACGATGAAAGAAGTTTCTCGTTCACAGTCTGCTGTGCCTATTGACATCATTACACCTAAGTTGTTTTTAAAAAACCCAACGCCTAATTTGTTTGAATCCATCGGTATGGTCAATGGCGTACAACCGACGATTAGTTGTAATGTCTGCAACACAGGCGACATCCACATCAACGGCATGGAAGGCGGCTACACGATGGTGATGATTGACGGTATGCCTATCGTCAGCGCACTTTCAACGGTCTATGGTTTGATGGGAATTCCCAACTCAATGGTGGAACGCATTGAAATTATCAAAGGGCCCAGCTCGACTTTATACGGTTCAGAAGCTGTCGGTGGCTTGATAAATGTCATTACAAAACGAGCCGACAAATCGCCCCGTTTGAGCATGGATATCAACGGCACTTCTTACGGCGAAATGGGTTTAGATGCGGCAACAAAATTCAAAATAGGACGTGCAACCAGCCTTTTGAGTGCCAATGTCTTCAATTTTCAAAAACGTTGGGACATCAATAACGACAATTTTACCGATGTCACCCTTCAAAAAAGGGCTTCTATTTTCAATAAATGGCAATTCAAAAGAGCCGATGACAAACAAACAAATTTTGCGCTGCGCTACGTCTATGAAGACCGTTTTGGCGGCGAATTGAATTGGCAAAACGAACACCGTGGCGGTTCAGAAGTCTATGGCGAACAAATTACGACCAACCGTTTTGAACTGATTGGTGTGTATGATTTGCCTATAAAAGAAAAAATAAAACTGCAGTATTCCTACAATTTCCATGACCAAAACTCGGTTTATGGCAACCGTCCTTTTTTAGCGACACAACAAATTGGTTTTGCACAAATGACGTGGAACAAACCCTTAAATAAAACGCATGATATCTTGTTGGGAACAGCTTTGCGCTATACAAATTATGATGACAATTCGGCTTTGACTCGTTCTGCCGATTCTTTAAATCCGATAAATCAACCGTCAAAAACATGGTTGCCAGGGGTTTTCCTACAAGATGAAATGCGTTTTTCGGAAAAACATACGCTTTTAGCGGGTGTGCGTTATGATTTTAATTCCACCCATGGCAGCATCTTTTCGCCGCGTTTGAATTGGAAATGGACGGTCAATCCTACAAATACTTTCCGTCTCGGTTTGGGCAATGGCTACCGTGTTGTCAATTTGTTTTCGGAAGATGAACGCGCGTTCAATGGCGCAAGACGCATAGTCATTGGGTCTAATTTAAAGCCTGAACAGTCTTACAATGTCAATCTGAATTACAATACGACATTAACACATCGGCGCGGCTATGTAGCCGTGGATGCCTCTTTGTTTTATACGTATTTTACGAATAGAATCGTTGCCGATTATTTCAAAAACGATAAAGAAATTTGGTTCGATAACTTGAACGGTTTTGCTGTGGCACGCGGCATGAGTTTCAACACCGATTTCAATTTTGACAATCCTTTCAAAGCGACATTGGGTGCAACGATACTTGATGTTTATCAAGTAGAAACCAAAGATTTTAACGAAAGTGAAAAAACCAAACCTGTTCAGGTCCCCTCAGTATCGGCGGTGTTTTCATTGTCTTATACCTTCAAATCGCATATAGTCGTGGATGTTACAGGCAATATTTACAGTCCGATGCTGTTGCCTGTTCAAGAAGACGATTTCAGGCCCGACCATTCTCCGTGGTTTTGTTTAGCGAATATGCAAGTGACTAAAACATTTAAGAATGGCGTTCAACTTTATGGCGGCATCAAAAACCTTTTGAATTTTAAACCCAAAAACCCGATTATGCGTCCTTTCGACCCTTTTAACAAAGCAGTTGATATAGACAATCCGAAGGGTTATTCCTTTGACCCGACTTATAATTACGCGCCTTTGCAAGGGATACGCGGTTTTGTGGGGTTGCGGTTTGTCGTAAAGTGATTAGTTATTGACAAAAGAGCATTTTATTATTTAAAAAACAAGGCAAACAAATGTGGTTTTATAAAAAATACTGAGGGGTCCTAAAAATCAATATGCCCATTCATTTTTATTTAATGTAATAAAAGTTTTTTTTGACCACTGATTTGAGTGATTCGACTGATTTTGTCTGATTTTTTCATTTTCATAACCTTACTTTTGTCGCATTTATAGACTCATTTTTCAAACCAACAAAAACAAAACGGGGCATTTCTTTTTAGAATTGACAGCTTTTGTTTTCTACAAAAAATTGAAATTCACTGCTTTATGAAAAAGTCATTCCTTGTTTTTTTATCATTTACTATTTTACACACTACATTTTGGGCGCAAAACTATGATGTCTGCATCATCGGCGGCAGCACAAGCGGCACAGCTGCGGGTATTCAAGCGGCACGGCTTGGGGCCAAAACCATCATTGTAGAAGCTTCGCCATGGTTGGGTGGTATGTTGACTTCGGCAGGTGTTTCGGCAACAGATGGCAACCACGATTTGCCTTCGGGTTTGTGGGCTGAGTTTCGGCAAAAGTTGTACGATTATTATGGGGGTGAAAAAGAAGTGCAAACGGGTTGGGTGTCCAATACGCAATTTGAGCCACACGTCGGGGCAAATATTTTTAAGGAAATGACGGCAAAAGAAACTTATTTAACGCTTTCTTTGGACTCTAAATTATTGTCTATCAATAAATTAGAAAACAAAGAAAATACTGAGGGGTATCATTGGACAATAAAAATCAAGACAAAAAAGGGCAAACAGACCATTCAAGCCCGCATCGTTATTGATGCAACGGAACTCGGTGATGTGGCAAAAGCGGTCGGTATTCCTTACAGAATTGGGACGGACGACGCTATCGAAACAGGTGAAATCGGCTTTGCGTCAAAAAAAACGGATATCGTTCAAGATATGACTTTTTCCGCTATTCTTAAAACGTATGGAAAAGGCGTTGCGCCATTGGTCAAAAAGCCTAAAAACTACGACGCTTCCTTGTTTCAATGTGCTTGTGCGAGTCGTTGTCCGAAGGCTGAAAGCATTATTGATTGCGATAAAATGTTGAATTATGGCAAATTGCCAAACGGCAAATACATCATTAACTGGCCTCGCAACGGCAATGATTTTTATGCCAATATCATTGATGCAACGGATAAAGAACGTTGTTCTGCCTTTGATAAAGCCAAACAACGCACACTCGCTTTTGTGTATTTTATCCAAAATGACTTGGGTTTTAAAAATATTGGCTTGGCGGACGATGAATTTCCGACCAAAGACCGAATGCCTTTCTTACCCTATTTCCGAGAAAGCCGCCGTACTGAGGGGGTCGTAACGATGACCGTCAATCATATTTTGAAGCCTTTTGACCAAAAAGAAAAGTTGTACAGAACAGGTATTGCAGTGGGCGACTACCCAATTGACCATCATCATGCACAATACCCGAATGGTGTTCCTAATTTAAATTTCCCTCCCATTCCGTCGTTTAATGTGCCGCTTGGCGCATTGATTCCTAAAAGTGTTGACAATTTTATTGTCGCAGAAAAGAGCATTTCTGTTACGAATATTGTCAATGGTTCGACGCGTTTACAGCCTTGTGTTTTGTTGATTGGGCAAGCGGCTGGGGCGTTGGCGGCTTTGTCTGCATTGGAAAAAGCAACACCAAGAGACATGTCCGTCAGACGTATTCAAACTGTTTTACTTGAAAAAAGTGTGTATTTAATGCCTTATTACGATATTAAACCCAATCATCCACATTTCCAAGCCATTCAACGCATTGGGGCATCGGGCATACTGAGGGGAATCGGTGAGCCTTATAAATGGGCCAATCGGACATGGTTTTATCCCGATTCAACGATTCAAAACAAGGACTTTTTGCCGCCTTTTGACGATTATGGTTTTGATATAAAAAATATGACCTCTGAACAAGCGAATCGAAACGTTAACATTTATGAAGCCGTTGCCTTAGCTTTTGCGATGATGGAAACGAAACCTGATGTGACTTTTGAAGGCTTCCTTGAAGGTGTGGGTCGGAACTGGGACACACGGTTAAATCTTAAAAATTTTAACCCCAATCGTGCCATTACTCGTCTTGAAATCGCTGTCCTTTTTGACCGCATTGCCAAGCCTTTTGATAGAGATATTGATTTTAAAGGCTTGTTTAAAAATGCTCGTTGATAGACCAAAAGGATGTTTAAAGTGAATGAAAAATGAAAAGAGTAAAATGAAAAATATAAAACGTTGTTTTACAAACATTTAGAAAGCTCATTTTAGGCAAACCATTTTTAACGAGTATACA
>JANLQI010000338.1:0-12624 GCA_031367705.1 Saprospiraceae bacterium | reverse complement strand
AAAAAATATAAAACCTATTCAATTGCCGTTTACTATACCTGCACTCAATCACTCCCTACTCAACCAATTTACTATTTTTCATACTATATAAAAAGTAGATTGTCAAGCCCAAAGCCATCCAACCAAAGAACACATACCATGATTTGACAGGAATTTCAATCATCAAATAAGTACAAAAAAGCACACCCATAACGGGTATAAAAGACCATTTTTTCAAAGTCGTATAAATGGTCATGCCCGTCGCAATCACTAAGAAAATGAGCAATAAATACTCTTGATGCGGTTGGTCAGCGATGTTTGTAAAGGCACTAATGACCCTTTCCTGAAAAACATAAAGGAATGTCAAAAACACAATGGGAATGATAAATCGGCCACTTATATAAGGCAATTTGAACTTTCCGACCTGTTTATCTTCTGTTGGCAACACCAAAACGCCACCACAAACCAGTACAAACGCAAACAGCGTTCCGATACTCGTCAAATCCGTTACCAAAGCCGCATCTAAAAATAAAGAAGGAATAGCGACTAAAACACCTGTTACGATGGTCGCAAATGAAGGCGTTTGATACTTAGGATGCACTTTTGAAAAGGCTTTTGGCAAAAGACCGTCCCGACTCATAGACATCCAAATACGCGGTTGACCAATTTGGAAAACGAGCAAAACGCTGGTTGTCGCCACGACTGCACTCACGGAAATCGCATAATTGAGTTTAGTCAATCCTGTTTTTTCAAAAACATAAGCCAAAGGGTCAGCAACACCGAGGAATTCTTTGTAGTTGACCATACCAGTAATCACCAATGCGGTAAGTACATAAATGACAGTACATATTATTAAGGCGTAAATCATACCGCGTGGCAGGTCACGCTGCGGATTTTCACATTCTTCAGCCGTCGTTGAAATGGCATCGAAACCGATATAGGCATAAAAAACGGCAGAAACACCCATCATCACGCCTTTAAAACCATTGGGCAAAAAAGGATTCCAGTTCTCAGGTTGCACATAAAAACAGCCCGCTATAATGACGACAAAAAGTATCGCTAATTTGAAAACGACCATTGCATTTGCCCATTTTTTGCTTTCTTTTATACCTATATATACCAAAGCTGTTACAAGAACAACGATGACAAAGGCTGGAAGATTGAAAATGACATGCCAATCGCCAATAACAGGTGCGGTTGTCCATGCCATGTTTTCAAGCGGTTTGCCATCCGCCAAAGCGGTTTCGTAGAGGACGTGAGCTGTTCCGCCATCGGTTATCATCCATAGCGGAAGGTGGATGCCTACCCCCCTCAGTAAATTATTGAAATAGCTCGACCATGAAATCGCTACGACAATATTGCCGATGGCATATTCTAAAATCAAAGCCCAACCAATAATCCAAGCGATTAATTCACCAAAAGTCACATAAGAATAGGTGTAGGCACTACCTGCAACAGGCACACGGGAAGCAAATTCAGCATAACACAAAGCAGTAAAACCACATGTGACCGCCGCAATGACGAATAAATAAACGACACCAGGACCACCGTTGTAAGCAGCCGAACCAATCGTTGAGAAAATACCTGCGCCAACGACAGCAGCAATGCCCATGGAAACTAAATCCCACAATTTGAGGTTACGATTAAGTTTACCATCACCGTGGTCGCCACCTTCTTGTAAAATTTTATTGAGGGGTTTACGTCTAAAAAGAGAGTTGTTAGCCATTCGTTTATTTTTTTGATTTTAAAATGTGGTTTGGTTCTAAATTTTAAGCGGCTAAAATTAGACAACTCATTCGTTTTTTGCCAAAAATGATAAAATTAATTTTGAAGACAAATTATCTTGTAGGAAGTTTAGTAATTTGAATTTCACCAATTTTTGACGTAAAAAATAAAACTCTAAATCCTTTTAAACGTTATCTGTAAGGAAATGATGAATGATAAATTATAAATGATGAATTTTTTAAGTATTGATTTACAATACTTTATGATTCAAAGTGGCGGTTTTTATTTCATTCACTTTACTGAATACCCAAAAGCAGTTTAAAACTATAAAAAAGTAAAATAATGACTCACAAAAGCCTATTCATCGCAATTTTTCTTTTTTCGACCATAAATTTAAGCATAACAAATGCACAAGTAAAATGGTACAAAATTGAAGAAGCCGAAAAAGAAGCCGCCCAAACGGGTAAAAAAATCATGGTCAAAGTCTATGCTAATTGGTGTGGTTGGTGCAAAGAAATGGACAAAAGCACATTTCCAAACAAAAAAGTTGCTAAAATCTTGAACGAATCTTACATTCCAGTGCAGTTCAATAGCGAACAATTGGCGGATATAACTTGGGGCGGCACAACGTACAAAGTCGTCAGACCTAAAAATAGTGGTCGCTATCATCAATTGGCTGCCCAATGGTTGAATGGCAAAATGTCCTACCCTACCATCGTCATATTAGACGAACAGGGAAAGGTGATACAAGCCATATCAGGTTATCGCAGAGCAGCTGAATTTGAGAAAATTATTGGCTATTTCGCCACGAATAGTTATAAAACAACGAATTGGACGGATTTTGAAAAAAATTATAAAAGCGAATAAAAGTAACCGTATTTGAAAACAGAGTCTCTAAAACCGACTCTATACTGAGGGGGTATGAAATACATTAATTCGATGTAAAAAAAAGAAAATTCATCCTTGTTTTAAACTTTTTTTCAATAAAATCATTTTTAAATTAACTAAATCAACAAAAAGGTTCAAAAAAATGTACTTTTGCAGCCTATTCAGAAATCCGTCTTTTATTTTCGATGTAAAACATTGATAATCAAACTAATAGATAAATAATATACTTACAGTATGCGTACAAAATTATCGAATTTCAATTTTGAATTAGACAAAAAACACATTGCTCAATACCCTGCTCCCAATCGTGACGAAAGCCGTCTAATGGTTTTGCACCGCGATACAGGTAAAATCGAACATAAAGTATTTAAAGATCTCTTGAACTATTTTGACGATGGTGATGTGATGATTTTTAACGACACAAAGGTTTTTCCAGCGCGTCTTTACGGTAAAAAAGAAAAAACAGGCTCAACTATTGAAGTTTTCCTACTTCGTGAACTCAACCATGATGCTAAATTATGGGATGTTTTGGTTGACCCTGCTCGTAAAATTCGTGTTGGCAACAAGCTTTATTTCGAGGACAAAAAAGGTAATGAAGTTTTAGTTGCCGAAGTTGTGGACAATACTACATCGCGTGGACGTACTATTCGCTTTTTGTACGACGGCACGGACGAAGAATTTGAACGTGATTTGAATTATTTGGGCAATACACCTTTACCAAAATACATCGGACGTGAAGCCGACGAAACGGATAAAGAACGTTATCAAACCGTTTATGCCAAATCTGTTGGTGCAGTTGCAGCTCCAACAGCGGGTTTGCATTTCAGCCGCGAGTTGATGAAGCGTATGGAACTTAAAGGTGTCAATTTTTCAGAAATTACATTGCATATTGGTCTGGGTACATTCCGCACGATTGATGTTGAAGATTTGTCGAAGCACAAAATGGAAGCTGAATATTTCAGAATTACGGATAAAGCAGCCAATATTGTCAATGCATCAATGGATGCGCAAAAGAGAGTTTGTGCAGTTGGTACGACAGTGATGAGAACGATTGAATCTGCAGTTACGGCTAATGATCAATTGAAAGCAGCAGAAGGTTGGACTAATAAGTTCATCTTCCCGCCTTATGATTTTCATGTCGCCAATTCTATGATTACAAATTTCCATTTGCCAAAATCGAGTGTCCTTATTATGGTTTGTGCTTTTGGTGGTCATGAATTAGTCATGGAAGCCTACGAACAAGCTATGAAAGAAGATTACCGTTTTTATAGTTACGGTGATGCTATGTTAATTTTGTAAGGCGTAAAAAACTTGAAATTTACACCCCCTCAGTATGCGCGTTTTAAAATTGAAAAAGTACATTTGCGGACTTTTTGAAATGAGCATTTATATCAAAAAAAATAATTAGCAACCTCTCTTTATTTGTAAATAAAAATTTAGTAAAATATGTATTGGACGATTGAATTAGCTTCACATTTAGAAGAAGCGCCTTGGCCCGCCTCACGTGATGAATTAGTCGATTTTTGTATCCGTTCGGGCGCACCACTTGAAGTTATTGAAAATCTTCAAGCTCTCGATGAAGAAAATGAATTGTATGAAAGTATCGAAGACATCTGGCCTGATTACCCGCGCAAAGATGACTTTTTCTTCAATGAAGACGAATATTAATCAGCTACGCTTTTTTTCCTTGAGAAAGGAATCAAATATTTAGCTGCACAATTCTTGTATTCAAACATTAAAAAAGCCTCGTTTCGGTTATACCGAAATGAGGCTTTTTTAATGCTTGAGCATCACTAAAGAGGTAAGTTTTGATGTTAAACAGTGAGAATAAATTGTTATCTTCAAGTTATATACAAAAATTTATACTCATAATTATACTAAAAATGACAATGTGTAAAATATTGAAAATCAACAAAAAATAAAAATAATATTTTGAATAGTTACAAAATAGGGGAAATTAATAGGGTAAAATGATGGAAAGTCTGCAAAAAAATATTGTATAATTACTTCTACTACAAATAAAGTTTTATATTACGACATAATTTTTGAGGAAACATATATTCATTCACTTCACAAAACAAAACAATGAACTATGGGTCACGACGAATACCTTGCATGTAGTTCCTACGAAAACCAGCCCGCACACGAGACGGAAGCTGGTTTTGCTGCTTTCTATGATGAAAAAAGCGAACACCACTTTTTTGCACTTCTGGATGCCGATGGCAAAACATTACTGCGAAGTGAAGGCTATCCACAAACGCCTGCTCGTGAAAATGGCATTCAATCTGTCATCAAAAATCGCACAAACAAAGACTTTTACTCCGTTAAGGAAGAAGAAGGTGCCTATTTCCTTTGCCTTCGCGCTGCCAATTATCGTGAAATAGCCCGTTCATGCCCATGCGAATCAGAAGCTGCTGCACTCGAGTTAATACCTTATATGACTGGTGAAAAAATAAGGGGTGGTGCTAAAGCCGAAGCTGAACCAGCCAGCGAACGCATTGACGATGACTACTTAGCTTGTAAAGAGTATGAAGGTCATCCAGATGTCGGTATAGACGGTATTGAAGGTCTTGTAAAATTCACGCATGAAAATGGACAGCATTATTTCGCTTGGTACGATACTGACGGCACATTGGTTCTGCGTTCAGAAGGTTACACGTCAACTGCCGCTCGTGACAATGGCATGGCTTCGGTTGCTAAAAATCGTGATTTAGAGGAACGTTATTCTGTTATGGAAAAGATGGGGCGTTATTTTGTGATTCTAAAGGCAGGTAATTATCAAGAAATTGGTCGCTCTTGTCCTTATGATACAGAAGCTGCCGCATTAGCCTTTTTCCCAAATGCCCGCGCTGAAGCGGCTCGTTTATTAGCCGAAGCCGAGGCGAATCGGTTGAAACTTGCTGCTGCAACGGCCGCCGCTGCTGCAACACTTACAAGTTCAACAAGAGAAAACAGCGAAGAAGACTATTTAACTTGTCGCCAATATGACGGTCATGGCGAGGCTGACGAAAATGGTTTTATAAGATGGCAACACAGCAATGAAAATTATTATTTTACCTGGGTAAATGACAAAGGCAGCGTCAAAATGCGCTCAGAGGGTTATCAAACGGCCGCTGCACGTGACAATGGGATGAACTCTGTCATCAAAAACCGTGATAATAAAGACCGTTACGAGGTCAAGGAGATGAACGGCAAGCACTTTGTCATTCTAAAAGCGGGTAATCATCAAGAGATTGCGCGGTCTTGTCCGAAAGATAGTTTGGATGCTGCGGGTCTCATGTTCCCTCTTTTGGGTATAGGCGCAGCTGCATTGTCGTCCGCAGACACCCCCTCAGTATCAAAACCAACAGTGGACATTGTAGACGATTATTTACCTTGCCGCGAATACCATGGTCACATGACTGCCCCGCGCGATGGTTTCCGCGTCTTCATCAGTCCACGCACAGATAAATATTATTTTGCCGTTGTTGACAAAGACGATGATGTTTCGTTGCGCAGTGAAGGCTATTTGACTTCAAAAGAACGGGATGCGGATTTAAAGGATGTTGTTAAAAACTTGGACAATAAAGAGCATTATGAAATAAAGAAAGTCGGTTTCGACCATTATTACGTCATTTTGAAAAATGATGACGGTAAAGAAATCGCTCGCTCATGTACCTACAACAGTTTAGCAGCTATTTACGCAGCCATTCCTTTCTTAGACCCTGCTCATGCAGATGCGGCTGTCGGATTAGGCGCGCCACTTGCAATGGCAGCTGCGGCTGTCGCAGCACGTTCATTGACACCTGAAGAACCCGAAGTTGCAGCACCGATAGTCGCAGCAGTTGGTGAAGAAGCCGCGGCAGCTGGTGGTTTCAATTGGTGGTGGCTATTGCTTCCACTATTAGCATTGCTTGCTTGGTGGCTTTGGGGCAGTAAAGGTTGCGGTAAAACTGGGGCTGTTGCACCTGTCATAACGACAAAAGCGGTTGATTCAACGGCGAACAAAGCAAGTATCACTGTCGTTGATACGCCTAAAAAAGATGTTAACGTTGCACCACCACCACCGCCTGCAGCACCAAGTTGCGATCTGAATTGGATATTCTTTGACTTCGATAAATCTAATATTCGCTCTGATGCTTCTAAAGAATTGGCAGAAATGGCTAAGATTTTGAAAGATAACAAAGATTATGTAGGTGTACTGAGTGCGCACACTGATGCCATAGGTTCGGACGATTATAATGAGGCTCTTTCGAGTCGCCGCGCTGAAAATGCTAAAGCGGCTCTCATCAGAATGGGTATTGCAGCTAATCGTTTATCTACTGAAAAAGGAGGCAAAAATGCGCCCGTTGCTAAAAATACAGATGATGATAATGGCAGACACTATAACAGACGTGTCGAATTGTATATAAGAGATAAAGCTGGAAAAGACATTTGTAAGTCTATTCCACCAGAAATTCCAACAGAGCTAAAAGCTCAGTAAAACACTACTAAAGGCATTAAAAACCCTTTGGAAATAATAAACGGTAGCCGCTTAACTGCGTGCTACCGTTTTATTATTTTAAAGAATAACTCAAACTCAATGCAGGAGTCGTACCTAAATAGGGATGGTTTGTAAGTGCTACATCGGCTGTAAAATGCTTATTGACCGAGTAGCCAATTCCAAAACTAAACATCGAAGGAGAAGTTCTGAAACCACAACGCAATGTCAAAGTCTCAACGGCTTTGTAAGCTAAACCGAATTTGAATGAGGCTGGGAAATTTATGTCTTTTTCAGTTTCAAGGCAAATTAATACTTTAGAATTCAAAGTATATCCTAAACCTAAGCGAAATACTGAGGGGGTACGTTCATGCTCATTTAGCCGTACTGTAAGAGGATTGAAAACATAAGCCGACAATACTAAGTCTTTAAAAATCAATGTATTACATCCTATTTCAAAGGTTAATAGATTGATTGAACCATATTCATTGATTTTTAATCGTAAATAATCAAGCTGTACGCCAATATTGAATTTTGAGGATAAACGACGTGCATAAGCTACGCCCAATTTGTTTTCACGATAAGTATCAAAAGAATAATTTTGAAAGCTAAAACCCAACACACCCGATGAAGTCGGTAAGATAAAAGCCGTGCCGATGGGTTTTAAGTCTTTGACACCAAATTTTATTTCAGAAGTCAACAAAGCACTGGGCTTAGTCACACCGACGAGTCCTGCTGGATTATGGAAAATGGCTTGAGCATCCTGAAAACCGACACTTGCGCCGCCCATACTCAAACTCTGTGCGCCACCAACAATTTGGTAGCCAATTTGAGCTTTTAGAGACCCGCTTAAACCGTTGAAAACCAACAGTATAAACAGGTATTTGAATAAAAAAAAGCGTTCCATACTGAGGGGGGGTATTTTGTGAAACGATGAAGCATTTTTTGACTCAAATATAAAAAAAAGCAGCTAACTGAGGTTATCAGTTAACTGCTTTTTTTTCTTTTGTTTTTAAACGGAACTACATAGGTTCTGCTACTTTACCCCAAAGACTTGAAGGATAAGCACCTATCGTTGTCAAAGCCCAAAATGCGTTTTGAACGGTTTGTTTGTCTTCTTGATAGGTGACACCATACCATTGATCACGGGTCGTCATCACTGTAAAGTCAACTTTACCATTTTCGATAAGCGTATTAGCAATCGTAGGAATATAAAATTCAGCCGTTGGATTATGCTGATTGTCTTTAACAAACTGAACAAACATCTTCCGTGTTTCTTCAAATACTGAGGGGTGATAGCCCCAAAAATTCATCGAAACAATGGAGTCATCCGCTAAAAAAGTCTTGTTGTCATCTTCAAAATAGTAAATACTCTTATCCGTGTCACGAATAATCTTAGTACGTTCATTGACAGCGGTTAAATGACTTTTTTCATCTGTCTCACAAACACCCCGGCTCACTGAACCATTTTCAGAAAGCGTATTTTTAAGCCAGTAGCCGACCATACCCATGTGACGGGGCGAGCAGCGTTGACTTAAAAATTCAGCCATTTTTTGGAAAGCTGTAAAACCATAGAAATCGTCTGCATTAATAACAAGAAAGGGCTCTTTGATTTTATCTCTTGCGACAAGCATCGCATGACCCGTACCCCAAGGCTTTTTTCTATCTGGAAAAGAATCAATACCTTCAATTGGAGAATCTAATTCCTGAAAAGCATATTCAACTTTAATTAAGTCATCGAATTTACCGCCAAATTTCTCTTTAAAATCCAGTTCAATACTTTTTCTGATAACAATAACGACTTTACCAAATCCTGCACGTATGGCATCGTAAATAGAATATTCAATGATGGCTTCGCCTGAAGGTCCAACTGAGTCAGCTTGTTTAAGACCACCATAACGGCTACCAATGCCAGCTGCAAGAATCAACAATGTGGGTTTCATGTAAAAATAAGTTTAAATGATTCACGAAAAGGGTTCATTTTCAATTAGTTGAAGATCTGTGTTCAATTATGGGTGCAAGTTAAGACACATATTTGAAATGTCTTTAAACTCTAATTGTTAAATATAAAGATTTTTAATTAATATACAAAATAAATCTATAAAATCAATGATTTTTTATTTTTTTGAATTATCAAAATTATCGAAGAACATTACATAAATTTGCATCTTAAAATATATCTTACTACTTTCTCTTTTGAAAGTTTTGTTGAAAATCATCAAAATGATATTTTATTCCATTTTATAGCAGAATGTGCTGCCTTTATCGTTGGTTCTATTGATTTAAAAACCTCTTTATTTATTAAGCACATTCCACCTCTTTTGGTTTAGGTTAAATTTGCATAATTTGGGTTGAGCCTCGGACAGCGTTCGAGGCTTATTTTTTTTCAAAAAAATGACTTTGTGAAAGTAAAAACCTCCACAAAGTCGTCTTTTTTTTTACCACGTTTAAACCACTTCTATCATATAGTCCTCAATCGGTGGACAAACACATATCAAATTTCTATCACCCGCAGCACTATTCACACGTCCAACCGTTGCCCAAAATTTGTAGCCATGGCGCAAATAAGGCAATGGATATGCTGCCTTTTCACGGCTATACGCATGTGACCAATCATCTGCAATAACGCTTTCGTTGGTATGTGGTGCATTTGACAACACATTATCGTCGGCAGGATACTCGCCTCTTGCGATTTCATCCATTTCCTCTTTAATACTCAATAAAGCATCGCAAAAACGGTCGAGTTCATCTTTCGATTCACTTTCTGTTGGCTCAATCATAATCGTTCCAGCTACTGGAAAACTCAATGTAGGTGCATGAAAACCATAGTCAATCAAACGTTTTGCAACATCTTCTGCCGAACAAATCGCCTTGAAAGGTCTCAAATCCACAATCATTTCGTGGGCGCAACGTCCATTTTCACCTGTATATAGTATCGGAAATGCTTTTTCCAAACGCGCTTTCATATAGTTGGCATTCAAAATAGCGTAACGTGTCGCATCTGTCACCCCCTCAGTACCGAGCATGTGAATATAGCCATAAGAAATCAACAAAATACTTGCAGAGCCAAATGGCGCACTTGATACCGCATGAGTCGCTTTTTTACCGCCTGTTTTTACAAAAACATGTCCTGGCAAGTAAGGTGCAAGCGATTTATTGCAACAAATAGGCCCCATTCCTGGCCCGCCACCACCGTGTGGAATCGCAAAAGTTTTATGTAAATTCAAATGACACACATCTGCACCAATAAAGCCTGGGCTTGTCAAACCGACTTGTGCATTCATATTTGCACCGTCCATATAGACTTTACCGCCGTTTTTATGGATAATATCGCAAATTTCTTTAACCGAAGTTTCAAAAACACCATGAGTTGACGGATAAGTTATCATCAAGCAAGCGAGACGGTCTTTGTGCGTTTCGACTTTCTTTTTTAAGTCCGTCATATCCACATTACCACGCTCATCACAAGCCACAACCACGACTTCCATGCCCACCATAACCGCCGAAGCAGGGTTAGTTCCATGAGCCGATGAAGGTATCAAAGCAACTTTTCGATGCACATCACCACGTGCATCGTGATAGGCTTTTATAGTCAATAAACCCGCATATTCGCCTTGCGCACCTGAATTTGGTTGTAACGAACACGCATCAAAACCTGTAATTTCACACAACCAAGTCGAAAGGTCTTTTATCATTTTTTGATAACCTTTTGTCTGATTCGTAGGCGCAAAAGGGTGAATATTAGCAAATTCCTCCCAACTGACGGGTATCAATTCCGAAGCCGCATTGAGTTTCATGGTGCAACTTCCAAGCGAAATCATGGAATGTGTCAACGACAAATCCTTGTTTTCCAAACGCTTGATATAGCGCATCATTTGCGATTCAGTATGATTCGTATTGAAAACAGGATGCGTCAAAAACCGACTTGTACGGATAAGATTTGTAGGCAAGTGACTTTCCAAATCATCAAAAAAGAATTTAGTTCTCTTGTCAGTCACAGACATAAAAATGTCTTGCAAAACGGCTATATCTTCATTTGTAACGGTCTCATCAAGCGTGATTTGTACGTTATCGCCTTCATACCAAAAATTACAACTTGCTTTTTCTGCTTGCGTTTTGATACCCCTCAGTAATTCAGCGTCTTTTACTTCAATTCTTAGGGTGTCAAAAAAATGTTTATTTAAGTTGTTAAAACCTAAATTAGCCAATGATTTTTCAAGCCAAACAGTTCTGTAATGTATGCCTTCTGCAATAGATTTCAGTCCTTTTGGGCCATGATAAACGCCATACATCGAAGCCATAATCGCCAATAGTGCTTGCGCCGTACAGATATTTGAAGTCGCTTTTTCACGACGTATATGTTGCTCACGGGTTTGCAATGCCATACGCAAAGCGGGTTTGCCATGTGAATCAACTGAAACACCTATAATACGTCCTGGAATTTGGCGTTTGAACTCATCTTTGGTCGCAAAAAACGCTGCATGAGGTCCACCAAAACCCATTGGCACGCCAAAACGTTGAGAATTACCAACCACACAATCTGCACCCCATTCACCTGGAGGTGTCAACAAAACCAAAGACATCAAATCAGCAGCAACCGTCAAATACACCTTTTCGTCTTGACATTTCAAGGCAAAAGAACGATAATCTTCAACTTCGCCCTTGATATTTGGATATTGCAACAATGCGCCAAAAATCTTTTGAGACAAATCAAATGTCTGCCAATTGCCTACTTTCACTTCTATACTGAGGGGTGTCGCTCTTGTCACAAGCACGTCAATCGTAGAAGGTAAAACGTTTTCGTCCACCAAAAAGACATTCGCAGCATCGGCTGAGTTCTTAACTTTTTTATTTTTTTCAGCAAAAAACATGGTCATTGCTTCTGCAGCAGCGGTTGCTTCGTCCAAAAGCGAGGCATTGGCAATCGGCAAAGCGGTTAAATCGGAGACCATTGTTTGGAAATTCAAAATAGCTTCAAGGCGACCTTGCGCTATTTCGGCTTGATAAGGCGTATATTGAGTGTACCAACCCGGATTTTGAAACACATTTCGCAAAATTACTGAGGGGGTCACAGTTCCGTGATAACCCATGCCGATAAAACTCCGAAACGTCTTATTCATCTTGCCGATACTTTTTATGTGTTGCAAATATCTGTGTTCAGACAAAGCAGACGGCAAGTTCAAGGGTTTTGATAAACGGATATTCGATGGAACAGTTTCGTCAATCAAAGTATCAAGGCTATCAACACCAATTGTGGCAAGCATTTCGTTGAGTTCAGATTGATTGGGGCCTATGTGTCTTTCTTGAAAGTTGACACCTTTGGGTTGGTTGTAGGACATAACTTCGTTTTTTCGAATGAATTTTTATGATTGATTTTCTTATGTCAAATAAAAACGCAAAGTTAAGAGAATCGTTCAAAAATAAAGTATCCTTGTTGTTTTTTACATGAATGAATGTATAAATATTGGTAAATATGATTACAAAAGGAGACCACTGATTGGACTGATGCGACTGGTTTTCACTGATTTTATTGCCATCTTGTATGCAAAAAATCAGCGAAAACCAGTCGCATC
>JANLQI010000309.1:0-13500 GCA_031367705.1 Saprospiraceae bacterium | reverse complement strand
AAAGTGAAATTGGTGTTTAGTAATAACGACGATATGCAGCACAATATCGTCATTACTAATCCAAAAGAAGCGAACAATATGGGTGCAAAAGCCTTGGATTTGGGCTTAAAAGGTCCTGAAATGCAATACGTACCGAACAACAAAAATGTCCTATTTCACAGCAATATCCTTGAACCAAACGCATCCGAAACACTGTATTTCATCGCCCCTGAAAAAGCAGGTGATTATCAGTTTGTTTGTACTTATCCTGGGCATTATGCAGCGATGCAGGGGATCTTTAGGGTTGTACCGAATTGAGATGAGTTGAAATACTGAGGGGGTAAGAAGGCAATAAAATAATGCTAAAGGGAGGCGTGTGCATTCGATAATGTACACGCCTCCCTATTTATGGTAATATACTACAACGAACGGATAATTCTCGAAACCGATTAAGAAATAAAACCTTATAGCTTTGTCACTTTACAAAACGAAATATGGTTTTTATCATTTTTTTAAAATAAAACAATGAGGATATTGCGATTTTCCCTTTTAATCTGGCTGGTTATGGTATAACAAATTCTACTTATGAACGATATTCCGCAGTGCATGTTACACCGTCTCCACAGGCGACCTTTAATAGTGGTAGAAGCGATGGATATCAATTAAGTAATATCCTTACTTGGAGTAAGAAAATGGCTATCCATGACCTTAAATTGACAGGTTTGTATGAAATACAAGAAGGCGTTTTTCGTGGCAATAACTATAATGCTAATAATATCACCGTTCCTGGTGGCTTTTATTTTGCTGAAGTAAACTTAGCAACGGGTATTGGCAATGATTATAGCAAAACAGGTATTGAATCAGTGATGGCTCGTGAAGAATATATCTTAAAAGATAACCTTTTGGTAACGGGTACAATCAGAAGAGACCGTTCTTCAAGATTTAGAGAAGGATTTTGGCATACAGCAATTATTGCCCTATAAATTATCGCAAACAGATCCCGCATTGGCAAAAGGCGATGTCAATGGCGATGGTTTCGACGATGTGTATCTCGGCGGTGCTTATGGACAAGCGGGTACGTTTTTGATGTCTGATACCAAAGGTGGTTTTTCGCCAAAAACTTTCCCCGATTTTGTGAAAGATGCCCACTATGAAGACGTGGCAGCCACCTTTTTAGATGCTGATGGTGATGGCAATTTAGACCTTTACGTGGGCAGCGGCAGCTACGAATTTGATATAAATGGCGAAAATTTAATCGGACGTTTATACATGAACGACGGTGCGGGCAATTTTACAAGAGATATGAAACGTCTGCCAGAGATTCCGCAAGCGGTAGGCGTTGTCGCAGCCGCAGACTTTGATAATGATGGCGATGGCGACAAAGACATTGTGGCGGGTAATTGGGGGCTCAATTCCAAACATAAAGCAAGCACCGATTACCCTTTTCATGTGTATGCCAAAGATTTCAATAGTACGCTCTGATTTCCTTAATTAACCGTTTTTACACTATATTTGCTTTTTATTTTTAGTGTAAACGATAAGATTATGAAAAAGAAATTCAACATAACAGGTATTTGCCGTCCTGCAAAACATTATATGGCAGACGTTTCGGACAAATTAAATGAAACACTGACATTGGTAGATGAGGGCGAATATTTCATTATCAATCGCCCACGTCAATATGGAAAAACAACCATGCTGTATACGATAGAGAGCGTGTTGATGGACAGAGGTTCGTACATAGTTTTCAATATCAGTTTTGAAGGTATTGGTGATGCTATTTTTGAAGATGAAAAAGTGTTTACACCTGGGTTTATTCGGCTTTTACAGGCACAAGCGAAATATCATACGCCTTCATTATTACCCTTTTTAAAACAAAAAGAAAAAGAAGTAGATAGCCTTGAAAGTCTATCAGATGCCTTGACAGAAATATTGTTACAAACAGATAAACAAGCGGTTTTACTCATTGATGAAGTTGACAAAAGCAGTAATAATCAATTGTTTATCAGCTTTTTAGCTATGTTGCGGAATAAATACTTAGCACAAGATAGAATAAAAACGTTCCATTCCGTTGTCCTCGCAGGGGTGCATGATGTGAAAACTTTGAAATTGAGAATCCGACCAGATGCCGAACAAAAGTATAACTCACCGTGGAATATTGCGACTGAATTTAAAGTGGATATGAATTTAAATCCTCATGAAATCAAGCCAATGCTTGATGAATATGCGGCAGACAAAGGTGTGAAAATGGACACCCAACACATCGCTGAAACCTTATTTTACTACACATCGGGCTATCCTTTTTTGGTCAGTAAACTTTGTAAAATGCTTGATGAGGATTATTTGCCTGTTAAAAAGGAAAAAGTATGGACGGGATACGATATTGAAATTGCCGTACAACAACTTGTTACCGAAAGCAATACCAATTTTGATAGTTTGATTAAAAATTTAGAAAACAATGAAGAACTGTATAATCAAGTACATAGTTTGGTCATTGATGGCGAAAAACTTTCGTTCAATATACACAATCCTACGACTAATTTAGGGGTCATGTATGGCGTTTTTGTTAGAGAAAATGGCAGTATTGCTATTCATAATCGAATCTATAATGAGGTTATTGTCAATTACATGACAGATAAAATGCACCTATTGCAGTTGTCGAAAGGAGTCCGTTTTGGAACGGGTTATAAAAACGATAACGGCACATTGAACATGGAAGCCGTCATGTTGGGTTTTCAAACCTTTATGAAAAAAGAATACTCGAAAAAAGACCGTGATTTCCTTGAAAAAAATGGACGTTTGGTCTTTTTGGCTTTTCTAAAACCCATAATCAACGGTTCGGGTTACGATTTTAAAGAGCCTCAAATTTCAGAAGAAAAACGCTTAGATGTTGCGATTACCTATTTGAAAGAAAAATATGTGGCTGAACTCAAACTCTGGCGCGGTCAAAAAGCCCATGAAAAAGGCTTGATTCAGTTGGCAGATTATTTAGATAGACAAAGCCTAAACGAAGGCTATTTATTGATTTTTGACCATTCGGAAGTGAAAAATTGGCAGTCGGAATGGCTTACTGTGCGAGACAAAAAGATTCTTGCGGTTTGGGTTTGAATGAATGGAAACAATAATGCTTTATGATTACCCCCTCAGTAATTTCGCTATTATCCACCAAAGGATAAAATTGTACATTGTTCTTCAATTATACAGAATGGGCAAAATTTTCATGCGTTGTACCTTGCGGCGGCAAAATGAAATATCAAAAAATGTCCAATAACGTATAAAACAGAAGAATAGATAAAAATTAAAAGAATCTTACTTTTCGCATTAGGACTGTCTGTTCAATGTATCGCTCATGCCCAATTGAGCCAAAATGATACGAAAAGCAAACCCAATGTCTTGTTGATTTACACCGACGACCATCGGTTTAGTGGCATTCACGCATTGGGTGGTATGCAGGTGAAACACCGAATATTGATAAATTAGCCAAAGAAGGTCATATATTTGAATCTGATAAAAACGGTAAAATTATCCAACGTGCCTTATCTGAAAATGATGTAAAAGGACCGATTGGCACAGAGAAAAATGGTCCTCATTCCTCTGAAATTTGGGCAGAAAGTGCGGCAAATTATATCCAAAACCAAGATAAAAACAAGCCTTTTTTCATGTATTTGGCTTTTCATGCGCCACATGACCCTCGACAAGCTCCTGAAAAATATAAAAAAATGTACCCGCTAAAAGACATCATCCTACCGCCTTCCTATCTGTCTATGTGTTGTAAAAAATGAACTCGTAGTATTTACGCATTATAAAAACTTGAAAATGAATGAAAAATAATTTTAATAAACCAGGGCTACTTCTACTTTTTATTACCTTAACTATCTACCCTTTTTTAAGCAAAGCGCAAGGAAAAACCTTCAATATCCTCAATTATGGGGCGGATATTAAAGGCGGGAAATTGAGTACAACAGCGATTCAAGCAGCTATTGATGATTGCAACAAAAATGGGGGTGGTCAAGTCATTATACACAAAGGACGATTTACGATAGGCACTATTTTTCTAAAAAGTAATGTGCATAT
Organism: Saprospiraceae bacterium; assembly: GCA_031367705.1. GTDB lineage: Bacteria > Bacteroidota > Bacteroidia > Chitinophagales > Saprospiraceae > JAAFJT01. The sequence continues at coordinate 9,447 of JANLQI010000309.1, read as the reverse complement.
TTTTATGGAAGATGGGGCAAAAATAGAAGGCAGCTCTGACCTTGTTTTTAATAAAATTCAAATCCAAACAAAGGGTTTTTCGAAAGGAAAAGATTTTAAATTGGTGGATGCTAAAAACGTTATTTTTAAGAAATGAGAAATGATGTTAACCTATATTAACTTGACGCAAGTTTGCATTTATCAATATCGGTATCAAAATCAAAAGCCTTGACATACTGAGGGGGTGTTTTGTCTAAAAGCTGACTATATTAGATGTCAAATCAATACATTTACGCTATAAAAAAACGTCAATTATGAATAAATTAACCAGCCTAATATCTCTGCTTTTCGTCGTATTTAGTTGTACGACATCATTTGCACAATCACAAAAAGTTATAAAAACATTGATAATTGATGGGCAAAACAACCATGTCCAATGGCCCAAAATTACCTTTATGATGAAGCAATATCTCGAAGAAACGGGCAAGTTTTCGGTAGATGTGAAGCGGACGTATTATACATGGCAAGGGGCGGACTTGATAGAAAAATTTCCCATTAATGGTGTCGAAAAAACGATGGCTCTGCCTGAACCTAAAATGGACAGCAGTTTCCATCCCGATTTTTCAAAATATGATTTGGTTATCTGCAATTTTGGTTGGAAAGCCGCACCGTGGACGACAGAAACGCAAGCAGATTTTGAAAAGTTTATTAAAAAAGGCGGTGGTTTAGTCGTTGTTCATGCGGCAGACAATTCGTTCCCAGAATGGCTTGCCTATAATAAAATGATAGGCATTGGCGGTTGGGGCAATCGAAATGAAAAAGACGGGCCTTATCTCTACTACAATCAAGAAGGCAAATTGACGAGAGACACACAAGCGGGTAGCGCAGGGACTCATGGCGCACAATCCGAGTTTTTGATTACGTTGCGTAATACCAAACACCCAATTACGCGCGGTATGCCAACAAAATGGCTGCATACCAAAGATGAATTGTACAGTCGTATGCGGGGCCCCGCAGAAAATATAGACGTTTTAGGCACGGCATTTTCTGAAAAAAGTAAAGTTCACGAACCGATGCTGATGACCATAAAATACGGAAAAGGGCGTGTTTTTCATACAACTTTGGGACATGTGGACTATTCTGTTGAATGTGTGGGTTTTATAACATGCCTTCAACGGCGCGCGCAATGGGCAGCTACGGGTAAGGTTGATATTCCGATTCCAAAGGATTTTCCTACGGAAACAGTGGTGAGTCAACGGAAATTTGTTGAGAAAAAGTGAAAATACTGAGGGGGTACGAAATCCCGATTCTATCGGGAAGGGGGGTAAAATAAAAATCATGCATCAATTTGATTGTCTTTTCTAATTGTTAAAACAACTACTTTTATGCCTAAACAGACTTTTTCTAAGCTGCTGCTGCGTTCTACGTTCATGACGATGGCAATGATATTGGTTTTCTTTTGCTTAAATGGGGTATTAAACGGCAGTTTTTGGAACGGCATGACCATAAGCAAATCTGCCATCACGGTTGAATATTGTGAGTTCAATAATGTGGACAAATTCTTTCATCAATCCATGAATACCTATTCAAATTTAGCTTATTTTTTCTTTGGTGTTTTGATTTTGCAAATGGCTTTTGAAGATTATAAAAATCAAGGATTAAGTACACAAAACAGATTGGAACGCTTTCCTTTATTGTCGGCTTTGATGGGTTTTTGTTTTATTTACTTGTGTTTTGGCAGTGCATTTTTTCATGCATCGCTCACATGGGTCGGTCAGAGAGTGGATATGAATGGAACTTATGGCGTAACGATTGTTTTATTGGGCATTGGTTTTTATCATGTCTTATACAAATGGGCCTTTTCTAAAAAAGGGCAAATTATAGGGGCAATTGCCCTATTATTGATTGTTTTTTCATTTTTTAAAATCGCTTTGATGGTTTCAAGCGGCACATTAGTGCCTCTTTTGATATTGGTGTCAACGCTATTAGTCACCATCAATTATTTGCAATTTAGAAAAGAACGTTCACTTATCGTCGCCATTTTGAGTCTTGTATTCATCGTATTGGCTGTCAAAATAAGAACATTGGATGTTCAAAAAATCGGTTGTGACCCGTATTCATGGTATCAAGGACATTCGACGTGGCATTTATTAACGGCGATGAGTAGTTTTTGTACTTATTCGTTTTTTCGGTTTACAAAATTCTAAAAGAACGATGCTTTTTGATGCTAAAATAGGATTGATACTGAGGGGGGGATTCACAGGGAAATGCGCAAAATTAAAAAAATAACATAATAAAAACGTTTAAAATCAACAAAATGACAAGGAACAATCTCATCTATAGCTTATTTGCATTCATCATTTTGCTCTATGCTTGCAAAGTAAAAATGGCAACAACAGCACCTGTTACAAATTCGGTGGCAACAACTAAATCGAATGTTTCAACCGACAATGACAGCACGAATTTGCCGCCACTTGCGCCATTTTCTTTAACGCCTTTGACACCCGAACAAAGTTTGGCGGCTTTTCATGTGCCAGAAGGGTATCACCTCGAATTGGTGGCGAGTGAACCGATGATAACCGAGCCTGTGGCGATTGCATGGGATGGTAATGCGAAAATGTATGTGGCGCAAATGGAAACTTATACGCAAGACACGGATGGTACAGGTACAAAAGAAAAGAAAAGCCGTGTGATGCTTTTGGAAGATACCGACAACGATGGTAAAATGGACAAAAGCACTGTTTTTATCAAAGATATGGTCTTGCCACGCATGATTTTATGTGTCAATCACGAGCTTTTGGTCAATGAAACGGATACGTATGATATTTACAGTTATAAAGATACAGATGGCGATGGCGTGTCGGATGAAAAGAAAATAGTCTATAAAGTTGGCAAGGTTGCGCCTGGGAATTTAGAGCATCAACGTAGTGGTTTGGATTGGAATTTGGACAATTATATCTATCAAACCGTTGACCCTGTGCGTTTTCGTTATGCCAACGGCGTTCTTCAAGCGGATTCAATGCCGAGTGGTTCAAATGGGCAATGGGGTTTGACGCATGACAATTATGGACGCTTATTTTACAGCAGAGCAGGTGGCGAAAATGCGGGTTCGGGTTTTCAAATCAATCCAAAATATGGCGCATTAGAATTTTCAGATGCTTATGATGAAAAACGGTTCAGCCCCGTTTGGTCTTTGATACCTACGCCTGATGTGCAAGGTGGGCTCATGCGGCTGAGAAAAGACAGCACTTTGAACCATTTTACGGCGGCCAATGGGCAATCTATATTCAGAGGAGACCGTTTGCCAGCCGATTTGGTAGGTGATTATTTGATAAATGAACCTGTTGCACGGATTATCAGACGGGCAAAAGTCATCAATAAACAGGGTAAAACGCATTTGGAAAATGCTTATGAACGCAAGGAATTTATCGCCAGTACCGATTTTTATTTCAGACCAGTCAATACTTACACAGGCCCTGACGGACTTTTGTACATCGTGGATATGAACAGAGGGATTATTCAGGAGTCGAATTGGACACGTAAAGGCAGTTTTTTGCGGGGTAAAATTGAAGAGTACGACATCGCTAAAATCAACCAACGTGGTCGAATTTGGCGATTGGTGCATGATGGTTTTAAGCCAGGGCCGAGGCCGAAAATGCTTGATGTGCCTGCGGCTTCTTTGGTCGCTTATTTAGACCACCCAAATGGTTGGTGGCGTGATAATGCCCAAAAACAAATTGTTATTTTAGGCGATAAATCGGTTGTACCGACTTTGAAACAGATGGCAACAGGACAAAAAAAGGTTTCTGGATTGGGCAGATTACATGCTTTATGGACTTTGGAAGGCTTGGATGCGGTTGATAAAAACGTGATTTATACAGCACTAAAAGACGCTGACCCACAAATCAGACGGGCGGCTATTTGGATTAGCGAACCCTATATCAATCAAAATGACAATGAAATGATTGCAAAAATCGGTAAGTTGAAGAACGACAATAATTATGATGTCAAAACACAAGTGCTGTTGTCATTGGGTGAAAGCAAAAATGATTTATCGAAGAAGATTGTTGAAGAACTTTTAAGCAAAAACCCTAATAATCAAATGCTGAACAGCACAAAAGCCAGTATTGACAGAAACGAATTGACTAAGGTTTATGGAGCGAAACTCGGTGGTTTTGCGACGAATGAAAAAAAATGGATATTGAACGGTGCTGAAATTTATAAATCCATGTGTTCCCCATGTCATGGCGAAGATGGAAAAGGCTTGCCGACAAAAGCTGCACCCGCATTGAGAGGCGCAAAACATATTGATGCGGATAAAGCCATTGCTATTAGAATTTTATTGCATGGTTTAAAAGGGCCGATTGAAGGCAAAACGTATCCAAGCGAAATGGTTTCGATGAAAGACAATAATGATGAATGGATTGCGTCGGTTTTGAGCTTTGTTCGGTTTGAATTTGTGGGTTCAACCGTAAAAGCGGATAACGGCAAACAATCCGCAGTCATAAAACCTGCCGATGTTAAAGCATTGAGAGCGCAACATGCGAATGTAACAGAGGCGTGGACGATTGAAGAATTGGAAAAATTGTCTGATTCTGCTGCTAAAAACAAGTAAAAACATAAAGGATAAAATAGTACATTATTCTTCAAATATACAGAAACCCCAAAATTTTTATGCGTTGTACCTTGCAGCCACAAAATGAAATATTCTTATGGCTTTAGCAAAAACAGCAAGCGTCCAAACACCCACAAATACTGAGGGGGGGTACAAAAGTTATGTCTTACCATTTATTTTAGTCACTTGCCTATTCTTCTTGTGGGGATTTGCCCACAATTTAGATGGCATATTGATTCCGCATCTGCGTAAAGCGTTGCAACTCACGAATCGTCAGTCCTCTTTGGTGGATGTGGCGGTATTTTTTGCCTATTTTATCATGGCGATTCCTGCTGGCATGATATTGAAAAAATGGGGCTACAAAAACGGCATCATAGCAGGGCTTTCCATCTTTGCTGTGGGTGTTTTTATGTTCATTCCTGCGGCAGATTCAAGGGATTATAATCTTTTTCTGGGCGGCTTATTCATTTTAGGTTGTGGTTTGACCATCCTTGAAACAGCCGCAAATCCTTATGCAACGCTTATACATTGGTGTTTTCCGTGCCAATCAAGTTATTGCGAGAGTCGGTGTGATGACTGTGCCTGACCAAATTAGCGCGACAGACCAAGCTCGTTTGATGGGCGAGGCTAAGTTCTTACGGGCATTGTATTATTTTCAATTGGTCAAAATGTTTGGCGATGTACCACTGACAACAAGTGAAATCAGTTCGGAAAGCGATATTCCGAACACCAGAACACCTGTTGACAAAGTTTTTGCTCAAATTATTGAAGACCTTCAATTCGCTAAGGCTAACTGCACATCTAAACTTTTAGGTGGACAGGCAACACAAGCAGCCTTAGATGCCGTCAACAGAGTCCGCGCCAGAGCAAGACTCAATAAAACGGATTTGACAATTCTACCAGACTATAAGCTGCCTATTACAAAAGCCGCCCCACATTAAAAGCCGTTTTCTCCAAATTTTCAGCCGTTCCAGCTAAGGCTTCGGGCAAAGAACACGCTTTTTGAGCAATAGAAAAAGCCGCTTTTAGTCCTAAATCCTTAACATACTGAGGGGTCATTTCCAAAGCACCACAAAGGGCGATAACGGGTTTGTCTTGCGCTCTTGAGATGATACCCGCTATCAATTTGCCATGTGCCGTTTGGCTGTCAAGCCTTCCTTCGCCTGTAAAAATGACATCAGCCCATGCCACTTGTTTGTCAAAATCGGTCAAGACCATCATAGCATCAATACCGCTTTTAATGGTGGCGTTTAAAAATACCAAAGCACCAAAACCTAAGCCACCTGCTGCACCTGCACCTGCACCTGCGGTTTCTATTTCAATTTTTGAAAAACTGCCTACTTTTGTGCAATTTTCAGCACCTTTTTCTAAGATATCTATCATGGCATCAGTTGCCCCTTTTTGCTTTGAATAAACGTGTGCCGCCCCTGTTTTGCCTAAAAGCGGGTTGGTGACATCGCACATGACTTCAAAAAGCACATCAGAATAGCTTTTATACTGAGGGGGGGTAATGCTTGAAATTTTATCTAAATTCCCACCAATAGGCGATAGCTCTTCCTTGTTTTTATCCAAAAATGACCAACCCATAGCGGCGGCCATACCTATACCCAAGTCATTGGTTGCCGAACCTCCAATGCCCAAAACGATGCGTTTCGCACCCTTTTCAAGTGCATCGTTTATCATTTCACCGACACCGAAAGTGGTGGTTTTCAAAGGATTGCGTTCTTCATGCGTCAACAGTTGCAGCCCTGCGGCTTGAGCCATTTCGATAAAAGCGGTGGTGTTGTCTTTACTCAAATTATATGTCGCTTTTATTTTTCTAAACAAAGGGTCATGGACTTCCATTTCGATCTTTTTTAAACCTAAATGAAAGTTTAAAATATCGGACAAACCTTCGCCACCGTCTGCGAGGGGGAAAATTTGCGTTTTTATTTTTGTATTTGAAAGCTGCAAACCACGCCCAATCGCCCGACATACTGAGGGGGCATCGAGCGCATCTTTGAAACTATCGCAAGCAATAAGGATATTCATATTTAGTTGATAGATTATAGTTGATAATCAATAGTTTATGTATTTTTTCACTTTTCACTTTTCACTTTTCACTTTTCACTTTTCACTTTTCACTTTTCACTTTTCACTTTTCACTTTTCACTTTTCACTTTTCACTTTTCACTTTTCACTTTTCACTTTTCACTTTTTACTTTTTACTTTTCCGTTGCGAGGATTTTCTAATAATCAATTCCGTTTTCAAAACATCTGTTTTAGCAGTTGTCGGCAAGTCGTTTTCTTCTGCTTTTATGAGTTCCATGAGCCGATGAACGGCTAATTTGCCCATTTCATAGCCAGGTTGCCGCACACTACTGAGGGGTGGGTCAACGACTGATGCTAAAACGGTATTGCTGAAACCGACCAAACCAATGTCTTCGGGAATACGACAATTTTGGCTTTTCAAATAACGATGTACGCCTATTAAGACTTCATCAGAAATCGAAAAAACAGCGTCGGGTTTCTTTGGGTGTATCCATATTTGTTCACCTAAATCCAGCCCTTCCTCTATTGTAAAGTCCACCGCTTTGAAAATAAGGCTTTCATCAATCGGCATATTATGCTTTTTCAAGGCATCTATATAGCCCAACATACGGGCTTGAGAATGATGCAGCGTTTCGTTGCCGTTTATATGTGCGATGCGCTGATAACCTTGTTCAATAAGATGTTCGACGGCAGCAAATGCGCCTTCATAATCATCTACATCCACTTGGTCGGCAGTTAAGGCATCGGTGCTTTTGTCAAGCATAATCAAAGGAATAGCCGCATTTAATATCTGTTTCATATGTGCAAAATTGCGTGTTTGATTAGAAAAACAGATAATTAAACCGTCAACTTTGCCCCACATAAAGTCGCCGACGATACGCACCTCTCGGTCATATTTTTGATTGGATTCAGAAATTAATACATTGTAACCATACTTTTCCGCCTCTTCCAAAATGCCTGAAATCATGGTCGAAAACATGAAATGCACCACTTTTGGAATGACCACACCAATGGTTTGAGGTTTGTGATATTTCAAATTGAGCGCAACTGGGTTGGGCTGATAGTGCAACTCTTTTGCTAAGGATTTCACGCGTTCCCGCATGTCTGCGCTGATATCGGGCTTGTCTTTCAAAGCTCTCGAAACGGTAGTTTATCATTTTTACTGAGGGGGTAGTTCTTCTGTCTTTTCTTTTACATTCAAAAAGTTTGAGACGATTTATCTAAACTTTTGATGTTTTAATGTTCGCTGGGTGTTATCCCAAAAGTCCCTTTTGCAATCACTGCCGTTAAAATGCTGTATTCCTGACCTTCTTTGACCCCTCTATTTTTCCATTCCTCTGTCAATTTGTTACGGGTTTCGATGGACTGCATACGCTCTTTTATCCATATATCGGGATAACCTTTGGCTTTGTAAATTTCTCTGGCGCGGTCAAAAGCCAATTCAGGATTTTCAGTTTCCTCAATGCGCTCCATGCCGACTTGCGCCAACCACAGTTTTAAAGGCTCTGCTTTGGGCGACGGCACGGACATGACGATTCTTAGCACCCCCTCAGTATTGGCACAGTCTGTACCATACTTTTTCTTATCTTTTGACTCTAATTTCAGTCGTTGACAAATTGTCAATAACTGCGCTTCTCGTTCTTTTAATTTGCCCCAATAGACATTTGGGTTTTTGCTGTCCGTCAAAAAGCCGATGACATCGACAACAGAAAAATACCATTGTTCCTCATGCCAAATTTTGCGGATGTTTTTACCATCTCCAAAAGGAGTCAATTCGTTGTCTTTCATATTGTTTGATTTTTAGATTTTAATACGTTTACCCCCTCAGTATTTTGCATAAAATTGCGCTTTTTTGTAGAAATATCCATAAACACAATCGTCTTTTTAAAATACACAAGTCATAACTTCTGTCTTAGAACCGACACGAAAATACAAAATATGTCCATCAAAACTACCCCTCAGTAAAGAAAAATGAGACAGAATTAGTAATTTTGTCTCACTTTTATCAGTATATCATTTAACGTAATGCGAAATACAGGGTAAGGTTAGCATCACCTACCCTTTTATCAATTGAGAGTGGGTGTTTTCGTTTTATTCTCCTTTTATTTGTTTTCTCAAATTAATTTTTATCTTTAATATAAGTTCTTCGTAATTAGATTTCTTATCTCTGTTATTATTAATCAACCCATCTATGTCTTGTATATTAGCATAACTGCCTTTACGATGTTGAATCAAAGTGAGTTTCCCTATTTCATATTCAGCGAAATATTTGAGGATTTCGATTAGTGAAGAGTAGTCATCATCTTCAATGAATAAACCTCCTCTCTGGATTTGTTCTTTCGTCTTTCTTAATTGAGAAGAAAATTTGACTAAATTATCTTCTGATGCCTCTGCCCATAAATTATCCGCCTCAATTTTTAAATCATATAGCGTTGCCCATAATTTGCTATACTCTTCAAATTGAGAGTTAGAATATCTTAGTGTAATTGACTTATTAATTTCTAATTGACTTTTATAAACCTCTAACTTTTGCACAAAATCGGATTTTACTTTTTCTATGTATCGGTCTGCTAAAACCTTACTTATATAATTGGCAGTAGCAATTATAATTACCCCAATTCCACCAATTGAGCCAACTACGCCCAAAACAATTTTTATTATTTCCATATCTTCCATAATTTTATTTGTAACAGCTTAGGTCGCAACCTATATAAATAAATTTTGTTTTAGAGCAATGGGTAAAAACGCAGACATAAGACAACTAAGTTTAAAGTTAGATAGTGTAATGCTACGCTTGACGCAAGTAGAGACGGAGAATACTG
>JANLQI010000303.1:0-42486 GCA_031367705.1 Saprospiraceae bacterium | reverse complement strand
GGAAAAGTGATTTGCAAAGGCAGTGCCGCATATTCTGATTTGGTCATTCAACAGGACAACAAAATTGGTGTTTTGTATGAAAAAGACAATTACACGACAATCGTTTATGAATCAATCAATTATGCCGATTTATTCGCAATACAAACCAACGATAAATGGAAAGGGTTTGACCGCACCTATTTTAAAATCGGCAATCATACAGCCTATTATGTCAAACCTGAAAAAGCTTTAGAAGGGAATCCGTGGGTTTGGCGCGCGTCTTTTCCCGATTGGCATACCGATATGGATAGCTTATTATTGACCAAAGGTTTTCATGTTGTTTTTGTTAATGTTGACAACCAATATGGCAGCCCTAATGCCATGCAGATTTGGGATAAAACCTACGATTTCTTAGTAGATTCGCTGCATTTTGCCCCAAAAGTGGCTTTGGCAGGCGTGAGTCGGGGCGGTTTATACGTCTATGGTTGGGCAAAAAGAAACCCCGATAAAGTGGCATGTATTTACAACGAAGCCCCTGTTTGTGATGCTAAAAGCTGGCCCGGTGGCAAAGGAAAAGGTGCTGGCAATAAAGACAATTGGGCGCAATACTTGAAAAATTTTAACATGACAGAAGCCGAAGCTTTGAATTTTAAAGACAATCCGATTGACAATTTGGACGGTTTGGCTTCGTTCAAAGTGCCGATTTTGCACGTTGTTTCTAACAGTGATAAGGTTGTTCCGAATGATGAAAACACCTATCCTCTGGTGCAACGATATATGGCCTTGGGCGGGCCGGCGACGGTTTACCCCGTTACAGATGGGCCTCAAACCTTAGAAGGACATCATTTTCCTATCAATAAAGCAGAAGAATGGGCTGATTTTATTGTCAAAAACAGCTTTCCAGTTAAAAAACCGTTGCCGAATGAAGCCTATTTTAACGTCAGAAATGGTTTAAAAAACGCTTATAAAGCCATTGCTGAAAACAAAAAAGCAACGGTTGCCTTTCTCGGTGGTTCGATTACCTACAATAAAGGTTGGCGAACCAAAACGGGTGCGTACTTAAAAGAGGCTTTTCCAGAAACAGAATTTCGTTTCATAGCTGCGGGGATTCCGTCGTTGGGCAGCTTGCCACACGCGTTTCGGATGCAACGGGATTTGTTGGATTCGGGCAAAATTGACCTTCTTTTTGTAGAAGCGGCAGTGAATGACAGGGGTAATATGCCCGACAGCTTGATGCAAGTGCGCTCATTGGAAGGCATTGTTCAACACGCAAAAGCGGCAAATCCGAACATGGATATTGTTTTGATGTCCTTCGCTGACCCTTTAAAAATGAAAGATTATGACAGTGGCGCAGAACCGATTGAAATTAAAAACCATGAATTGGTTGCTGCACATTATCAGTTGCCTTCTATCAATTTGGCAAAGGAAGTTAGAGATAAAATACAAAATAAAGAGTTCAGTTGGACGTATGATTTCAAAGATTTACACCCCTCAGTATTTGGGCAGGAATTGTACTTTTCAGCCATTAAAAAACTGTTGAATCATAGTTTCAGTACGCCTAATTTATTGATAAACAAGCCATTATCATCACAACCGTTGAATAAAGGCAGTTTCAATCAGGGCAAATATTACAGCATAGAAAATGCTCAACACGATGCCTCATGGACACTTGATAAAGATTGGACACCTACGGATGGCTTACCAACACGCGAGGGTTTTGTACATGTGCCGATGCTGGTTTCCACAACGCCAGAAAGCACTTTAACACTCAATTTTAAGGGAACAGCTGTTGGTATTTCGATAATTTCTGGAGCAGATGCAGGTATAATTTCTTACGCGATTGATGGTGCGCCTTTTAAAAATTTAGACCTTTATACGCAATGGAGTGGGCAGCTGCATTTGCCTTGGTATTTGATATTGAGTTCTGAATTAACGCAAGGAAATCATACCTTGCAGTTGAAAATAAGTGCAGAAAAGAATCCTAAAAGCAAAGGTAATGCCTGTCGGATTGTGCATTTTTTGGTGAATGAATGATTTTTAAAAACCTATTTTTATGAAAAAACGACTATTTATCTGCCTATTTCTATTCGCTTTGAGCGAAATTGATGCTCAAAATCACTTGAATGTGATGACGTTTAATATCCGTTACAGCACTTTGCGCGATAGTGCCAACGCTTGGATTTATCGAAAAGACAATGCGGCTTCGCAAATTCTGTTTCACGAAACCCATATTCTGGGCGTCCAAGAGGCTTTGCATGAGCAAATTTTAGACTTGACACAACGCTTGCCACGATATAAATATGTAGGTGTTGGTAGAGACGATGGTAAAACCAAAGGTGAATATTCCGCTATCTTTTATGACACGACGCGCTTAAAAGTCTTGGCATCTCAAACTTTTTGGCTTTCAGAGACCCCCTCAGTAGCGGGTAGCAAAAGTTGGGATGCTGCCATTACACGCATTGTGACGTGGGCAAAAATGCAAGATAAACGGACTAAAAAGACGTTTTTTGTCTTCAATACGCATTTTGACCATATTGGAAAAGTGGCAAGACGCGAAAGTGCAAAATTGCTTTTGGAAAAAGTGAATAAAATTGCAGGCACTTCTCAAGCAATTATCACAGGTGATTTTAATGCACACCCCGATGATGAGCCGATAAAAGTGATTGTCGAACCAACTAATCCAATGAAATTAATAGATACAAAAGGTCTATCTAAAACAGGACACTACGGACCAATTGGTACCGGCAATGGTTTTACAACAAAAGAGAATTCAGACCAACCGATTGACTATATTTTCACCAATAAAAAAATAACGGTTTTGCAACATGCCACTTTAAGCCAAACATGGGGCGGCTTGTTTTCGTCTGACCATTTTCCCGTTTTTGCGCGGATTTTGATGCCTTGATACTGAGGGGGGTATTTTGTTGGAATTTATAAGACTTTTTAAGGCTCAAAACGCCTCTGGTCGCAATATTTTGACCGCTAAATAGAAAGCCGCCTTGATACTTGGATTTTGTAAATTTTCGCTCACCGTTTTATGTGCATCGTAAATGGTTGACAATCCAGCTCTTTGGACGTGTTCTATGGCTTCTTGTTCCAATACCCTATCCGCAGCAATCAATGCCAAGATGCGTTTTTCTTCTTTCAAAAAAGCTTCTTTTCTTTTCTCGTTTGTGCTTTGTTGTTTTTCAAGTTCTTTCTGCTCCAGCTCTTGCGTTCGTTGTTTAGCAATCGCTTGTTTTTGGCTTTGCGCCTCTTTTTGTGGCGCATCTTTATAATGCTCTTGAACAGCTTTGACAAAAAAACCAGCCAAATTTTCGATTTTACCTGTCTTTCGAGCTTTCTCCGTCACTTTCACAGCTTCACGAATATCCCCCTCAGTATGTGATGCGACTAAATTGGAAAATACTTTCAAACCGACGCCAAATTGACTGACCACGATTGGAAACAATTCGGTCATGAGCTTTTCTTGAGCATCCGTTGCATCGGGACTTATAGTGGTTGGTGATGTTGTGGGTGGCATCAATTGCTTTGTATCTCGTTCTCTTTTCGTATTTTTTTCTTGTAAATAAAATATAATGGATGTAATTTTTTTACCTGTTTTAACTTCAGAATAGGTAAAACTGATGTTTGTATTCTCTGCAAGTTTGGTTTGTGCTTCGTTCAAAATATATGTTTTGAAAGGGCCATATTGTCCGTATTTGTCCGCAACACCCAATTTTTTCTTTAATTCTTCCAAATCATACTGCACTTTTTTTTCAGCTTTCCACAAGTGCGACGTCAATAATTGATACAATCGAACGCTTGTGGGCGTTTTTAACAACTTAAAAATATCTAAATCGAGAATCGTAAAATTGTCCTTCAATTGTAGCAGCGACGGCTTCAATTCTGGGGGAAATGTTAAAGAAATATATAAAGCATCATTCTCATCTGGTTCATCCAAGCGATGGACACTCGACACGAGGTGCGTATCAACAGCTATCTTTTTCCCCTCTTCATTGGCGTAATAAATCGTAATTCGCCTATCCAAAAGCCTTTGTGCAGCTTCAACAACATACTTGTAACTATGCCCGCCTTTTCTGACGTTCAAATCATCTAAAATTTCTTTGATATATATTTTATAATGTTTGAAATCGGTATCTTCAGGATCTATCATCGTGCACATTTTCGAGAAAATATACATTTCCCAATGTGACAGAGAGTCCTTGTAGTGGGCTTCTACCAATCTGTTTGAGTGCACAAACGTATTTTCAGAATGCCTTAATGCATTACCGCCTCGTTTCTTTTTGGTGGACATTTTCTAATCATTGTATTTTAAGATTAAAAATAGACAGCAAAGCTAATCTTTATATTCATCTATTAGAAAATAAATTTCATTTTAATCTTTCAGGAAAAATCGTTCCTTTTTCTCTAAAATGTTGACTAAATCGACGAAACTGCTTCATCAGTGTGTACATTTTCTAATAGTTAAATTTATTACATGGGATTTGAAAGTAATTCTAATTTTCAAAAAAACACTCAAAAACCCTATTTTTTAAAGAATTCGAAGGTTAAGCACTATATATACAGACAAATGGGATAGACTCTATACTCAAATATGTACATTTTCTAATCGAGGAATGTACATATCCTAATCAAAGGGTGTACCTTTTCTAATATTAACATGTACATATCCTAATCAAAGCGTGTACATATCCTAATAGTACCATGTACCTTTTCTAATGCTTATGCGTATAAAACATTGATATACAATTAATTACAGCATCTCCAATAACAAATATTGTTAAATATTTTAAATAACAAACAATAACAGTGATGTTGTTTCTATTAGATTTGCATATAGGATAATTTTTGTTTTGTTTAATCCCCCTACTTTGCGGGCACTCCCCCTTTATCGGGTATATGAAAAGGGATACCCCAAAAACTTACGAATGTGCTTCTCTATAAAACTCAATAATATGGTGCAAGGCTTCTTTTTGGGTAAATTCAATTTCTCCTTCCATCCGACGCTTACGAACAATGTCTTTGATGAATTGTAAATCTTCGGAAAGGATAACAAAAGTTTGTCGTGTTGTCGTTGGTACGGCACTTCTTACTGAGGGGGCCTCTTCTTTGGCAGGTGCGTTGGAAGTGAAAAGTCCTGTAAGGCCCGTTCCGCCTATTCGGACATTATTATTGCTTATATTATCAAATTTCTTAGCCATGATGTTAAAATTAAGAGCGTTTCAAAATTTCTTTTACTAATTCGGCATAGTCTGCTGCGCCATTACTTTCTGGGGCGTATTCAAAAATATCTTTTCCATTAGAGGGTGCTTCAGCCAGCGCGACATTGACGCGAATGACGGTATTGAAAAGCACATCGCCGAAATATTTACTGACTTCCTCCCGAATGCTTTTTGTGAGCAACCTTGACTTGTTGTACTTTGTTAAAAAGACCCCACCGATTTTTAATGTCGGATTGGTATTTTCTTTCGTCAAGTCAATGGCAAAAACGATACTATCCAGTCCGCGATATGCCAAAAATTCAGCTTCTAAAGGAATAATCACTTCATCCGCAGCGGTCAGCGCATTGACCGTTAAAAGCCCAAGAGACGGAGGGGAGTCAATGAGGATGAAATCATATTTTGATTTGAGTGGTTCGATGAGCTTTCGCAAAATGGATTCGCGTGACATCATCGCGGATATCTCAATTTCCGCTTTTACTAAGTCAAGAGAGGACGGCACGACATCGAGATTGGGTTTGACCGAATAGATCGGCAAAGCCGTCCGTTGTGTGATGGATGTATAAATATTGGGTGTTTGACGGACAAGCCCAAAAGATTCACTCAAATTACATTGGGCATCAATGTCTATGAGTAACACTTTGGCACCAGCCAATGCGAGCCCTGCTCCAATGCTGACAACAGAAGTTGTCTTTCCTACCCCACCCTTGTGGTTGACAATGCATATAGTTTTCAAGTCTAAAATAGTTTATGAGTTGTATTAATCGTGTGAGTAGTATTACTGACGCATAAAGGTAATGCTGTGTTACCGCATAACCAAGTATTTTTATTTAAAAAAATTCGACAGTACTTCCTTTTTAGCTTTTGAGCAAAATCGTTATGGAGCAACTTGCTTCAAGGGTTTAAGTACAAAACTTTAGGGATTGTGCAGTTAATAACGAGTCAGATTACGGACTTAGTTGTCTGAAAGCGTGCTTTTTATTGATTTTAAGCATCGTTTAAGCGAAATGCTCTCCATTGTCGCTTGTGCAAATAAAGTTGTTTTATTTGAGCCTTAATCCTGTGTAAGGGTATATGTCTTAAAATTTATTCGCTTCCCATATTACTCAGGTGTTGAGTATTATCTTTATTACTTTTATGTCAATTGTTATTTCTATTATTCTTATTGTGGGTGTTACTGTTGTGAACTATATTTATTGTGTTACTGGTATTACTTGGTAATATTATTATTTGAAAACCTTCATTGTTCGTTTCAGATTTTTAGAGCTTTTTTAAAGTAAGGGCTACCCTTGCGGTAGCCCTACTGCATATAATTAATCAACACTCGGGTGTATATTAAGTATCCAATACGTGTACTCTTGCTCAATACTGAGGGAAAGGGCTACTACTATTATGTGAAAAATGAATGAAAGGGCAGAGAATCGCATAGTGACAGACCCATTTTGACAAGGCTAAGGCGAGAAGATTTTTTGTAAATAGTCTTTTAGGGGGTTTTAGGTCTTTTTAGTCAAGATGTTTTTCAATATAAAATGACCGATTAGAAAAAAAATAAAAAAAGTTTGAATACTTTTATAAAAAAATAAAAAAGTATTTTACATTTGCTCATTCTTGTTGTTTAGTTTATTTAAATTTTTGTATTAGGTTGAACAAAAATGATAAAAAAGAAGGAAAGGGACCCCTCAGTATAAAAGGCCTTTTTTGATTAAAACATAGAAAGGACATAACGTAATAATAGGGCTTATTATAAATCGTATTGAATTTTTGTTCAACCTGATTTTTGTAAATTAACTACTCTTAAAAAACATGACTGATAAGAAAAATTTATACAAACGCAGGATATTAAAGCAGTTCTACTTTTCTCATTCTTTGTCTTGCGCTGACCTATGTGACAGAATGGATAAAAGTTTGCCGCTTATCACAAAACTAATAGGTGAGCTAATTGAGGAAGGTAAAGTGATTGAAACAGGTTTGGCTCCTTCCACAGGGGGGCGGCGACCTTTGATGTATTCGATTAAGCCAGATACACAATATAATGTTGCCGTCTCTATGGATCAGCTTATTACCAGAATTGCGGTCATGGATATGCAAAATAACACTATAGGAGAAGTTGAAAAAATAGATTTACCATTAGCTAAAAACCCACAATCGCTATTTATACTAACTGATGCCATCGCTGCTTTTCTTGAAAAAACAGCTGTAGATATAAAAAAGATTGCAGGTATTGGTATAGCGATGCCTGGCTTTATAGATGTCAAAAAAGGGGTTAATTACTCGTTTTTAGAAAGTTCTGAGGGGAGTATCACCAAGTATATTTCAAAAAACGTCGGTTTGCCTGTTTTTATTGACAATGATTCCAGTTTGATTGCTTTAGCAGAGTTGCGTTTTGGCGCAGCAGCCAACGAGAAAAATGTCATGGTTATCAATATGGGTTGGGGTGTTGGGCTGGGACTTATACTTGATGGAGAGCTTTATAGGGGCGACAATGGTTTTGCAGGAGAATTCAGTCATATACCCGTATTTACCAATAATAAATTGTGTGGTTGTGGCAAAAAAGGTTGCCTTGAAACGGAAACATCTTTGTTGGTTTTGGTCGAAAAAGCCCTTGAAGGCGTGAAAGAAGGGCGTGTTTCTTCTTTGATAAATATTCTACAAGACAATCCCGAGGAAGCCAATAATCTGATTGTAAAATCTGCTCTTGAAGGCGATCAATTTGCCGTCGAATTGTTGTCAGAAATAGGTTACAAAATAGGGCGTGGCGTGGCGATTTTGATACACTTACTGAATCCAAAATTAATCGTACTGAGTGGTCGGGGTTCTATTGCGGGTAAAATATGGCAAGCACCGATACAACAAGCACTGAATGAATATTGTATTCCAAAACTCGCTCATAATGCCACAATTGAAGTGTCTGATTTAGGATTTAAAGCAGAGCTGATTGGCGCGGCGACTTTGGTTATGGAAAATTTTGAACACATAAAAGAAAGAAAAACTGAATTAGTTACTTTTGAATAATTGCTGAAGTAAATGAAGCCCCCTACCATTTTTCGATTTATCACATCCCAACGCATTAATGTTTTAAAATTGTTTTTAATATTTTAAACCAAATTTTACTTATCAAAAATTTCTCTAGAATGAAAAAACTCTTCTCCATCTTACTTTCGGGAGCGTTCTTGTTTTTGCAACTGAACGCCAACGCCCAAACCACTTCTACAGTGACAGGTACTGTAAAAGAAGCGAATGGCGACCCAATCATAGCTGCTACGGTTATGGAAAAAGGCACGCAAAATGGTGTGCTAACTAATGATGACGGCACCTTTTCTATTAAGGTCAAACCGGGCGCAACGCTGGTCATCAGTTTTGTCGGTAAAGCGACAATGGAGTTAAAGGCTGATCAAAGCAACATGAGTATCACCTTACAAGACGATACCAAAAACCTTTCTGAGGTGGTTGTGACGGCTTTGGGTCAAAGTAAACAACAAAGGTCATTGGGTTATGCCAGCACGACGATTCAAGCTGAAGAGCTGACGAAGGCTGCACCCACCAATTTTGCGGCGGCTTTATATGGCAAAGCACCGGGTGTACGTATTGCAGCAACCCCAGGCGGTGCAACAAGTGCCGTTAACATCACGATTCGGGGTGTGAACTCTATCACTGGTAGAAGCCAACCGCTAATCGTTTTGGACGGTGTGCCTATTCGCGATGGTGAGGTTAATAACAGTAACTATTGGGGCGACCAACGCTTGAGAGGTAATGGTTTGTTGGACATCAATCCAGAGGATGTTGACAATATCTCTATTTTGAAAGGCGCATCTGCGGCGGCTTTGTATGGTTCAGAAGCCGTCAATGGCGTGGTATTGATTACAACTAAAAGTGGCAAAGGAAAGAAAGGTCTCGGTATTGACTTTAGTGCCAACTATGGTACGGATAATATCGCTTATTTGCCGCGTTATCAAAACATTAGAGGTGCAGGAGCGCCCCTTAACGTCAGCAATGGTGGTCAAGATGCCGAGGGCTTTGTATATTATGATACAAAAGGAACAGGTGTTAAAGATACAAGAGGTATCTTGGGCTATTCTATCAACTATGGTCCTAAATTCGACGGTAAGCCTGTAATGGGTTGGGACGGTATTATCAGACCTTACGAAGCGCAGCCAGACAATTACGCTGCTTTGTACCAACAAGGACAAAACTCAAATGTCAATTTGGCGATTTCGCAAGGCTCAGATAATTCAAACGTTCGCTTTTCACTAACGCGTCAAGACAACCAAGGAATCAGTATTGGTTCTAATAATACTAAGAATATTGCCAATTTGAATAGCTCATTTAGATTGGGGAATAAATGGACAACGGATTTGATGATCAACTACATCAATCAATATACCCACAACCGCCCTTACTCTAACGACAGGATGATCAACAACTTTACGGGTATGATTGGTCGTTTTGACAACGGTGCTTGGTATCAAAACAAGTACAAAACCAGTAAAGGTTATCGTTTTGTAACGGGAACAGCGGGTCAAAGTTTGACACCTGCAGAGAACATCATTTACAACGGATTTAAAGGCGATATCGGCGACTATGTTTGGCGCGTTCATGAGCAAAATCTTGATGAGTACAGCAATCGTGTTATTGGTAGTATGACAAACAGTTATCAGATTCTGCCAGATTTGAAATTCAGAGGAAGGATTTCTACCGATTTCACTTCTGAAAGAACTGAAAGCAGAAACTCAACTGAAAGACCTTTGGCTTTTGGCAATTCAGGCAGTTTCTCTCTTGGCTCAAACCAGTTTTCAATTGTTTATGGTGATGCCTTGTTGACTTATACCAAGAAAATAACACCAGATGTTGAATTGAGTGTTATGGGTGGTTATACCGCTAGTAAGGAATTATTTACTTCTATCAGTAGAAGTACAAATGGTGGTTTAAGCACGGAAAACTTGTTTGATATTGCGGCATCTATCAATACACCTAATAGTGGATCGGGTCGTTCTTCTTTAGTAAAAGATGCCGTTCTTGGCACGCTGAATGTGGGTTACAAAGACTTTTTCTATGTAGAAGGTACCGTGCGTAAGGACAGAACTTCAACGATGAATCCGAACAATAACAGCTTCGTTTACCCCTCAGTAAATACGAGCTTTGTCTTCTCTGATGCGTTCCAAATGCCAAGTTTTATCAGCTATGGTAAGATTCGCGGGTCATGGGGTATAGTGGGTAATTATCCAGATATTTATAGTGCAAACATCGCTTACAACCAAAGCACTTTGGGTATTCAACAAGTTGGCGGACAGCCCGTCTTGTTCACCAATATTCCATCTTCTTTTGGCAATGATTTGATTCGTCCAGAGCAAAAAAATGAATATGAAATTGGTTTAGAAACCAGATTCTTTAAAAACCGACTCAGGTTTGAAGCTTCTTATTACAATGCACAAATCAGAGATCAAATTCTGCCTTTAACATTGCCTTCAAGCGTTGGTGCAGGTTCTGTATTGACCAATATTGGTACTTTAAGAAACAAAGGTTATGAATTATCTTTGACGGGTTCACCGATTAAAACATCCAGCTTCGAGTGGGAATTGGGTGTGAACTTCTCACAAAATAAAAACACAGTTGAACAACTTGCCAATGGTGCAACGGAATTGTTGCACGCTGATTATGACGGCAATGCCGCTCAGTTAAAGTCAGTTGTTGGTCAACCGATGGGTGATATTTATGTGCATCCAGTTGCCAGACACAGCAACGGGCAGCAAATTGTAGACCCTAATGGCTTGTACAAATTAGATGATAAATTGATTGTTGCAGGTAATGCAATGCCTAAAGCCGTTGGTGGTATCATCAATTCATTTAATTTCAAAGGCATTACATTGGACGTAATGACAGACTTCCGTTTCGGTGGTTATGTGATGCCAACAGGTATCAACTGGATGATTAGCCGCGGTTTGCTTGAAGAAAGTACAAAATTCATGGATGCAGCAAGCGGTGGTTTGAGCTACTATGTTGACAAAAGTGGTAAAGGTATTCCAGCAACAGGTACTGCGGGACCTGCAGGGGAAAAAGTTTATAATGATGGTATGCTATTAGACGGTGTCACAAGTACAGGTGAGAAAAACAGCAATATCATATCACAAGCCTACTATTATTGGAATGTCTATAACTGGGGTGGTCCTCAATACAGCTCATCGCGTTATGAATTGTATGTTGTGAAAAACTCTTATATCAAGTTGCGTGAATTGACTTTAGGCTACAATCTATCGCCAAAAGTGGCTAAAAAGGTGGGTGCAAAAAAACTCAATGTCTCTGTTTATGGACGTAATTTGTTCTATTTCTACAGAACCATTAAGGATATGGATGCGGAACAATTAACAGCAGGTTCAAGATGGTCGCAAACGGTTAACAACGCGGGTACAAACCCTTCAACACGCACAATGGGTGTAATGGTAAGAGCAAGTTTCTAATAGCTTAATTAAATTATTAATTTTATTAAATAATAAAGATATGAAAACCAGAATATTAATGTTTTCAGTTGCCCTTGCCTTAGCTTTTGCAGCGTGTCAAAAGGCAGATTTTGCGGATAGTTATACTAATCCATCCAAAATTGCAGCAACAACAGTAGAAAAGCAGTTTACGGGCTTTCTCAATTCAAATAAGTGGTATGTCTTACCCGATTATTGGAACTATTTTGTTGTTCTAAGAATCACGCTCAATCGCTACAATCAAGCGGTGGGTTGGGTCAATTCATCGAACCAATACATTCCGGGAGCATCAGCTGTCAGCGATCGCTGGAACAATTACTACGGTTTTTTAGCGCAATTCCGCGAATTAGAAAAAATTAATTCGAAATTAAGTGCCGATGACCAAGCCGATAGACGTATTTATATGATTGCCGCTACCATGTATTTCTATGACCACACACAGAGAGTAGTGGATTTACACGGCGATATTCCATGGTCAGAAGCAGGTAAATTGAGTATAAATGGTGGTGACTACAATACGTCTTATCCTAAATACGATGCAGCGGATGCCATTTATACCAAAATGCTCGATGATTTAAAGGCTTTTTCTGACGAATTGAATTTAATAACTATAAAATCAGGGATACAAGCAGGTTTCAAAACACAGGACTTTATAAACAAAGGTGACCTTGCACTTTGGAAAAGATACTGTAACTCATTGAGATTGAGAATGTTGACAAGGGTTTCTGGCGCAACAGCTTTCCAAAGCCGTGCGGCTTCTGAAATCGCCAGTATTTTAGGCGATGCGACTAAATATCCTGTTGTTTCTCAAAATTCAGAGAACATCCAAATCAATGTTTATGACATCAATACGGATATTCACGCCAAGAACTTTAGGACTGGTTTAGAAGATTGGGACGGCAATATTGCAGGTAAAGCGATGATTGACCACATGAAAAAAGGTGCTGACCCGCGCCTCAGAGCTATGTTTGAGCCAGGTCTTAAAGATACATTGAAAGTTTACAGAGGTCTTGACCCGATGATTGATGCAGCAACGCAAACAACTTTGATTGCAGGGGGTACTTTGTCTATCTACAATCGTTCAACACTCAGCCGCAACCAGTTTTTCCCAGGTCAATTGATTAATGCTGCGGAAGTTAGCTTTTTAGCAGCGGAATATTACCTGAAAGCAAGCAATGATGCATCGGCTAAAACCGCTTATGAAAGAGGTATCAAGCAATCCGTTGAGTATTACTACAAGTTAAGAACTGTTAGTAATGACAATACAGCGGGCGCTCTAACACCAACAACTGACGCAGAAATTTTAGCTTATACCAACAGCGCAGATGTTGCATGGACAAATGCCGACAAACTCAACCTGATAGCGACGCAAAAATGGATTCATTTCAGTGTCGTTCAGGCTTATGACGGTTGGGCAGAACAAAGACGCCTTGATTTGCCAAAAGTTAGTTTCTGGACAGATGATGCCAATGCGCAAAAACAACCGCCCGTCCGGTGGCTTTATCCAACAAGTGAATTAACGTATAATGGAACAAATTACGGTACTGTCAAATCTAAAGATAATTTGACAACCAAGATTTTCTGGGATATCAAGTAAATATTCATCATTCATCATTTCTTAGTAAGTATCATATTTTAAAGAGTTATCAAACCAATTATTTTTTTGGCATAGGCTGTTTCAGCCTATGCCAAATTTTTAAAACTTTGTGAAAAGTAAAAGTTTAGCTTTACACAATGATAAAAAAAGGACATTTTATAACGGCAATCATACCCCTCAGTATTTTGGCGCTTTCAAGCGGCTTAAAGATAGGGGAGGAGGGTAGGAATATTTTTCCTAAACCTACAATAGAAACGTTTCATTCAGATACCACCGTGTTAGGCAAACAACTTGCCTTGAAATATTGCCAAAACTGTCACCTTTTCCCCGAACCTGATTTATTGGATAAAAAGACTTGGACAAGCAGCGTTTTGCCCAATATGGGTTTGCGGCTCGGCATCAGAGAAGCCAAGCAAAATCCTTATGCAGACTTAGACGCTGATGATGTTGTCCTAATGAAAGAAGCGGCGGTTTATCCCGAAACACCACTTATTTCAAGGGAGGAATGGCTTGAAATCATAAAATACTATGAAAAAGAGGCCCCCTCAGTATTACCACTCCCAAAAACCGATATTCAATTAAGCAATCAACTGTCTCAATTTAAAGCGCAATATTTGACCTTCACCCAAAAAAAACTACCTCGTACAACCTTATTAAAATACGACAAAACAGCGTCGCTTTTATACATCGGGGATGCTCAAAACGACTTATTTGTGGTGGACAGCACCTTGCAATTGAAAAATGTATTCAAAACTGAAAGTGCGCCCGTTGACATAGATTTTCCCAAAAATCAAAGCCCACGGCTCTTAACCATCGGAAAACTAAACCCTTCCGATCAAAAATTAGGACGGCTTATGTCGTTGGATGCAAATTCCAAAACAGTTCTTGACAGCTTACAAAGACCCGTTCAGTTTGCAACAAGCGACCTCAATAAAGATGGAAAAGAAGACATAGTTGTTTCCCAATTTGGGCATAATACAGGCAAATTGTCTTGGTTTGAAAGCGGCGACGGGTCAAAAGAACATATTTTGAGAGGTTTGCCAGGAACGAGAAAAGTAGAAATCATGGATTTCAACAACGATAAAAAACCAGACATCATCGCGCTGTCGGGGCAAGCATGGGAAGGCGTTTCTATTTTTTACAATCAAGGCAAAGGAAAATTTAAAGAAAAAAAAGTGTTGCAATTTTCCCCCATTTTCGGTGCCAGTTATTTTGAATGTGTGGACTTCAATAAAGACGGTTTTCCAGATATTCTCTTGACAAATGGCGACAATTGGGATTATTCAGCCATTTTGAAGCCCTATCATGGCGTTCACATCTATCTCAACGATGGTCGTGATAACTTCAAAGAAGCCTTTTTTTATCCCATGTACGGCACAAGCAAAGCCGTCGCAAGGGATTTTGACAAGGATGGAGATTTGGATATTGCTGCTATTTCGTTCTACAACGATTTGGATTTGCCCGAACAAGGCTTTATTTATTTGGAAAATCAAGGCAATTTTCAATTTAAAGCCTTTTCAACACCCGAAGCCATTTCTGGAAAATGGCTCACGATGGAAGTAGGCGATTTTGATAAAGATGGTGACGAGGACATCGTTTTAGGTTCTTATTTTCAAACCGTTGGAGAAATGACAAAATTGGTATTTAAAGGCGTAGAGTCCTTTCCGCAGGTGCTTATTTTGAGTAATTTAAAAAACAGTAAAAAATGAAAAAACGACACATTCTCTCAATCATCATCCCCCTCAGTATTTTAGCCCTTTTTACGGCTTTTTTGCCAAAAAGCAAGGAAAAACCAACCAATGTCGTCATTATTTTCATGGACGACTTGGGTTATGGCGATTTGAGCGTCAACGGCGCATTGGACTACCGCACGCCCAACCTCGACAAAATGGCAACCGAAGGCATTCGTTTTACCAATTTTCTATCGGCACAAGCTGTTTGTTCGGCTTCGCGCTCGGCTTTACTGACGGGGTGCTATCCGAATCGCATTGGATTTTCGGGCGCATTGTTCCCGGGGGCGAAAGTGGGCATCAGTTCAGAGGAAATGACAATTGCTGAAATGTTGAAGCAAAAAAACTACGCCACCGCTATTTTTGGTAAATGGCATTTGGGTGACAATAAACAATTCCTACCGCTACAACACGGCTTCGATGAGTATTTTGGGATTCCATACTCCAATGATATGTGGCCCGTCAATTACGATGGTAAACCCGCTACATCCGAGCAAAATAAATACCGCTTTCCAACCCTGCCATTGATAGAAGGCAACGAGAAAGCAGACGAAGTAAAAACGCTTGAAGACCAAGGGCTTCTAACCAAACGATACACAGAACGAGCCGTCAATTTTATCAAAAAAAATAAAAACAAACCGTTTTTCTTGTATGTGCCTCATTCCATGCCGCATGTACCGATTTATGCCTCACCCGCTTTCAAAGGTAAAAGCAAACAAGGCTTGTATGGCGATGTGATGATGGAAATGGATTGGTCAGTCGGAGAAATTCTGAAATCATTGAAAGACAATGGTTTAGACAATAATACACTCGTCATTTTCACCAGTGACAATGGGCCTTGGTTGAATTTTGGCAATCATGCAGGTTCAACAGGTGGCTTGCGCGAAGGCAAAGGCGTATCGTTTGAAGGCGGCTTGCGTGTGCCGTGTATTATGCGTTGGAAAGGCACGATGGCACAGGGTTTGGTGTGCAATCAACTGACTTCAACGATTGATATTTTGCCAACAATTGCAGCGATTTGTGATGTAAAACTGCCTAAAAACCGCATTGATGGCGTGAATATGCTGCCGATACTGAGGGGGGATATGGACAATCAACCCCGCAAATATTTCTATTATTACTACCGTCGCAACGATTTACAAGCTGTCAGAAGGGATAACTGGAAATTGGTTTTGCCACATAATGGACGTTCATACATCGGACAATTGCCCGGTGACGATGGTTTTCCAGGCCCTTCGCCCGAAAATTTCCCGCACCCACAAGGCTTGTACGACCTCCGCCGTGACCGTGGCGAAGCCTACGATGTACAGGCAAAATATCCTGAAATACTCGCAGAATTATTGAAAGTTGCTGAAGAAGCCAGAGAAGACTTAGGCGACGATGTAACTAAAAGAGAGGGCAAAAATAAGCGACAAGGTGGTCGAATAGAATAGTTTGGAAATGATGAATGGCAAGTGATGAATTTGCAAAGCACTTAAAAATCAAAGTTTTGCAAATTCACCATTCACCATTCATCATTTTCTAATCGGTCAATAAGGCGAATAAAAAGAGTATATTTGGGTGTGACATCGAAGTCCAGCAAATGACTTTTATTCCTTAATCGTTCAATTCTTACCGATGATGAAAAATGCCCTGTTTTTGACGGCTTTTTGCTTTATTTCCTTTGAATCCAATGCCCAACAACGTCTTAACAGCGACATGAACGGCATTTTATACAACAAAGAAAAAGTCTTAGATGTGCGCCTATTAACGCATGGTTGGGCAGTTGATGTCTATTTAGGCACGCTGAAAACGTACTATAAAACGCAGTATTACCGCTTCGGCATTGGTAATTTGACACATCCTAAGGAAAAAAGAACGCCTACTGAATATGTTGCTACGGGTTTTAGTACAGGCACGCGGCATTATAGATATGGCAAACAAAACTATGTCTTTGACCTACACGGTGGTTGGGGTATGAAGCATTATTATACCGAAAAAGCAAAGCGCAAAGGCGTGTCGTTAGCCATGAATTATTCGGGCGGAATCATTGCGGGGCTGTTGATTCCCTACTATTTAGATGTGTCCGACCCTCAAAAAAAAGGGAATTCAAGCTTGGTTCGGTACTCTGATATAACGGCACCTCTTTTTTTAAACCGTCAATATATTAGAGGGAAGGGTGGGGTTTTCGAAGGCTTAAAAGATATGTCCGTCGTTCCCGGTGCTTATGCACAAGTCGGTGTGCATCTCGATTGGGGTGCTTTTGATGCGCTTCTTCATGCCGTTGAGGTCGGGGTTCAATTACAGGTTTTTCCTAAAAAAATGCCCATTATGATTATTGAAGACAATAGACCTTATTTTTTAAACCTCTATTTGTCATTGCAGTTTGGCAAAAGAGACTAAAGTGGGGGATTTTATACGCCTTCCCGATAGAATCGGGATTTCGTTCCTCAACAGTATTTATTAAAACTAATTAAATTCAAATATGAAAAGTCTTATTTTACTACAATTTTTATGCTTGCCTTTTTTATTAAATGCGCAGCAGATACCGCACATCATTCCGCACCCCCTCAGTATGGAGGTGAAAAATGGTCATTTTTTGATAGATAATAACGTATCTATCAAATCCAATATTCAGGATAAAGCGACAGCTGATGTTGTCCGTTTTTTTACAAATTATGTCAAACAGATTACGGGTTTTGCGCTTTCGCAAACGGCTGTTAAAAGCAAAACTATTGAGTTTAAAATCGAAAAAATAAGCGAAATAGGAGAGGAGGGCTACACCCTTTCTGTCACTCCGAACCGCATTGTTATAAAAGCCAATACGTCAAAAGGCTTGTTTTATGGCGTGCAAACCTTGATACAAACGCTGCCTTTTACACGCACCAATCAAGTGCCGCAGATACCGTGTTTGGAAATAAAAGACACGCCACGTTTTGCATGGCGGGGTTTTATGCTCGATGTCAGCCGTCATTTTTTTGCGCCTGATATGGTCAAAGAAGTGATTGATATAATGTCAAGTTACAAAATGAATACTTTTCACTGGCATTTGACCGATGGTACGGCTTGGCGTTTAGAAATTAAAAAATATCCCAAACTCACCGAACAAGCCGCTTGGCGTTTAGATGAATGGGGTAAACTGTGGAATTGGTCGGAAGTCGCATTCAATGCCGATAGAAACAAAGCGACTTATGGTGGCTTTTACACGCAAGAACAAGTGAAAGAGATTGTGGCGTATGCCAAAGCGCGGAATATTACGGTTGTACCCGAAATTGAAATGCCCGGGCACTCACAAGCGGCTATGGCAGCTTATCCCGAGTTGTCGTGCAACCCCTCAATACATTTTGGTACCACTGGCGATTTTTATGCAAATAAAGTAGAAGGCAATTACTGCCCAGGCAATGATGCCGCTTGCACTTTTTTAGAAAACGTTTTGACGGAAGTTATGGCGATTTTCCCTTCAACGTACATCCACATCGGCGGCGATGAAGTCGAAAAAGACAGTTGGAAAAAATGCGCCAAATGTCAAGCCCGTATGAAAACGGAGGGTTTGAAAGATGAAAATGAACTGCAAAGCTATTTCATCCGCCGTATCGAAAAGTTTTTGACTTCAAAAAAACGCAAGTTGATTGGTTGGGATGAAATTTTAGAAGGCGGTTTAGCGCCCGAAGCCACGGTGATGAGTTGGCGCGGCGAAGCGGGTGGTATCGAAGCGGCAAAAATGAAGCACAATGTCGTCATGTCGCCCGGAACACCTTGTTATTTTGACCATTATCAAGGTGACCCAGAAACTGAACCTCGGGCATTTGGCGGTTTTAATACCTTGAAAAAAGTCTATCACTATGAACCCATTCCTGCCGAAATGACTGCCGAAGACGCGAAATATGTGTTGGGCGCACAAGCCAATCTCTGGACGGAAATGATAAGCACACGTGAAGGGGCTGAATATATGATTTTGCCGCGCCTTCTTGCTTTGTCGGAAGTATTGTGGTCGCCCAAAACGCAGCGTGATTGGCTCGGTTTCAATCAACGTTTGCAACCACATTTGGTCGGTTTTGAGCAAAAAGGGCTGCATTATTCGAAAGGAAATTACAAAGTGGATATAAAACCATTGGTTGAAAATGGTAAAATATCCATCTCTTTGGAGACCGAAAATACTGAGGGGGTGCTTTACTACACCACCGACGGCTCGATGCCCACAATCGGCAGCAACAAATATGAAACGCCTTTTGAAGTGAACAAAGCGATGACTGTAAAAGCGGTTTTGGCTTTGAACAACCAAATAATGAGTGCCAAACCTGCCGAACAATCTTTCACAATCAATAAAGCGACGGGCAAAAACGTGCAATATGCCACGCCTTTTAACAAAAGTTATAAGGCTAATGGTGCAAATACCTTGACCGATGGTTTCAGAGGTACGAAAGAACATGGCAAACAATGGCACGGCTTCGTCGGCAAAGACATGGTGGCGACGATTGATTTAGGTGCAGCGACGACCGCCAGCAGCATCACAATAGGTTTTTTACAGAACTATGGCTCGTGGATATTTTTTCCGCAATCGGTCAAGTTTGAAGTATCCGAAGATGGTCAAAATTTCACGGAAATTAAGACAGTGCAAAATACAATTCCACCTATATCGGGACCTACTCAATTGCAAGATTTTAAGGTGCAATTTGCGGCGCAAAAGATAAAAACGATACGCCTAACGGCTAAAAACTTAGGCGTTTGTCCGAAAGGACATCCTGGCGAAGGGGGAGCAGCTTGGCTTTTTGTAGATGAGGTATTGTTGGATTAGAAAATGTAAAAACAGACCCCTCAGCATTCTAACAAATAAGTTTTTTTGTTTTATTATTCAACACATAGCCATATAGGACACATAGAAAGGATTGAAAATCAATTAGTTAAATCTATGTGTGCTATGATACTATGTGTTAAATTAATTCAAAAAACTGTATGGTCAGAATACTCAGTATTTTGGATTTTTTCAACCCTTAATTTAGTGCAGACCAACGTGTCGGATACCTCGAATATCCGACACGTCTAAAATTGTCATTTTTTATGAACAAATACAGCCTATTTTCAACCATCATACTGCTCTCTTTTTTCCTAAAAAGTAATGCACAAGAGACAATCCACGTCATCACACACAACAGAGAAATGGTTGTGACCGACCCCTCAGTAGGGGAGAAGTCTTACCGTCGTTGGGGCGTTTTTCCGTCTGAAAATATACCTGTGCGAAAGATTGTGATGCACGTCAATTTCGGTTGCCCCGATACAATGCGCTGTGCGGATTGGGATTACTCGGATAGGATTAGTATTCGCAGAAAAGGCGGTGTTAATGGCGTATCACAAGACTACGAAATTGGGCGTATGTTGACACCTTATGGTGGTGCATTTGGCAAAGATTGGCATTTTGAATGGTCACTCGATGTCACCGATTTTAGTTTGTTATTGCGTGATAGTGTTGAAATTGACTACAATCATACTGGTTATGAGCCGAATACGGATAGAGGTTGGGCAATTACCGTTGATTTTGAAATCATAAAAGGTACACCTGCTTTTAAACCGATTGCGATTCAAAAGATTTATGATGCCCATTTTAAATATGGTGACGTGAAAAATCCGATTGAAAAATCACTCGCACCCGTGTCTTTTAAAGCCCATTCCAAAGCTCAATTTGCTCGTTTGCGGGTCGTTCAAACGGGTCATGGCATGGACAAGCCTGATAATTGTGCTGAATTTTGCGATAAATACAGAGAATTGTGGTACGATGGCAAATTGTTAGAAACCAAATCTATGTGGAAAAAATGTGGCGACAATCCACTTTATCCGCAAGCGGGAACGTGGTTGATTGATAGGGCAAATTGGTGTCCAGGCGATTTGATACAGCCCGATTTGTACAATTTGGCTGTCAAAAAAGGTGCAACACATACGATTGATTTGAATATGCAAGACTATGTTTCGCCCGAACCAAGTGCGGTTGAAGCGATTACAGCGTATTTAATTCAGTATGAAAAACCGCAAAACGCCTACGATGTGGCTATTAATGACATCATTGTGCCGTCTTCCAAAGCGATTTACAAACGCTTTAATCCGACAGGTGTGCGTCCTCAAATTGTCGTCAAAAATGAAGGTGGTGCGGATATTCAGCACCTAACAATAGAATACGGTACAATAGGCTTTGAAAAACAGACTTATCATTGGACAGGTCAATTGTCTATGCATCAGTCCAAAGTGATTGAATTACCGAGTAAAATTGATTTTAAAAGCGGTCAAAATACCTTCCAAGTCGCCCTTTTACAGCCCAATAATCAAAAAGACGCTTATCCATCTGATAATAATATGACCACCTATTTTGAGGCACCACCTGTTCATGACAGCCTTGTGGTTTTTTATTTTTTAACGAATAATCAACCTGAACACAATGCTTACACTTTGAAAAACAGCGCAGGACAGACCATTTTTGAAAGAAAATTAGGCGCATTTCAAGCGAATACGGAGTATCGAGACACTTTTCGCTTGAAACCCGATGCTTATGAATTTACCTTGATTGACACGGCTCGAAATGGTCTTGAATTTTGGTTCAATAGCAGAGGTGGGCGTGGCGTTGCGCGTTTATTGAATGGTAAAGGGCAAATGTTGAAAGCTGTGGAGTCCGATTTCGGCTCTATTTGGGCGTACAATTTTGTAGTCGGCGAAACGCCAAACGCCATCAAAAATGAGTATTCCATCGGCTTGTTTCCGACCCGTACCAAGGACAAAACGACCCTCGATTATTTTTCCAATCAACCCGAAGATGTCATTGTCCGCTTGGTGACTGACCCCCTCAGTAAAATCGTTGAAGAACACCATTACACCCAATTAAAAGAAGGCATTTTGACCTATGATTTAAAACGCTATCCAAAAGGGCGATTTTATCTAAAAGTTATTGTCAATGGCGAAGAAAAATTCAATAAACGGATTCGATATAATGAATAGTCCAGCCAGAACTTATATTTTTAATGCGTTTCTGGCTGGAGAAATTCAATTTGTTAGCCAAAACGTGTATTTTTAGTAAAAATAAAACGATAGACTACACTCATGAAAGTGAAAATACTGTTCATTTTTATTTTTTTAATACTTAAACACGAAGTATTCAGTCAGACTGTAATTTATGTATCGCCCACTGGGAACGATAAGTCGAATGGTTCATTAAAATCACCATTAAGCAGTGTACAAAAGGCGATTGAACTTGCGAAAGCCACATCATCTGCAAGGATAAACATAAAACTATTAGCGGGAACCTATTATTTACAAAAGACACTTTTGATAGAAGCACGGTATTTTACGGGTAAATCGTTGGCTATTTCGAGTGTTCAAGAAGGTAAAGCAAGAATAAGTGGTGGTAAAAAAGTAAAATTAAAATGGGAAAAAGCACGAGGAAATATTTGGAAAGCACATTTGGAAAGTCCTTCTTTTGAACAACTTTTTATAAATGGACAAAAACAGATTTTAGCGCGGTATCCTAATTTTAAAGATTCAGCGATTGTTTATAATGGTTTTTCGCCTGATGCTATTGCGCCAGAGCGGGTAGATAAGTGGCAAAACCCGACAAATGGTTATGTTCATGCTATGCACGAAGGGCAATGGGGTGGTTTTCATTATCGAATTACGGGAAAAAGAGGCAATGACGTGATTTTGGAAGGTGGCGAACAGAACAATCGCCCTTCGCCCATGCACGCTAAGTACCGTTTTGTTGAAAATGTTTTTGAAGAATTGGATACCGAGAACGAATGGTTTTTTAATGAAAAAGAGAAAGTACTCTACTATTATCCCCCTACAAAACTCAATCTGGCGACAGCTGATATCGAAATTTCATCGCTCAAACACCTGATTGAATTGAAAGGGAATGGAGATACCCCCCTCAGTAATGTGAGCATATCAGGCATCTTTTTTACGAATACCGAGCGCACTTTTATGCAGACAACCGAGCAATTGTTGAGGAGTGATTGGTGTATTTATCGGGGTGCAGCTATTGTTTTGGAGAATACGGATAACTGTACTATCTCCGATTGCACATTTACGGATTTGGGTGGCAATGCTGTTTTTATCAGTCGGTATAATTTTAAAACAACTGTGCAAAGGTCTTATTTTCACCATATTGGGGCGAGTGCCATTTGTTTGGTGGGTGACACTTCGGCTGTTCGGTCAGTACCCAATCGTTACGGTAAAAATATTGAAGCGGATAAAATGGACTATACACCAGGGGCTAAAAATAATCTTTACCCGCGCCAATGCCTCGTTCAGGACAATTTGATACACCATATTGGGCAAATTGAAAAACAAGTTGCGGGCGTTCAGATTCAAGTAGCGGCGCATATCACGGTGAGCCATAACACCATTTATCAAGTGCCAAGAGCGGCTATAAATATCGGTGATGGAGCTTTTGGTGGGCATATTTTAGAATTTAATGATGCTTTTGAAACCGTTTTAGAGACAAGTGACCACGGCGCATTTAACTCATGGGGGCGTGACCGATATTGGAATTTTAAAAATGAAAACAACCCCGATTTGGCGAATTTAGATGCTCAATATACCACGGTTATTCGCAATAATCGGTTTCGGTGCGACCACGGATGGGACGTTGATTTAGATGATGGTAGCTCCAATTATCATATCTACAACAATGTTTTTTTAAAAGGCGGCTTGAAACTACGGGAAGGTTTTTTTAGGATAGCAGAAAACAATATTTTTATTAATAACTCATTACACCCTCACGTATGGTTCAAAAATAGTGGCGATGTCATTCAAAGAAATATTTTTACAAGAGCTTATTATCCAATACGTTTGGACGGTTGGGGTAAAAAAATAGATTATAATTTTTTCGCTAATAAATCTTATTTAGAAGAAGTTCGAAAATACGGAACAGACCCGGCAAGCATAGCGGGTGAACTGCTTTTTGCGAATCCAATGCAAGGTGATTTTACGATAAAAAAAGGCAGCAAAGCCTTTGAAGTTGGTTTTGAAAACTTCCCAATGAATCAATTTGGTGTGCAAAAACCGTCATTGAAAAAACAAGCGGCACAACCCGATATTCCCCTTTTGATACTCCCTGCACAGGAAAAAATATTAAGTGAAATAGCTTGGTTAGGGGGTAAAATTAAATCCGTCAATGGTTTGGGCGATAGGTCGGCTTATGGTTTGCCCGATGAAAATGGTGTTGTTGTAAAGGAAGTACCCCCTCAGTGTTTGCTCTCAAAATCGAGCATTCAGAAGGGCGATGTCATTTTAAAAGCCAATAATGAAACGATAAAAGATGTCGAGGCACTGTTGGCAATGCACGAACAAGTGGCATGGACGGGACAGTTAATGGTTCAGATTATGCGTCATCAAGAAAGAATGAATTTGACCATAGAATTAAAATGAAAAATATAAATAAAGAAAATGACACACATTAATAGAAGACAATTTATCCAAAATACAACCCTTGCGAGCGTGGGTTTGCTCATCAATACACAGGCATTTGCCAAAGAATTTCCAACCGTCAGAGTGCCGTTGGAAAAGCGGAATTTCAGCAGTGTAGCTATTGAAGCAACGATAAAACGTTTGAAAACAAGCATAAAAGACCCCGAATTGGCGTGGTTGTTTGAAAATTGTTTTCCCAATACATTAGATACAACGGTCATTTTTAAGGAGAAAAATGGACGACCCGATACGTTTGTCATCACAGGCGACATTCATGCAATGTGGTTGCGGGACAGCACAGCGCAAGTCACGCCTTATTTGCCGTTGATAAAGGAGGATGAAAAACTCAAACAGCTCATTGCAGGAGTCATAAATCGCCAAACCGAGTGCATTTTGATTGACCCTTATGCCAATGCTTTTAATGATGGTAAAGGAAAATCGGAGTGGCTGACTGACCATACCGACATGAAACCCGAACTGCATGAGCGCAAATGGGAGGTGGATTCATTGTGTTATACGGTTCGTTTAGCGTATCATTATTGGAAAATAGCCGAAGATACAAGCATTTTTGACGCAAAATGGCTCAAAGCGGCTCAATCCATCATTGCGACGTGTCGTGAACAACAGCGTTTTAAAGGCAGAGGAAAATACAAATTTGGGCGCACAACATCATGGTCAACGGATACAGTGCCTGGCAATGGTTATGGTAATCCGACTAAACCTAATGGATTGATTCACAGCATTTTCCGTCCGTCTGACGATGCGACGATTTATCCTTTTTTGATTCCATCTAATCTTTTTGCAGTCGTTTCTTTTAGGCAAATGGGAGAAATTTCGGAACAAGTTTATAAAAATTCGGCTTTCGCAAAAGAGTGTTATGACTTTGCTGATGAAGTGGAAACGGCTATAAAAAAACACGCAGTCATCAGACATCCAAAATTCGGAAAAATCTATGCGATGGAAGTGGATGGTTTCGGAAACTGCCTATTGCAAGACGATGCGAATGTGCCAAATTTGATGAGTTTGCCGTATTTAGGTGCGGTCAAAATCAATGATAAGATTTATAAAAATACCCGCCGCTTTATTGTTAGTGAATACAATCCTTACTTTTTCAAGGGACACGCCGCAGAAGGTGTGGGCAGTCCGCATACTTTGGTGAATCAAATCTGGCATTTGGGCATCATCATGCGCGCCATGACTTCAACGGTTGATAAAGAGATATTGCAACAACTCCGTTTTTTGAAAAACACCCATGCTAATACAGGTTTCATGCACGAATCCTTTGATAAAGACGATGCTAAAAACTTTACACGCAAATGGTTTGCTTGGGCAAATACCCTTTTTGGCGAGTTGATATTGAAAATTGAGAAAGAACGTCCGCATTTGTTGAATGAAATATTATGAGGGATAGTTTTAACTTATACGTCTAAAACTTTTATAAAAAATTACAAAAGTTATAAATAGTTTTTAATTTTTTTCATTAAGTTTGCTCGATTTTTAATTCGATATTAGAGAAACTACCCCCCTCAGTATTTGAGGGTTTTACTCACTAAATGAGCAATCTGAATGAAATTTAATACACTGCTTTTTCTGACAATCTTTTTGTTATTTAGTACAATTAAAACATACGCACAACAGGGAAAAGACTACAAAGTCATTGCTTACTACACGGGCAGGGGAGAAACGATACAGAAATATCCTGTTGAAAAACTCACACATATTATATACAGTTTTCTCAAAATCAGGAACGATACTTTCATGGTTGGCAATGCAAGACAAGATTCAACGCTCAAACAATTGGTCGCTTTGAAAGTGAAGCATCCGAACTTGAAAATCATGGTTTCCATTGGCGGTTGGGGCGCGTGTTCGTATTGTTCTGACCTTTTTGCTTCCGAACAACACCGTAATATGTTTGCAAAAACCACGGTTGAACTTTTCAAAAAATACAATGTGGACGGTCTCGACCTCGATTGGGAATATCCGACGATTGAAGGTTATCCTGGACACAAATACATGCCCGAAGACAAAAAGAATTTTACGGCATTGATTCAAGCCTTGCGGTTGGAAATGGGCGATAAATATCTGTTGACTTTTGCTGCAGGGGGTTTTACAAAATTCCTCGAAAAGTCGGTTGATTGGAAAGCCATCATGCCATCATTGGATTTTGTCAACTTGATGACCTACGATTTGACCAATGGTTATAGCAAAGTGACAGGACACCATACGCCTTTGCACAGTTATAAAAAACAAAAAGAGTCCACCAGTAACTGTGTGAAATGGTTGTTGAAGCACAAAGTACCTTCAAAAAAGCTCATTATTGGTGCTGCTTTTTATGCCCGCGTTTGGGAATATGTGCCTGATACGGCTAACGGTTTGTATCAAACAGGGCATTTCAAACGCGGTGTTCCTTTCAAAAATTTTGAAACCTATTTCACTGAAGCCAATGGTTTCAAATATTATTTTGACAAAAAAGCGCAAGCACCATATCAATACAGCAGCAGCCAAAAACTCTTTGCCACTTTCGATGATGAACGCTCAATCGAACTGAAATCAAAGTATATTAAAAAGAAAAAGCTCGGCGGTATGATGTTTTGGGAATTAACGGAAGACAAACCGACAGGTGGTTTGGTGGGTAAAATTCATCAAAGTTTGAATGAATAATACAGTTGAGTGACCCCTCAGTATAAGAGCGTAAAATCAGACTTTATGTTCATTTTTTAAAACAATTTAAATGTAAATAGGATGAAACAGGCTTCAATATTGATTTTAGGCATATGCTGTTATGTGCAAGCACAAGCGCAAAATTTTTCTGTTTTAAAACATTATGACCAGAATCATTTGTATCGAATCGCTTTGCCTTTGGGGGGTATTGGTACGGGAACAGTATCGCTTTCTGGCAAAGGAGAACTGATGGATTGGGAAATAATGAATCGCCCTGCCAAAGGTTTCAGTGGAGGTGCAAAAGGCAACGGAGTGCCGTTTTTTTCTATTTTTATCAAAGAATCGAATGGTAAAACCCATACAAAAGGGCTAATGGGACCCTTAGATGCTGCGGAGTATCAAGACAAAGAAGGTCGTCCCATTGATAATCATGGTGTTCCGCGTTTTAAAAATGCGTCGTTTGATGCGGCTTATCCATTCGGGCAAGTCAATTTATCAGACCCATCCATGCCTGTTGAAGTCAAATTAAAAGCTTTTAATCCGCTTATCCCAACGGATGCCGAAGCGAGTGGCATACCCATAGCGGTTTTGAAATATGAAGTAAAAAATAAGACCAATAAGCCCATAACAGCTTCGGTTTGTGGCTTAATGCGCAATTTTATCGGTAATGATGGCTCAAAAAATCGCACGGATTGGAAAGGGGATTTGATACCGATTGGCTCTAAAAACAATCAGAACGTTTTCAGAAAATCGGCAAAAGTACAAGGGATTTATATGTATTCGGATAGTGTCAAAAACACGTCTGAACAATGGGGTACGATGGCTTTGGTGACACCCGAACTAACAGGGGTGACTTATCGCAGGTCGTCAAGGTCGAATGATTGGGAAAATGCGCTTTTAGATTTTTGGGATGATTTCAGTGCCGATGGTGAACTAACAGATAAGGACAAATTGGTGGACAATGACCCACAAGCTTCATTGGCAGTGAAAGTAGAAATTCCCGCCAATCAAAGCCGTGTGGTGACGTTTTATATTACTTGGCATTTCCCAAATCGTTTTGCTTGGTCGTCTGAAAATGTGGGTAATTATTATACAACACAATACCAAAATGCTTGGGATGTGGCAGAAAAAGCGGTGGAAAAACTGCCTGAATTAGAGAGAAAAACCCTCGCATTTGTTCAGTCATTTGTCAAAAGCGATTTGCCCGAAGTTGTAAAAGAAGCCGCCTTATTTAATCTCAGTACGCTGCGTTCTCAAACAGTTTTCAGAATAAAAGATGGTACAATGATGGGTTGGGAAGGGTGTATGGACAATGTTGGTTCATGTCAAGGCTCATGCACGCACGTTTGGAACTACGAACAAGCCACAGGTTTTCTGTTTGGACATCTCGCGCAAACGATGCGTAGAACGGAGTTCGGACTTGCAACGGATAATACGGGTTTTATGTGTTTTCGAGTCGGTTTGCCCTTAGAAACGAAGGCGCAATCCATAAAAGCAGCCGCAGCAGACGGACAAATGGGCACAATAATGCGCATGTATCGGGAGTGGCAACTATCGGGCGACAATCAGTTTTTGAGAGAACTATACCCCTCAGTAAAACGCAGTATGGAGTTTGCGTGGCTCAGAGGCGGTTGGGATGGCAACAAAGATGGTGTCATGGAAGGTGTTCAACACAACACGATGGACGTGGAATATTATGGCCCCAACCCACAAATGCAAATTTGGTATTTGGGTGCTTTGCGCGCAATGGAAGAAATGGCAAAAGCGATGGGCGAAACCGCCTTTGCCGCCGATTGTCGCCGTCTCTTTGAAGATGGTAAAAAATTTACAGATGAAAAGCTTTTTAATGGTGAATATTACGAACAAATCGTGCAAACGGCTGAAAGTAAAGACCAAATTTTAATGGCAACTGTTGCGTCAGGCAGAGCTTATACCGATGACCCACCGTATCAGTTGGGGAAAGGTTGTTTGGTTGACCAACTGATAGGACAGTATATGGCACATGTCTATGGTTTAGGTTATTTGATAAAGCCTGAAAATGCACAAAAAACCTTGCAAACCATTATGAACTACAACCATCGCCCGACAATGCGCCATCATTTTAACAATATGCGTTCCTACGCTTTGGGTGATGAAGCGGCGCTTTTGATGGCGAGTTATCCGAGAGGTGGCCGCCCTAAGATTCCTTTCCCTTATTTTTCAGAGGTGATGACAGGCTTTGAATATACGGCAGCCGTGGGTATGCTCTATGAAGGACAAACCGCAATGGGTTTGGCATGTATTAAAGACATTAGAGACCGCTACGATGGTTTGAAACGCAGCCCTTTCGATGAAGCCGAATGTGGACATCACTATGCCCGAGCGATGACAAGTTGGGGCGCGGCATTGGCTTTGACAGGTTTTCAATATTCGGGTATCAGCAAATCAATGGCATTTAAGATGCAAACAGGCACTTACTTTTGGTCAAATGGCTATGCATATGGGCAAGTGGATATCACAAAATCAAGTAAAGGTTATCTCGCTAAACTGACTGTCATAAACGGGGAGTTGCCGATTGAAAAGTTTGCCTTGGGTAAAATGACTAAGACATTTGCTGCGGGGCATATTTTAAAAGAAGGTAAAGTGTTGAATATCAATTTATAATACATTTTTATAAAAAATAGCTAAAATACTGAGGGGTCTAAAAATGAGCATCATAATGTACCGCTTTATACAATAAGTAAATATTTCTTACATTAACAATTAGAATAAAATGAAGTCAAATCGCAGACAGTTTTTACATAATTTAACACTGAGTACAGGCGCGGCAGTCGTAGGCTTGCCGGCATCTGTTGAAGCAAAGACGGCTTTGTTATTAGATGATGAAGCCATATATGGCAAACAACGCTTTAATATGTGTGGTTTTGCCGCGCCTAAATTGGATAAAGTGCGTATTGGATTCATCGGTTTAGGCAATAGAGGACCGGGTGCTGTGAAACGTATGAGCCAGATTCAAGGCGTTGAAATCGTCGCTTTATGCGATAAAGACCCAAAAAGGGCTGAAAAACAGCAACAAGTCTTAGAGAAAGCAGGCTTGCCAAAAGCCAAGGAATACAGTGGAGAAGAAGGTTGGAAAGCCCTTTGCGAAAGCCCCGATATTGATTTGGTGTATATCTGCACGCCTTGGAGTATGCACACGCCGATGGCGGTCTATGCCATGAATCATGGGAAACATGCTGCTTCAGAAGTGCCCGCTGCCAAAACAGTTGAGGAGTGTTGGCAATTGGTGGAAACATCTGAAAAAACGAAAAAGCATTGTATGATGCTGGAAAACTGCTGCTATGATTTCTTTGAACAAATGACGTTAAACATGGCTCGAAATGGCATTTTTGGCGAGTTGGTTCATGCAGAAGGGGCATATATTCACAATCTATTGGACATGAATTTCAATAAAAAATCCTATTCTGATATGTGGCGATTGAGGGAAAATGCCAACCGAAACGGTAATTTGTATCCAACGCATGGCTTAGGCCCGATTGCCCAATGTATGGATATCAATCGCGGGGATAAATTTGACCACCTCGTTTCGATATCATCCAATGATTTTCAAATGGGTAAAATGGCGGTTGCCAATGCTGAAAAAGACCCTTTTTACAGGGAATTTGTAGGGAAACCTTATAGAGGCAATATGAATACAACCGTTATTAGAACCCAAAAAGGGCGGACGATTATGTTGCAACATGACGTAACTTCGACACGCCCGTATTCTCGCATTCATCTGATAAGTGGAACAAAAGGCGTTGCACATAAATGGCCCGACCCAGCCAAAATTTCTTTGGGGCATGAATGGCTCAAAGAAAAAGAATACAAAGAATTGGAGGAAAAATACACCACGCCCATTGTCAAACACATTGGCGAAATAGCTAAGTCTATCGGTGGGCATGGCGGTATGGATTTCATCATGGATTGGCGTTTGATTGACTGTTTGAGGAACGGATTACCACTTGACCAAGATGTTTACGATGCAGCGGCTTGGAGCGCAATAGCGCCTGTGAGTGAAGCTTCGGTCGCCAAAAAGGGTCGTTCTATTGATATTCCTGACTTTACGAGAGGTGCTTGGAGCAACAACAAACCCGTCAACCTGACATTAGAAGGTGGTGCGACGACAGAAGTACGGCAGTCAAAATAAAAAATATTATGCGGTACTCATTAAGGACGATGACTTTATTGACCTTTTGCAATCTTTTTTGATTGTAAGAGCTTTATTATCAAAGTTTTAGTGCCAATTTAATGACCATTAACGATGAAATATATAAAAATACTTTGTTTCATAATTTGGGGTTCCTGTAATTGCTCATTATCTGCACAGGAACTATACCAAGCACCTGCACCCAAAACACAAACCCGTTGGATAAGTCCTGAAAATCCGACGGGGGAGAAAGGGGGCGGCGGTATGACCAATCAAGGGGCAAAAGGAAGGGCTTTTATTACAGTCAAAGCAGGTGAAAAGCAAGTGCTGATGGATGTGGAAGGCACGGGTATCATCAATAGAATGTGGTTGAGCGGTACGATACCACGCAGCGAAGAACAACGGCGGATGGTCAGGATTGATATGTACTGGGATGGTGCAACAAAGCCAGCCGTTTCAGCACCTATTGGCGATTTTTTTGGTCTCGGATTGGGCTTGGCAGTGCCTTTTGAAAATGTTTTGTTTTCAAATCCTGAAGCAAGGTCTTTTAATTTTACTATTCCGATGCCGTATCGAAAATCGGCTAAAATTGTGATTACCAATGAATCTTCTGCCCATGCTTTGGTATGGTATGATATCAATTACACGGTTTTAGACAAATTACCCAAAGAAGCACTCTATTTTCATACGTTTTGGCAGCGTAATCCGCAAACGGAATTGGGTAAAGACTATGAAATTTTACCCAAAGTGACGGGTATAGGACGTTATTTGGGTTCGAATATCGGTGTTATTGGGGATTCTATTTACCGTAATACCTGGTTTGGCGAAGGCGAAGTAAAGATATATTTGGATGGTGATACTCAATTGCCGACTCTCGTAGGTACAGGTACAGAAGATTATATCGGAACGGGTTGGGGGCAAGGCGAATATGCCCATCGCTATCAAGGCTCTTTGGTTTCAGACAATAAAAATGATATCTATGCTTTTTATCGTTTTCATATTCCCGACCCTGTTTATTTCCATAAAGACTGTAAAGTTACATTGCAACAAATGGGCAGTATAGGCGTGTCAAAAGTGAGGGAAATGCTTGAAAAGGGTGTCAAATTACAGCCTGTCTGGGTACTAAGGAAAGGCGACACTGATGATATATTCAACCTAAAAGGCAAAGCACCCGAACAGATTTTGCTCCTCGATAGAAAAGAATATTCGGGTATTAATGACCCTTATTTTAATGACGGGGTATTCAGTAGCAATTTTTATCGAAGCGATGATGTATCGGCAACAGCCTATTTTTATTTGAATAAACCGTCCAGTAATTTGCCTGAATTATCTGATGCTGCTTTACGGATTAAGGATTTGAAAGAAAAAGTATGGTCGAAAATGAAGAAAAAATAAGGCTTTTACCCCCCCTCAGTATATCAACACTTTTAAAGAGAAATATCAATAAAATGAACAAACTATTATCTGTCTTCTTCCTCTTTTGCATGATGTTATTGACCGATTGTCAAACCGACAACGGGAATAAAAGTACCGCGAATAAGCAGGAGTACGCCAAAGGTACATTCGGTTACGACCTTATTTTTTTGAAAAAACACCATAAAAACCTTGTGGTTTTAGGCGATGACAGTAGTGGCGCGCAGGTCATCTTGTTGCCCAATTATCAAGCACGGGTGATGACAAGTAGTGCTAAAGGTTATGAAGGGATAAGTTTTGGATGGATAAATCACGACCTCATTACTTCGGGCAAATACAACGCACATATCAATGCTTTCGGTGGAGAGGAGCGGTTTTGGGTGGGGCCAGAAGGCGGTCAGTTTTCTGTTTTTTTTCAAAAAGGAAGCACTTTCGACCTGACTCATTGGCAGACTCCCGCAATTATTGATACCGTTTCTTTTGAATTGGTTGAAAAACAAGCGAATAAAGCCATTTTTACTAAAGATTTTGAGATAGAAAACTATTCAGGAACAAAATTCAATGTTTCGCTCAATCGTGAAATCAGTCTGTTAAACCAGTCGCAAGCAGAAGAACAACTTAAAGTATCACTCAAAGAGGTGCATTGGGTGGGCTATCAAACAGTGAATGAGTTGAAAAACATTGGCTCGTCAGATTGGGATAAATCGAAAGGCGTATTGTCGATATGGCTATTGGGTATGATGAACGCATCACCTAAAAATACAATCATTGTCCCTTTCCAAAAAGGGCAATCGGACAAAATCAATGATGCTTATTTCGGTAAAATTGGGGGTGATAGATTGATTAAAAATGACAGTGTTTTATTCTTCAAAGCCGATGCCCAATCAAGAGGAAAAATAGGTATTCCACCGCAAGCTCTAAAGCCTATTGCGGGCAGTTATGATGCCGAACATCAGATTTTAACCATCCTTCAATTCGACTATAAAGGCGAAACAGATTACGTCAATTCAATGTGGGAAATTCAAAAATTCCCCTACAAAGGTGATGTTTTGAATGCTTATAATGATGGCAAAAATGATACAGGCACCCAGTTAGGTCAATTTTATGAATTAGAAAGTTCATCGCCCGCCATTGCTTTGAAGCGAAACGAGACACTCCGGCACACACAACGCACCTTTCATTTTG
Organism: Saprospiraceae bacterium; assembly: GCA_031367705.1. Lineage (GTDB taxonomy): Bacteria > Bacteroidota > Bacteroidia > Chitinophagales > Saprospiraceae > JAAFJT01. The sequence continues at coordinate 8,638 of JANLQI010000303.1, read as the reverse complement.
AAGGTAGCGAAAGCCAATTGGATACGCTTTGTAAACAGCTTTTAGGTGTTGGTTTAAAGGATTTACCAAAGTTTTAAGAGAAATGGATAACGCATTAAAAATCAATGACTTATGGAAAGAAGAGACTTTTTTAAAACAGCCACTATGGGTTCTGCTGCTTGGGCGATGCCATTTCAAGCGGAGAATACAGTCCTTAAATCCTTAAATCCAAGGATTAAGTTGAGTGTTTCCAGTTATTCTTATTGGCATTTTAAAGGTGACAAATATCCGATCGAAAAAGTGATAGACGAAGCAGCCAGAATGGGGTTGGATGGTATTGATATTTTGCATCGTCAAATGGAAGGCGAGGACAATGCGTATCTCCAAAAACTGAAACGCCATGCTTTTGAAAATGGTATTGCGCTCACATGTCTATCTATTCATCAAGGTTTTGTTTTTCCAGATAAAGCAGAACGGCAAAAAAACATTGACCACACCATTCATTGCATCGAATTAGCAGCTAAAATGGGTATTCCAAGTATGCGTCTTAATACGGGGCGGTGGAACACCATCAAGTCGTTTGATGAATTCATGAAAAATAGAGGTCAAGAACCAACCATTGCGGGCTATTCTGAAGATGATGCCTTCGGTTGGTGTATTGACGGCGTCGCAGAATGTGTAAAAAGGGCGGAAGAATTGGGTGTTTTATTGGCATTAGAAAACCATTGGGGTTTGGCAGCAACGCCTCAAGGTATGCTGCGCATCCATCAAGCGATTGATTCGCCTTGGTTGCAATTGCTCATGGATACGGGTAATTTTTTAGAAAATCCCTATGATAAATTGGAAATGATAGCGCCTAAAACCTGTTTCGTACAAGCCAAAACGTATTATGGTGGTGGCGTTTGGTACAGCCTTGATTTGGACTATGAAAGGATAATCAATATCTTAAAAAAGGTGAATTATCAAGGTTATATATCCATTGAGTTTGAAGGTAATGAAGCGGCTGAATCGGGAGTTAGAAGAAGCGTGGAAATGTTGCGAAAGTATATTTAAAAGAAACACCCCTCAGTATTTCCTCATTTTTCAAACTTAAAACGAATTAAAATGACTATAAAACTTAACTTTCTTCTACTTGTCTGTTTTATTTTTTTACAATTTAGCTGTAAAAACGAAAGTAAAAAGGCGTATAATACAACAACAGGAAAATACACAGACCTAGTCGCTCTTTTCAAGGAATGGCGCACGTTTGAAACGCCACCCCTCCGCGAGGGCGCACCTGATTACACGGCTGAAACCTTTCAAAAGCGTTTACCTGATTTTAAAAAATTGGAAGCCAAACTTGTGGCAATGGACACAACTTCGTGGACAGTAGAACAAAAGGTGGATTGGCATATCGTACGAGCAGAAATGAATGGTTTTGATTTCAACCACCGTATTTTGCAACCATGGGTGCGTGACCCAGCTTTTTATAAATCCATTTATACTGAACGCAGCGATGTACCCGATCACGAAGGACCCACTCACCACGCTCGGATTGAATTGTGGCAATATACCTTCCCCCTCAGTACGGGCGATAAAAATAAACTTTTGGGTCAATTAAAAAACATTGCTCCTTTAAATCAGCAAGCGCAACGCAATTTGACGGGCAATGCCAAAGACCTTTGGGTGGCGGGTATTCGAGATATTAAAGGGCAAGTGGATGATTTGAAACAACTTTTAGAGCTACCTAATGTAAAAACAGACACTGAATTGGTTGCCACCATCCAATCTGCTGCGGCTTCTACGAGCGATTTGGTCGCGTGGTTAGAAAAAGAAGCCAAAACTAAAACGGGTTCATCGGGCATCGGTAAAGAAAACTATACGTGGTATCTCCAAAACGTGAACATGGTGCCTATGACCTGGGATGATGAAGTCATGCTTTTAAAACGGGAGCTTGCCCGGGCGTGGTCGTCCCTTAAATTAGAAGAACACCGCAATCGAAAATTGCCCGAACTCAAGGAAGCCATCACGCCTGAAGCCTACGATGCGCTTGCCAAACGTTCCGCTCAAAACTTTATGACATTTTTAGAGAAAGAGGATATTTTAACCATCAAAGATTATTTTGCCCCTGCTTTACAGGAACATCTCGGGAAATTCGTCCCAAAAGAGAAACGAAATTTTTTTAGTATCACTATGCACTATGATCCTCGACCCCTGTATTCGCATTTTTACCATTGGTTTGAATTGGCTTTGATGGATAAAGAACCGCATAAGGATGAGATTCGACGGGCTCCTTTATTGTACAACATCTTTGTTTCTCATAATGAAGGTCTCGCAACTGCTGTTGAAGAAATGTTTATGCAAGCGGGTTTGTACGACGATAATCCGAGAGTTAAAGAAATGGTTTATATCCTGATTGCTCAACGGGCGGCGCGGGGTTTAGGCTCACTCTACGCCCACGCCAACGAGATGACAATGGAAGAAGCGGGGGGCATTCACACCGAATACACACCGCGGGGTTGGATGAAAACAGAGAAAGAACTGCGCGCCTTTGAGCAACATCTTTATTTACGTCAACCTGGCTATGGTACGAGTTATATTACTGGCAAATACCTCGCTGAAAATGCCATGGCTGAAGCGGCACGGCTAAAAGAAGTGCAAAATGAATCCTTTAAATTAAAAGACTTTTTTGACCAATTAAATGCCATTGGTAATATTCCAACGGCTTTGGGGCATTGGCAAATGACGGGGAATAATGACCATATTCGACAGATTATTAAGAAAAAAGAAGAAAAATTTTAAAAGTAGTCCACAAAGCTACCCCCTCAGTAGTCAGTCGAATTAGCGGTGTCGGGTCTAATATTAGGATTTTTAATCTTCCTAAAATTGAGCGTCTGGTTTGACTATTTACTCTATATTTTCTGTATTTCAAAAAAATAACGCATTAAAATGAAAAAACTATTCACTTTAAGCATCATAATATGCTTTTTGACCAAGCTCTCAGCGCAACAACACAGCGAGCAAAACCACAAAGGTTACATCGTTCCAACCGACCCCTCAGTACAAACGAAGCTGAAAACATGGAGCAATAACAAATTCGGTCTGTTGATGCACTGGGGTACGTACAGTCAATGGGGCATCGTCGAAAGTTGGAGTTTGTGTCCTGAAGATGAAGGCTGGTGTGAGCGTCGAGGACCCTACAAAGACAATTGGTATGAGTATAAAAAGGCGTATGAAGCCCTACAATATTCCTTCAACCCAACCGAATTTAATCCCGAAAAATGGGCAAAAGCGGCAAAAGGTGCGGGCATGAAATACGTGGTTTTTACAACCAAACACCACGATGGATTTTGTATGTTTGATACAAAATATACGGACTATAAAATCACAAACTCGCCTTTTCGCAGCAATCTACGCAGCAATGTGGCGAAAGAAATTTTTAACGCTTTCCGCAACGATGGCTTTATGACGGGTGCCTATTTTTCAAAACCCGATTGGCATTGTCCCGATTATTGGTGGTCGTATTTTCCACCAAAAGACAGAAATTCGAGCTATCCGCCGCAGAAATATCCCGAAATATGGAATAAGTTCAAGCAATTCACCTACAACCAAATCGAGGAATTGATGACGGATTATGGCAAAATGGACATTCTGTGGCTTGACGGTGGTTGGGTACGCCCGTTTAGCACCATTGACACCAGCGTTTCGTGGCAGCGCACGATTCCTTTTGACCAAGACATTGACATGGCACGCATCGTCAAACGTGGACGTGAATTGCAGCCAGGTTTAATCGTTGTGGACAGAACAGTGTCAGGGGAATTTGAAAACTACGTCACGCCAGAGCATCAAATACCCGACGAATACATGGCAATCCCTTGGGAAACGTGTATGACGATGGGCAATTCATGGAGTTATGTACCCAAAGAAAACTACAAATCTGCCCGAAAAATCATTCATCTTTTGGTGGATATTGCTTCCAAAAATGGCAATTTATTGCTCAATATCGCCCCCAGTCCGCAAGGCGATTTTCACCCCGAAGCCTATACCCGTTTGGCAGAAATTGGCAAATGGATGGATTTGAATGGCGAAGCGATTTACGGCACGGTTGGCGACAACACAATTGGCAAACAAGGCAAATTAGAGTTTACGCATAAAGGCAATACAACGTATGCGATTTACAGAGCCGATGAAGGTGAAACGATGCCTAAAAGTATAGAAATCAATAAGTTATCATTGCCTAAAAATGCTAAAATTACATTAATAGGCACTTCTGAAACACTAAAATGGAAAGAAAGTAATGGTAAAATAACAATACAGACACCCCTCAGTATAAACACTAAAAACTTGGTGGATTATGCTTGGGTTTTTAAAATCGAGAAATAAAATAAGGTTCTTAGTGACTGTTAATGAGTCAACAAAAACCACGAAGTGGTTGAACATGAATAGCCCCGCATGAAATGCGGGGTGCAAGGAACAGTGAATTTGAGAACCGCGAAGCGGTTGAACAGTCTATAAAATATTCATAATCAATTAGTTCAACCGCTTCGCGGTTAAAAAAAAACTTTTACTTCTGACCCCGAATTGTATTCGGGGCTATTCAAATTTAATCCCTTCGGGATTTTTAACCACGCATTATGAATCATAAAAAACAATCTAAAACAATGAAAAAACGACTCATTTTACTACTTATCTTAACTTTTTCTCTAAACATCTACGCCAATGATTTGGAGAAGAGTAGAGAAGCAGATATTATCATTTATGGTGGTACTTCGGCAGCCATTACCGCCGCCGTTCAAGCCAAACGCATGGGTAAATCGGTTATTGTCGTGTCGCCTGATACGCATTTGGGCGGTTTGTCTTCGGGTGGTTTGGGGTTTACGGATACAGGCAATAAAGAGGTGATTGGCGGTTTATCGAGAGAATTTTATCATCGTGTTTATAACCATTACCAAAAACAAGAGAGTTGGCAATGGCAAAAACGGGAAGAATATGGCAACAAAGGACAAGGCACACCTGCTATGGATGGCAACGCCCGAACCATGTGGATTTTTGAACCACACGCAGCCGAGCAAGTATTTGAAGATTTTGTAAAAGAATACAATATAACGGTTTATCGCAACGCATGGCTCGACCGTTCGCCAAAAGGGATAAAGAAAAAAAACGGTAAAATCCTGTCTTTCAAGACTTTAGATGGCATCACGTACAAAGGCAAAATGTTTATTGATGCCACGTATGAAGGCGATTTGATGGCATTGGCAGGGGTAAAATACCATGTCGGACGTGAACCCAATAGTCAATACAACGAAAAATGGAACGGTTTGCAAGCGGGTATTTTTCATCAAACACACCATTTTGAAGCCAAGGTTAGCCCTCACAAAATTGAGGGAGATGCCCAAAGTGGACTTTTACCCGAAATTTCATCAGAACCAGTTGGCGTAAATGGGTCAGGTGATGCAAAAATTCAAGCCTATTGTTTCCGTATGTGTTTGAGTAATCATCCCGATAATCGCATTCCTTTTCCAAAACCCGAAGGTTATGATGCGAATCGGTATGAGTTATTGGCTCGAGTATATGCGTCTGGTTGGCGAAGGACTTTTGTTAAATATGACCCCATTCCGAATCGAAAAACCGATACCAATAATCACGGACCTTTTAGCACGGATTATCTCGGCAAAAACTACGATTATCCCGAAGCCACATACGCACGGCGCAAAGAAATCATCAAAGACCATGAATTGTATCAAAAAGGCTTGATGTATTTTCTTCAAAATGACCCTAGTATACCTGCTGATGTACAAGAAAAAATGAAAGAATGGGGCTTAGCAAAAGATGAGTTTAAAGACAACGGGGGCTGGCCTCATCAACTCTATATCCGAGAAGCCCGCCGCATGATAGGCGAATTTGTAATGACAGAAGCCGATGCTTTGGGCAAAACGCAAGTGCCTCATCCTATTGGCATGGGGTCTTATACCTTAGATTCGCATAATACACAACGCTATGTTACGCCAGAAGGCTTTGTGCAAAACGAAGGCGATATAGCTGTGCGACCCGATAGACCGTATTCGATAGCTTATGGCTCTATTTTACCAAAGGAAAAAGAGTGTACGAACCTGCTTGTGCCTGTGTGCATGTCCAGTTCGCATATCGCTTATGGGTCTATACGTATGGAGCCTGTGTTTATGATATTGGGGCAGTCCGCAGCGACGGCAGCCGCTTTGTCTATTGATAATAAGGTGACACCACAACAATTGCCTTATGAAAAATTGAAGGACGTGTTGTTGAAGGATAAGCAGGTTTTGGAGAAAAATTGAAATCGGGAAATCGGTGGACAGGTATTTTGAACATTTATCAAAAATAAAATCAAATTAAAAATGACTACTAAATCAAACTTCATCCTATTTTTATTAACCATACCCCTCAGTATTTTTGCTCAAAAACAAGCTGTTTTAGTAGAAAATGGCACGGCACGTTTTACGATTTCAATCGCTGCTAAACCTACGGCAACCGATGAAAAAGCGGCTGTTTTGTTGCAATCATCAATCAAAAAAATGACAGGTAGCGACCTTAAAATAGTACGTTCTGATAACCCTATTTCTAAAAATACGATTCTATTGACCCCCTCAGTAAAAGGGCTCGAAAAAGGCTTTTTGAAACATAAAACCAAGGAGTTTGAAGCAAAAAGCAAAGAATTAATAGAAGATGGCTTTTTGATTTCAGTTCAAACAGACAATATTATCCTTTTAAGCGGTGGCAAAAAAGGGTCTATTTATGGCGTTGTGCATCTGCTTGAAAAGTATTTTGGGTGTCGAAATTATGCCCCAAATGTTGAGGTTATGCCTGCACATAAAACGCTCGCCTTGCCTGTCATGCTTGAGATGGATAAACCTGCAAACACTATCCGCATCGTCAACGGCACTTTGACGCAAGAAAATGCCGATTATCGGGATTGGCATCGGCTGAATAACCACGTTGACGAGTTCGCCAAAGGCTATTATGTGCATACTTTCAACCGCCTTGTGCCGTGGGAAACGTATTTTGAGCCGCATCCCGAATATTTTTCGATGATGAAGGGGAAGCGCATCAAAGACCAATTGTGTTTGACCAATCCAGATGTTTATGATTTGACCATCAAAAAACTTCAAGCAGAAATGGTACAACAGCCCAATCAAAAGCTGTGGTCTGTCAGTCAAGGCGATAATTTTTCCTATTGTCAATGCGATAAATGTGCTAAAATCACGGCTGATGAAGGCTCTGCTGCGGGCCCGATTATCCATTTTGTGAATAGGGTAGCGGCTGAATTTCCCGATAAAATCATCTCAACATTGGCGTATCAATACTCGCGTCAAGCACCCAAGCACATCAAACCTGCTGACAATGTGCAAATTATGTTGTGTACGATTGAGTTGAGTCGCAGCAAAGCAATTGCGGAAGACCCGCGCAGTCAATCGTTTTTGAAAGACATTACGGATTGGGGTAAAATCAGCAAAAACATTTATTTGTGGGATTATACGGTCAATTTTTCGCACCATATTTCGCCCTTTCCAAACTTGCATACATTGCAGCCAAACATTCAGTTTTTTACTAAAAATGGCGTAAATGCTCATTTTCAGCAAACAAATGCCAGTATTGGACATGAATTTTCGGAGTTGAAAGTCTATATGATTGCCCGTTTGTTGTGGAACCCCGATGTGAAAATAGATTCTGTTATGACCGATTTTGTACAAGGTTATTACGGTGCGGGCGGTGTCTACATTCAAAAATATATTGACCAAATGACGGCTGAAATTAAGAAAACAGGGGAAGGGTTGGACATTTATGGGCATCCTGTGAGCCATGCAAAAACGTTTTTGTCGGCTGAAAATATGGCAAAATACAATCAATGGTTTGACGAAGCCGAAAATGCGGTGAAAAATGACCCCTCAGTACTACAACGTGTAAAAGTTTGCCGTTTGCCGATTCAGTATGCCATGATGGAAATTGGCAAAAGTGAGATGTTTGGCGCACGAGGATTTTATGAAGAACAAAAAGATAAGTTCATCTTAAAACCCCAGATGCAGCAGTTAATGGAGGATTTTTACACAGTTTGCAAGGAAAATAAAGTTAAAAACATCAACGAAGCAGGTCTGACACCTGATGAATATTATCAATCTACGAAGCGATTTATCACGGTGCAAGTGGAAGGTAATTTGGCTTTTCGCAAAAAAATCACTGCCAATCCGACACCTGAACCGCAATACAGCCATGCCGATTTGACGATTTTGACTAATGGCGTTCAAGGTGCAAATGATTATAAAGTCCATTGGCTTGGTTGGCAAGCCAAAGATTTTGAATTGGTACTCGACCTTGAAACATCAAAACAGCCTAAAAACATCAGTATTTCAACGCTCTATGACCCTAAAAGCTGGATTTTACATCCAAAATCGGTTACGTGTTCGGTGTCAGAAGATGGCGTAAATTATCGAACGCTTCAAACGTTGGCGATTGAAGGCGACCAAAAGAAAGAAAGCGTTACGCATAATTTCAATTTTGAACAAAATATTGGCACATGCCGCTATGTCAAATTTGCGGTTGTGGGTACGCAAAAGCTCTTTAATTGGCATCCGTCTGCGGGTGGTGGTTCGTGGGTTTTTGTAGATGAGGTGGTGGTGCGGTAGTTTCAAATTAAGCAAACGCTTAGGTC
>JANLQI010000291.1:0-3967 GCA_031367705.1 Saprospiraceae bacterium | reverse complement strand
TCATAAGATGGAGGCAATGGAGACAAGTGTATTGAGAGCAAAAATGTAGATACATATCAAGCCACCACTTCTCGTACCACTTTCCCCGCCACATCCGTCAACCTAAACGGTCTTCCTTGAAAATGATACGTCAATTTCTCGTGGTCAAAGCCCAATTGATTCAATATCGTCGCTTGCACATCATAAACGGACGTTTTGCCGTTGATGACAGAATAGCCAATCTCATCTGTTTCGCCATGCGAATAACCTTTTTTCACACCGCCGCCTGCCATCCACATTGTAAACGCTTCGGAATGGTGGTCACGACCTTTGAAAGCGTTGGGTTTGTTCTCTCGATTCTCTAACATAGGCGTTCTGCCGAATTCACCACCCCACACGACCAACGTTTCATCGAGTAAACCCCGTTGTTTTAAATCTAAAATCAAAGCCGTGACAGATTTATCCGTTTGACGACATTTATTGACCAAACCAACATCAATTGAGCCATCTTCTGATGTGCCATGCGTATCCCAACCCCAATCAAAAAGCTGTACGAAACGAACGCCTTGCTCCACTAATTTACGTGCGAGCAAAGCATTATTGGCAAAACACGATTTGCCGACCTTCGTACCGTACATATCGTGGATGTATTGCGGTTCAGACTTGATGTCCATGACTTCGGGTACAGACATTTGCATTTTGAAAGCCATTTCGTACTGTGCAATGCGGGAAATGGTCTCTGGGTCTTTGACTTGCTCGTATTGTAAGCGGTTGACATCGTTTATGGCATCAATAGACGCTCTGCGAAGGTTGCGGTCAATGCCTTCGGGGTCATTTAGAAACAAAACTGGGTCGCCTTCGGAACGGCATTGAACGCCTTGGAATACTGAGGGGAGGAATCCACTACCCCAAACGCTCTTGCCCGCATCTGGGTCTTTGCCCCCAGATGTCAAAACGACGAAGCCAGGTAGGTTGGCATTTTCTGAACCCAAACCATACGTCACCCATGCGCCCATACTTGGGCGACCCAATCGTGCGCCGCCTGTGTGCATCAACAGTTGGGCGGGTGCGTGGTTAAATTGGTCGGTATGCACGCCTTTTAAGAAGCTGATTTCGTCGGCAACGGTCTGTAAATGGGGTAAATAATTGGAAATCCAAGCACCACTTTGACCATGTTGCTTAAACTCGGCTTGTGGTGCGAGCATTTTAGGCACGCCCCGTATAAAAGCAAAACGTTTACCTGCGAGAAGTGACTGCGGACAGTCTTGACCATCCATTTTCAACAATTCAGGTTTGTAATCAAACAGTTCCAATTGCGAAGGCGCACCTGCCATGTGGATATAAATGACCGATTTGGCACGTCCTGCAAAGTGTGGCAGACGTGGCGACAAGGGATTGACGGGGTCAATCACCATTTCATTGCTCGCCATACTGAGGGGGGCGTTTTTGTTGCCATTGAAACAGCCACCGACTAAGCTACCGAGCGCCATACCGCCTAAACCCATGCCGCATTGTTGCAAAAAATGGCGACGGGTGATGTAGTTGAGGGCTTCTTGCTGTGCTTCATTGAAAAGCCTTTCATTTTTATCTTTCATTGATAAAACATTTAACATTATCTACAAATTTCCATCCACCACACACTTGTCTCAATTGCCTCCATCTTATGAGTTTCAATTAAATAACCTACATTATCTTTTTTGACTAACTCATTGATTTTCAATGAAAATTCAATTTTATAATGTGCATTAATTAATTGAAACTCATTAGATGGAGGCAATTGAGACAAGTGTGGGATAATATTCTCTCACTAAGATTTATTCACAAATTCATCTAAATTCAAAATAGCATTAGCGACCACCGCCAAAGCCGCTATTTCAGGTGTTTGTTCCGTTAAAACGCTCGGTATTTTCGCTTTTTCGTTCTTATTATTGGATTGAAATTGCTGTAAAGCCGTGGCATACAGCTTTTCTAAAATCATTCGTTTCTCTGGGCTAATAGGTTGACCCATTGCCGCCAAATAACAATTAGAAATTTGTTGAGACACCCCCTCAGTAAGTTGCGCGTTTTGAGTGTTGAGTGTCGCGTTTTTAGCCAAAGCCACTGCCGCAACAAGGAAAGTTGAGTCATTTAAAGTCGCCAACGCTTGCAAAGGCGTATTCGTTCTAATACGTCGAGAGACACACACCTCTCTATTCACGCCATCAAATGTCAACATAGAAGGAAACGGACTGCTGCGTTTCCAATACGTATAAATGGCGCGGCGATATTGCTGTCTGCCAGCACTCAATTTCCAAGAAGCACCATTATAAGGTGAACTCCAAACGCCATCGGGTTGAAACGGATAAACACTTTTGCCATACAAGGAATCCAAGAGCAAACCACTGACCGCCAGCGTTTGGTCACGAATTTGTTCTGCCGACAAGCGGACGCGGGGCGCACGGGCATAGAGTTTATTCTGTGGGTCTTTGGTTTGCAATTCAATTGTCATATTTGAAGATTGCTGATAAGTGGCAGACATGACCATTGTTTTAATCAAAGTTTTTGTGCGCCAATCCATGCCGTTCATAAAGTTGTAAGAAAGGTGATTCAAGAGTTCAAGATGCGTTGGTGGAATGCCTTGTGTGCCTAAATCTTCAAGCGTTTCAGCCAATCCTACGCCAAAAAGTTGTTCCCAAATGCGATTAACGTAAGTACGGGCAGTCAAAGGATTCTTTTTATCGGTCAACCACATCGCCAAACCACGGCGGTCTTTGGGCGCATCTTTTGGAAAGGAATTCAAAGACTTCGGTACATCGGGTTGCACTTCTTCGCCATGACTTAACCAATTGCCCCGTTCAAAGACAAAGGTTTTGCGGTGCATATCTGCTGGATTTTCTACGAAAACAGGCGTTCTGTCCAAGTCTTTGGCGTTGAGCAATGACCAAAACTGCTTTTCTGCGTTCTCAAAACCCGCCAAACCTGTGCCTGGAAAAGAAGTTGTGAAGTGCAACCAATCGAACATCATCCCGGCATCGGTTGGCTTTTTTAAATTGGGATTGTTGTATTGCAAATATAAATCATGTACACCTGTTTGTAGCGGTAAATCTGTTTTTCCAACTTTCCAACCGCCGCCAGAAGTATCAATTGGAATAGTTTTATAAATCTGACCATTCAATGAATCAAGGTGAATCGTCAAATGACCACCTATGGCATTACTTTTATAAGTATAAATAAATTGGTCTTTGCCGTCTAATTTAACGGCTTTCATGCGTGCCGAGCCATTTTGACGTATCGTCAACCATTTTTCATCGGCTAAGGCACTGTTCACAAAATGGTCGGCTGTCAAGGAATTGTAAGACGGTTGCAATGTTTTGACAAACTTATCTATTTCATCAGCCCGTTGAGGTGCATTGGTTTTGAGCCAACCATTGAGTTCCAAATGCGTTGCGCTGTCTTGTTTGCGGTATTCGCGCAAAATCGGATAGTCGCCATACGTGTCTTCGTCTCTTGTATTGTTGAAAAAAGCCATGAATTTGTAGTAATCTTCATGCCTAAACGGGTCGTAAGGGTGGCTGTGGCATTGCACACACGCAAAAGTCGTCCCCATGATGCCTTGCCAAGTCGTGGCAACTCTGTCCATAACGGCTGCGGTTCTAAATTCCTCGTTGTCCGTGCCGCCTTCATCGTTTGTCATTGTGTTTCGATGAAAAGCGGTTGCTAATAATTGCTCGTTGGTGGCATTGGGCAGCAAATCACCTGCAATTTGTTCTGTAATGAAGGTATTGTAGGGTTTATCCTCGTTGAATGCTTTTATCAACCAATCTCGGTAACGCCAAATCGAACGGCTGTCGTCACGTTCATATCCTTTTGTATCGGCATATCGAGCAATATCCAACCACATCGCTGCCCACCGTTCTCCAAAACTCGTTGCGGCTAAAAGCGAATCCACGAGGTTCTCATAAGCCTTTGGTGAATGGTCATTCAAATACTGTTGCCGAAGGCTTTCAGA
>JANLQI010000427.1:0-10418 GCA_031367705.1 Saprospiraceae bacterium | reverse complement strand
CCGTAGGCAAAAAAACGTCAACTTGTCTTTTCAAAGGTGTCTTACTCATTTATTCATATTTCTTGCGCAAAGATAGGAAAATCATTGCATTGGAAGAACAGCCTAAAAGGGATAAGGTTCAGATTAGATAATTGAAACAGCCCTAAAAATGTCTCCTGACATTTTTAGGGCTGCAATAATCGAATTCAAAAAAATCAATTTGTTAATAATACCGACGATTTTTAGAAGGCGAAGTGAATAAGGTAAAAAGTGTACCAATAATAAAGGCGATAGCGACAACGTAGATAATAATCATAGTTTAGTTATTAATTTTTGTGAAAACTCAAAAGTATTTGTTAGCAGATTTACGTAAAGTTAATTGAAATACACAATTCAAAGAAAATTTCTGCCTTGTTTTTTTTTTAATTGACCAAAATCAATGACCCATCATTTTATTGACCGATAAACCTGATTTAGGTCATTATTTTTCACAAAAAAAGCCCCCTCAGTAAAACGCTATCAATTTAACCTTTGAATCAGCAAAATAAATGACAATAAGGCTGTCGCTTGTGCGATGGAATCTGCTAATACTTTTCCCCAATCCACCTCTTTTTTATCACTTTTAATAGCCTCTTTTTTCTTTTCTGCATATCCAACAGAAATAATACTTCCTTTTTGAACTTTTGGATAAACCTTGAATAACAAGAAGTCTTTTGTCCTTTTGATTTCTCCATTTGGATGTTCAACAGAAATTAAACGTTTGCGCCCCTCTTTTCCGACACCCGCAGCATAATTGTCCACATAATACCAAGCTGATTTATTTCCCTCAAAAGCGACGTTGATTTTACCCGCTGCGAGAATTTTATCAGGGTACAAATCCACCATTTGAGTTGCGCCACGAATCGTTACGATGTCTTTATTTTTAGGAATATCAATATTATCACCTTCTTTCAAGATGATATTGTGATATGAGGTTTGATTTTTTATCGCATCTTCCAACTTAACGATGACATAACCAATATTATCTTGATTTCTATACAATGTTGCACCCGAAGGAAATGCCTCGGGCGATAATCCTCCCGCACGTTGAATAACATTCATCAGACGCTCATTTTTATCAATCAATGCATATTGACCAGGATATTTAACTTCACCTGAAAGCGTCACCATTTTTTGAAACCCAAATTCGGGAATGCTTCTGATAACGATTTGGTCATAAGGTTGAAGTGGGAAATTAGCCGACGCTTGGTTTTCAAAGTTGAGGTTTTTATCCACTTCTACGGTTGCAACAACCGTTCTAACCTCTTCATTACCATTGAGTTGTACCCGCGAAACATCTACTCGATTGGCTGCTGCTTCAAGTTTCAAACCACCTGAAAGGGTCAACACATCGCGCAGTGTCAATGTTTCGTCCCATTTATACTCGCCAGGAATACGAACCGCCCCAGAAACACGCACGTATGCTTCGTCAACATAAGTCAACCGTGATTGAATACGCAGTTCATCATTGGCTTGCAAAAAGACATTTTCGTCAGAGTTGATATTTTCTAATGCTTTTTTTAGTTCGATACGTTTGTATTCGACCAGTTTTATATTGTTAGGGTCTCGCCGAACGATATACGCAAAGTCCGTTGCATCGGGTCTTAAACCACCTGCCAAGTTAACGATATCACTAATACGCATCGTTTTTGACGGGTCATAAGGAAAACGCAAAGGTGTTTTGACTGCGCCATTGACAAAAACAGAGTCCTTAGTCATAAACTTTTCAGTCGTATAAATCAGCAAACGGTCTTTGGCTTGTAGTTTAAGATTCGAGTGCGCATTAGGGTTTTTCAGAATGTCGTCAATGTTGAGGAGCTTCAATTGCAATGTTTGGTCAGGGTTTGTCCTTTGCAAATAGGCAATGTCCGTACGGGCTTCTTTTTTCAAAACAGCTTTAGTCAACACATCTTTGACGGTCATGCCTTCTGAAATCTCATATTTCCCTGGCAAATCAACGGCACCAACAACGTTTGCAAAGTTTTCAAAAATCGTTGGAATCGCTTTAATAACCACCGAATCACCATTGAGCAACTCAAAATCACCACCACGCCCTTTCAAGTCTGTGTAATTGACATCAATGATTTTCTCTCTATCATTGACAAAACGGCGGACTTGAAAAGTTGTTTTGTAAGCATTTTCTGCCAAACCGCCCGCAAAAGTCAAGGCTTTCATTAAGTGTTCACCACCGATTAATTCATATTTCATAGGACGGCGAACTGCACCAGCAATTGAAACAATACGTTCAGCCACAGGTACGCTGATATAATCATTGTCAAACAGCGAAAAATCGCGCGCTACTGAGGGGTCAATCAAAAACTCATAAACATCGAGACGTTTCTTTTCATTTGACCCTGCACGTATGAGTTTGATATTACGGACACTACCAATATCTGTTGGACCGCCCGCTGCAATGAGGGCGTTAAAAGCGGAGTTACCCGCAGAAACCGTAAAACTTCCTGGACTGAACACCTCACCAACAATATTAACGACGACAATACGCGTTGCATTGACCGAAACCAAAAAGTCACTTGGCGTAAATGGATAAAAACGTTGAAAACTCGATTGTAAATTGCGTCTGGCGACACTCAAAGGCAGCCCTTTTAGAAAGACACGGGGCATTCGGTCGGGCTGAATATACCCCTCAGTATTGATGGTAAAAGTTTGATTGAAATAAGCGACACCAGAGATACTTATGGTCACTTTATCACCACTTGAGAGGACATAAGAATCGGACGCATTAAAGTCTTTTTCTTTGATAAAGTTCAATTTGCCATCTTTAAAAACAGAGTGTCCATAGACCGACATAGGTTCAATAGTGTCTTTTTTAGTCTCTGTCATCGAGGTTTTCATGCCAAAAGCCTCTTCTATGGTAATGCCTTTCGCCCGTCTGACGCTGTCTCTTATCGCTTCTTTTGCCAATTCTATGGCTTTTTTTCGGGAAATTTTAGGGTCGTTAATATCGTCGTCTTCAATTTTTTTCTTCTCAACAAGAGGTTTCGTCCTTCTTAAAGGAATCGAATCATCATCAATATCTAATACTTTCCTTTCATTTTTTGTCACCTTCGCCGATGAGTCCTGTTCGTCATTTTTAGCCGTTTCAATATTTAACTTTTGTGCTTTTTCTTTCTCCATTTCTGCCACAACCTCTTCGATTTGCTTCTGGACACGTGGTAAGTCTTGTGGACGTATATTGTCAATATCAATACCCTTTTCTACAAGGCGTTGCCGCACTTCTTCTTCATTCAATCCGCGTTTTCTGAGTTCTGAATTAATGACGGAGGTATCCACACTGGTCGGTACTTGCTGCGCAAAAGAAGTTTTGGTCAAAAAGAAAACACAAAACAAAAGGAATATGTATTTTTTCATTATTAAATAGTGCGTTTTTTATTTTTTAAGGTAAAAACGTAATAATGGATAATGGATAGAGGATAATGGATAGTGGATAATTGATAATGGATAATAACCTAAATTATCCATTATCAACTATCCATTATCAATTATCCACTATCCATTATCCACTATAATTTAAGCATATTGCTTATCATAATATTGCTGATAATTGCCCGAAGTCACATTATCAATCCATTCTTTATTAGTCAAATACCAATCAATTGTTTCACTGAAACCTTCTTCAAATTTTATAGAAGGAGTCCAACCCAATTCATTCAATAGTTTTGATGCATCAATCGCATAACGACGGTCATGCCCTGGGCGGTCTTTCACAAAAGTAATGAGTACTCTCGCAGTCCCTTGTGGGCGACCCAATTTCTCATCCATGATGTCGCACAATTTATGAACGAGGTCAATATTTTTCCATTCGTTATTGCCACCGATATTGTAAGACTCTCCTACCCGACCATTGTGAAAAATGGTATCAATAGCCGTCGCATGGTCTTTAACCCACAACCAATCGCGGGTGTATTTGCCATCGCCATAAATCGGTAAAGGTTTGCCCGTTACGATATTATTGATGATGAGTGGAATCAATTTTTCAGGAAAATGATTGGGGCCATAATTATTCGAACAGTTCGACATCACAGTTGGCAAATCATAAGTATGGTGATACGCATTCACCAAATGGTCACTGCTCGCTTTTGAAGCGGAATAAGGCGAACGCGGGTCATAAGACGTTGTTTCCGTGAAAAAACCTTCATCGCCCAAAGAACCAAAGACTTCATCCGTAGAAACGTGGTGAAAACGCTTTGTTTTACCCCCCTCAGTACCCAAGAGGTTTTTCCATATTTGACGGGCTGCATTCAACAAATTAACCGTTCCGACGATATTCGTTTTGATAAACGACATCGGGTCAGTAATCGAACGGTCAACATGACTTTCAGCCGCCAAGTGAATGACACCATCAAATTGATATTGCTCAAAAAGGTCATTGATAAATGCTTCGTTCGTAATATCCCCTTTTTCAAAGGTATAATTCGACGCATCTTCGACATCGCGCAGGTTTTCAAGATTGCCCGCATACGTCAAAGCATCGAGGTTCACGACGCGGTATTGCGGATATTTATTAACAAACAAACGAATGACGTGCGAGCCAATAAACCCTGCACCGCCTGTTATGAGTATTGTTCTTTCGAATTTCATGTACTTTTTTAATTTTTTAAATGATTTAATCGTTTTTGGCACGCAAAGGTAAAAAGGATTTTGGATTTACAGATGTTTAATAAGTAATGATGAGTGATAAATAATGAATGATAGATATTACCAGCATTTTTCATTCACCATTAAAATAACGAAGTGCCTATCACAAACGAGGTGAAAGGCACTTCATGTTCCTGTGTGCATTGTCATATAAAAAATCAACGCTTTGCAATTCATCATTCATCATTTATCACTCATCATTCCTTAGGCTTATATCACCCGCAAACCTACTGGCTCTGTCCATTCACTTTTGAGTCCTTTGCGACCCAAGGCGCAGATTCTGAACAATGTGATACCCTCAACGGGCAAACCCGAAATAATTGTATTGCGGCTATTGGTACTATACGTACCATTGTGCCAAACTGTTTCACCCGGCAATTGATACTCAATGGCGAAAGTAACGACATTGGGTTGCGTTTCCCACATCACTTTCGCTTCACCTGAGCGTTCTGCATTGACGACAATCAAGCCTTTGGGCATGGACAAATCGGTAATAGATTTACGCGCTTTGATGGTATCGAAACCTGCGGCGGTGGCAATATCTTCATCGCCGTCTGCGAGTTCTTCAACCTTATCCGCCACTTTGTCCATTTGTGCGATAAAGGCTTCATAACACTTGTTCTTTTCTACTGTTAACAGTTTACCGCCATTGGCAGCTTTGGCATTTGCTACTTCATAAAGGTCTCGCTTAACCTTCAATTCATCAACATCACTTTGGCAACTGACAAACAAAGGATTGTCTTTCATATTTTGATAAACATCGAAGCCTTTGCTGCTCCCGACGGCTTGAGGTGGATTTTTGTAAGCACCTCGATTAATAACTTTTTTCATTCTCAAACAGTTTTATTTACGCTGAATTGCGTAATATTTTATTTACAATAATTGTGCCAATAATAACTTTTATTTGATATATGTAAAACGCATAAAATTATCAAAAGTATGCAGACGCACACAGCTATAAAAAAAATTATACTGAAAGGTCTTCATCTTAGTTCTACTTAAAAGGAAAAATACTACAAGTCATTGATTTTCAATTATTTAGCATTGAAAAATCTTAATTACTTTGTAATCAACAAAGAAACAAACATGAATCTCCCCTATTTTTTCAGCCTTTTCAGCTTTCGACTTGACCATTTCCATCTTCGACTTGACCATCTCCGTCTTTGACTTGACCATCTCCATCTTCGACTTGACCATCCCCATCTTTGATTTGACCATCCCCATCTTTAACTTGACCATCTCCATCTTTAACTTGACCATTTCCATCTTTGACTTGACCATTTCCATCTTTGACTTAACCATTTCCGTCTTTGACTTGACCATTTCCGTCTTTGACTTGATCATCTTTAAATGATGGAATATTTTGTTATATTTGAGCAATTACGGGGGAAATACTGAGGGGGCTTTCTTTACATCCTATCAAACCCTTTTGCCCTTTATGAGAAATCAGGCATATCTGACATTCAAAAGCCTTGCAATGTTCGTTGCAAGGCTTTTTTGTGGGTTTTACTGAGGGGGGGAATATAAACCCATTTAATTTTCCCGTTTTCAAAAAAACTTTTAAATTTGTCTAAGATTTTAAAACAAACTCATTTACAAACATACGCTTATGAGATTCAGATTTAATACTCGAGGTTTTATTCTGCCTTATCAAAGAATCGTTAGTTCGGTTGAAGAAATAGAAGAGATATTTGTTGCGCCTTTTCCTCATTCGGAAACACGACAAGTTATTTTTGATAATTATTTGAATTATATTGATGAATTTCAAAGGTTAGTGACACCTCAATTCACACATTGGTTAGACGGTAGTTTTATGTCAAAAAAGCTCAATCCAAACGATTTAGATTTTGTAGCGTTTATTGATTACCGTATTTATCAGCAAAAAGAGGAACAAATTTTTAGAATCGTTGAAAAATATGGATATTTGAAATTGGATAATTACGTTTCGCAAATATTTCCAAACAATCATCCACGTTATGCGGAAACAAATCATTACAAAGAATATTGGACCGATTTGTTTTCATCGTCTCGACGAGACCCTGAAACCAATCTTCAAGAGCCACGCGGTTTTATTGAAATTATTTTTGAACATTAAAAATCAAAAAAATGCAAACGACACATTCAGAAGAGTTTTTTAATAAAGAAATTGCCTATTTAATCTTACAAATCGGCAAAATAAATGACTTGATTACAGGTAGTAAAAACCAAGAAGATAAATTAGGCGTTTGGCAATACACCAAGCATCGGCAACAATTTGTTGACCAACTCAATAACCTTTTGACGCAATATCAATTGCGTATTTCAGTGGCGGCATAAATAATACTGAGGGGGTCGCCGTCTAAATCCTTTCATTTCCTTTTTTGTCATTCTGGAAGAACCTAACACAAAAAGCCTTGTAACTCATCTTGCAAGGCTTTTTTACTGAGGGGGTGTCCGTCTAAATCCTTTCATATCAAGTACGTTTCTCGGGTCTGGAGACCCTTAACATAGTAGGCTTCGGTTAAAAAAACGAAGCCAGCTCCGCCGTTCGTTGTTGTTGGTTTGTGGGGTGTTTTGAGGAAGACCGTTCGCCAGTGGGGAAATTAGCATCTTGATAAATTATCTTTTTTCATATCTTTGCATAATATAAAGAATCACCTTTGGTAAAAGAAGAACGGATGCAAAAAGAAAAAGCGCATATACTCATCGCAGATGACGAACATTACATACGCCTCACATTGAAAACTGTCTTAGAGGGCGAAGGGTATCAAGTGTCTGTGGCATCCGATGGGGTTAAATGTTTGGGTTTGGTTAGAAAAAACGATTATGATGTCGTCTTTTTAGATATAAAAATGCCGAGATTGGACGGCATAGAAGCTCTTGAACACATTATGTCTTTTGGCTGTACCACGCAAGTCATTATGATTTGTGGATTTGCGAATCAAGAGACTGTGAACAATTGTATGGAAATGGGGGCTGTTGGTTTTTTACATAAACCTTTGGATTTGAATATGTTATTGGCGGCTTTAAATGTAGGTTTGGCGATTAGGGAGGAGAAAAAATAGCAGCTACATCGGGTTTATAACTTTGAGATAGCTGTTATTATCATTAAACGTTTCTCCCCAAAGAACTTCTCATGAAAAAAAACAAAAAGTTCTAAAAAAATAAAAATATAATTTTTTATATTCTAAAAAAGCGTAAATTTGCATCTTAAATTTAGAATTTACGGTAGGCGATGAGTAATTTGTAGCCTAGTTCTGATACAAAAAACACCCCCAAACAGATTAAAACGGTACAAAACCGTTATTTTTTATCCACTCGCGTAAGCGATATTCATAAATTTTTGTTGTAAAAAAAATTTGAGCAACCTCAACGAGGTCACTCAAATTTTAGTAATTCAATCTATCGGTCTATCATCGAGAGATTGCTATCGCTACACAGTAGCAGGTGGTGGCTATTGAATGAAATTTCAAGGAATGATGTTGGAAAAGCGTTTTTGAAAAGAAAAATATTTAAATTATTACAATGAGATTAAGACGGAACAGGATAAGAGGAAGCCCTAAAAAAAATCTCTTATCGGTGATTAAATTATTAATTGTGAGCAATCCGTTCACAGAAAAATTAAAAAAAGATTAATATGACAAGTGCAATTATTGGAGGGAATGGTAGAGTCAACTATTCGATTAAAGAAATTATTAGCACCTCAATTATGGATGAGGTTTTTCCTATTGTAGCGTTTAAGTCCGAAAGAAGAAGAAACAAAATGAAAAAAGGGGTCGAAAATCAAGAATTAGAATGGAAAACGGGAAAAATACCCTATATAGAGCCAGCACAGCTAGAAAACAATATAGACATGGAGAAAATCAAAATCGATATATATAATTTACACGATAAACGGTTAGAACTAAAAAACCTTCCTGAACGCAAAAGAGATTTATTTATGGTTCCCAAAAAAATAATAGAATTAGTCATTCAAACTACAGGAGTAGACTTATATGGGTATAAGGTGAGTATTGATAAGGATGAGATTATTCACACATTAAAAAAGCATGGTGATCCAATTGTTGAAGCAAAGCGCGGTCAAATAGCTGTCGAAAGAGAAGATTTTATCCGATTTTTAGATGTTTTATTAGACCCTCATGAAGTGACGAAATCAGTAACTAATACTTTACATACAAATAAACCATGTTTACAATTTGAAAAAACAATAGACTACAAAACAATAGTTACACTAGAGATAAGAACTGTTACAAGCACTAAAAAAAAGAAACTGAGTACTTTGGCTTTTAAAACCATGTACAAAAAAAATTAGTTTTCTGAGAATTTTTGTGATACACGACTAAGTTCGGGACGTTTTAAAGCACCTGAGCTTAGTCGTGCTTTTTTTCTTCACCATGACCTCACAACTATCGCAAAACGAAAAAATCCAACAAGTGATTACAACTTATTGGATTTTTACCCATGAATTATGCAGTGCGAAACTATCCTATCCGATACGTCCGAAACGTTTGGGCAGTACAAAGTTACAATATTTTTAGAAATTGCACATCTAAATCAAAAAAACATTTTAAAAATACATTAAATTAGAAAAAAATGAGTATTTTGTTTAAAACAGTGCGTTTAAATGCGTTAAAAAACTGGTGTGATTTTACAAGTAGAAAATTAGAATATAAAGAAAACTCGTTATTCCCTACAATAGAAAACACAGAACTTACTTTTGAATGCAAATGGCAGCGAAAAAACTGGGAATTTCATGTTGGAAAGCCACAAGAAAATAATCATGTGAGCATCTTCTGTAGCCTAAATAGTTGGGCAAGCCACTTAACAGACATATTAACAGATGAGTCATTAGATTCAATACCACTTTATGCAGTACCAATTGATGACCAAATTGAATTAAATGGAGAAACAGTAACTCTTGATAGAGAAATTTATGAAAAACTATGTCGGTACTATGGACGTTTCTTTTTAGTTGTGTCAGAGTTGATAGTGGATTTTGGCGATATAGCAAAAAAGTTAGGAGAAAAAGAAGATTATTACTCAAAAGATAATGTAATTGATTATGGTCATTTGAGAGGCTACATTAACAATGTATTTAAACACAAAGTGGAGAATTTTCATTCATGTAATCATCACATTCCGATACTTTTTAATGATGGTCTTGAAGATGAAAAATACGAAGCTAAGTCAAAAGAATACTTAGTAGAAATAGGCTGTAAGCACAAATATAAATTGAAAGGGAAAAACTATATTTTGAGTTTACCAAAGCTGGAACGCGTTATTCTATTTATAGCAATTTGTTATGTCAATTTGGATACTTTGTTGACAGATTCTAAAATAGAAGATATAGCAAAAGAATATGGAGATTTATATCCTTAAAATTTAAAACCAATTACCATAAAATTTAAGACTATTCGTCATACGAGCGAGTAGAACAGCCGTTATGTAAAATCATAAGGGTTGCTCTACGCATTCTTTTTTTCATCGTTTTTCAATTTTGCAGCCTTCTCCATATCCGTTTTTGCACCTTCGTAATCACCTAAATTATTTTTTGCAATTCCACGATTATGATAAGCCTTATAATGATTAGTATTTAATTCAATAGCTTTATCATAATCTAAAATTGCACCTTCGTAATCACCTAAATTATTTTTTGCATTTCCACGATTATAATAAGCCTTATAAGGATTAGTATTTAATTCAATAGCTTTATCATAATCTAAAATTGCGCCTTCATAATCTTTTAAGTTGATTTTTGCCACACT
>JANLQI010000274.1:0-3355 GCA_031367705.1 Saprospiraceae bacterium | reverse complement strand
CAGTACCGCAGCTTTGATGCAGCAAGTGGCATTGGTGGACAAGCGGTATTATTGTGTTTTCCTTGCACGCAATTACGGGCATCAGATTGCACTCTCTGCGGGGCTTGCAAAAGCCCGTGGTACTGAGGGGGTCATGGTGATTGATGGCGATTTGCAAGACCCGCCTGAATTGCTGACCGATTTTTACCAAAAATACAAAGAAGGTTACGATGTCGTGTATGCTGTTAGGACAAAACGCAAGGAAAACGCCTTGAAAAAGACGGCGTATAATTTGTTTTATCGTCTTTTGAAATCCATTTCTTATATTGATATTCCACTCGATTCAGGTGATTTTTGTTTTATGTCGCGTCGTGTTGTAAATGTGATGAATCAAATGCCAGAGGAAAGCCGCTATATGCGGGGTATGCGGTCATGGATTGGTTTTGAACAAATAGGGATTGATTACGAACGTTCAGAACGGGCAGCAGGGGAGTCGAAGTACCCTTTCAGAAAGTTATTAGAATTGGCTTATAATGGCATTTTCAATTTTTCTGAATTTCCAATAAAACTGATTAAACGCGTTGGTTATTTGGCCGTTGCTTCGTCTTTGATATACCTTGTTTATAGTCTCTATCGAAAATTAGTTTTTAATGATGTGCCACAAGGTTTTACGGCTACGATATTTATTATCGTTTTTTTTAGCGGTATTCAACTGTTTTTTATGGGCATTATAGGCGAATACCTCCTCCGTATTTTCTTTCAAGTGAAAGGCAGACCACTGTTTATTGTCAAGGATGAAATTCTGGAAGGTCAATTTATAGATAAATTAAGTCGTTGATTAACAGTTGTTTATAAACTCAATCGCCCGATTTTCTGTCCAAAGATACCCCTCAGTATCATAAGCCATAAAACCCAAATGACCACCATATTTTGGTATTTCAAAATGAAAAGTATCGCTTGATTGTGCCAAATCAATAGGGAAACAAGTAGGACTTAAAAAAGTGTCGTCCGCCGCATTCACAAGCAAAGTTGGTACAATGATTTTGGGCAAATAAGACAAGCTACTTGCTTTTGTCCAATAGTCAGTCGCATCTAAAAAGCCATTGACAGGTGCTGTGAAATGGTCATCAAATTGTCTAAAATATTTAGCTTTTAGAGCTTCTTCCAAGTTGAAAGTGTTTGGAAAACGTTTAAATTTTGTCCGTGCTTTCTGTTTGAGAGTCACTAAAAACTGCCATTGATAGAATCGGTTATGGGGTTTTTCTAATTCAAGACTACCCGCTTCAAGGTCACATGGTACTGAGAATGCGATGATATTTTTAACTGTTTTAGGTAAGTTTGAGCCTTTTTCACCCGCATATTTCAGAACGATATTACCTCCGACACTGAACCCCAGAACAACAATATTTTTGTAACGTCCTTCGGCAGAAATTTTGTCAATAACCAAAGCCAAATCATCGGTATAGCCGCTGTGATAACATGCCAATTTGCGATTCGGCTCATCACTGCATCCACGCAGATTAATGCCCACTGCATCATACCCATCCCTATTAAACCGTTTCATCATACCCGCCATATAAGGACGACGTGCATGACCTTCGAGTCCATGAACACAGACAATGAGCTTATCTGTTCCCACTGTTTTTTGAGTAAAAGACCAATCTAAATCAAGGAAGTCACCGTCTGGCAAGTCAAGCCTAACACGTTGATAATCAATGCCTTTAATCTGCCTAATAAGGGCAGGGTAGAGCGTATTGACGTGCATGTTGCGGAAACGAGAAGGCGGTTGGTATGTAGATTTTTCAATAAAAGGCATAGGTAATAATGATGAATGATGAATGATAAATGATGAATTCATCATTCATCATTTATCATTCATCATTTCCGTTTCTAATAGTTTTGAAAATTAAGCACTCGGATTTTGATAAACTCATGGTTTAAACCCAGTTTTTCAAGTTGTCTTTTGACTTCAAGAGCTTTGCTATTGGCTATTTTTTCTTCATTGAAAATAACCTCATAATAGACGCAGTAATCATGTTTTGGCGTACCATTCGTCGTACAATCAAGGGAAATTGCATTGGCAATAAGACCAAACGTTTTCAAGTGTTCGATGCGGCGTTTGGCATCCTCAAAATTTTTAAAAGTCAAATCTTGAACGACGTATTTAGTCCCTTGCATATCAATCCGTTCACATTCGTAGGAAATATAGCCATCTTGTACTGTAAAAACATATAAACCCACATTCATCGGTTCCGTAGGTGGGTTACTGACAGTCGTCGCATCGGTGTTTAAATTAGGGACGTTTTTGACCACATCATCTGATTGATAAACATAGTCAACCGGTTCTTTATTTTGTTCCATAATACTACCGCGTAGGGTCATGGAATCACGATAAGCGGCTTCATCATTCAAGGTGAGCACAGGGCGTTGTTGCCATGAACGAAAAAACAAGCCACTCAATACGATGATGGAAAGCGAACTAATAACAATCTGATTTAGGTATGGACGCGCATAACGCTCTAATGTTTTTGAAGAAAGTCTTTGTAGTCCAGAATTGACAAAGGACGTTTCTTCAAATTTGAGTTTACTGCGTTTTCTACCAAAAACTTCTTCACGGGCAGGTGTAATCAATAAATTCACGTGTTCCTCTCTATCAACAGTCAATAAACCAAAGCCATTTTTGACGCATTGAAGTTTGAGCTCAGAGAAATTCGTATCCGTTGGGTCTGTAAAAACATCATTGCCCAAAGCAACCCATTGCTCGTCGGCATGGTACTGCTTAAACTGCTCTATGGCATAGATATAACGATAACGACCAGACGAACGGTTATAAAATTGGTAGGCTATGAATCCTAAAAAAAACAATGATATATTGAGTAAAACACTGAAAACCCAACCCACTTGCGTCAGTGTCCAGATTTTCAAAGCCCACAAAAAAATCATCGGAATGAGCATCGCCAAAGTACCCGCAGCGACTGCATCCCATTGCAATTGTTTGGTTTGAATACGATAAAGGATTTCGGCGGCTGTACTTGCTGAGGTGGCTTCAAAGGTTGCAACGAAGGGCGAACCATCTTCTTTTGGAAAAGTCAATTGCCCATCAACAATGACACCTGAGGGGTGCATCATGTCATAATGAATGACCGTTTCGCCATTACGCGGACGAAATTTATAATACGTTTTCATAAACGCTAAAGTCGAACGCTTGATGGTATCTTCACTTAAATATTCCAAAATGATGAGCTGTTTTTTATTTTGTTTAACGCTTAGTTTGAAAGCGTGAAAGTATATAAAAATAAATTTAATTTAAGTTTATTTCATCAAGTTGTTCATAAAATACTCTATTCAGAGTATTTTATTGTTGAAAGTATAGGTT
>JANLQI010000266.1:0-3337 GCA_031367705.1 Saprospiraceae bacterium | reverse complement strand
TGAGCTGTTTTAAAAATATAAATATCGTTTCAAAAGTATCTAATATCGAAAAAAATGACTCAAGATACTTTTACAATGATATAACATAAAAACTAAGTATTGGGCACTGTAGCGGTTACTTTCTCACCCTTCTCCGTGCGTTTGCCTTGCCCCGCATATTCAGTTGCCATTTTTTCAGCGTAATAGCTGTATTGGTTGTCCTCTTCGGCAGCCGCTGTGAGTGCATTGTAAATTTTGCGCTTTTGGTATTCGATGTCGGCACTGTTGTCGAAGCATCTTTTGTCAAAAGTATCCAAAGTATCTTTCAATAGACTCAAGAGAGGCTCTGTTTGCGTATCGAAGTCCAATTTGTTATCGTAATCTTCGACATCAAATCGTCCCGTCAAGATTTCTGGATAAGTGATTGCCGCTGTACGGGCGACTTTGGCAAGTGGCTTGCCTGTTTTAGTCAAAGCACGTAAGCCATTTGTATTGTGAACAGAAGTGTTCGCAATTTGGATAAGGGTGGCTTTGAGCGCATTGGCTTGGGCGGTTGCTGTGGCAACAAGGTTTGCATCAAGTGCAGTGGATTTTCCTTTTGGCATGATAAAAAAGTTTTCATTGTTTTAAAAAAAAATTGATTATTTGTTTTAATACGGCTCTGTTAGAAAAAAGTTTTATTTTAAATAAAAATAAAATAAAAAATATTTAACGCCTGTATATCCTGCCTAAATCTCCTACTTAAAGGGGATAATGTAGCTTCTAATTTTTTTAAATTCATTCTTTGAGGGGATTTTATACTGAGGGGGGGTATTGTAATTTTGTTGGGTAAAAACAGAGAAATCCCAAAAACCAAATGAATCAATTTCTTGTGAACGATAGCATAATTTTCAAAAAAACTAAATGAGGCGATTCATTGGGTCGCTATTTACAAACATCTATTTTCTTAACAATTTTAAAAATTTTTCCAAATGAGAAAGTACATTCTCTATGCTTGCCTCTTTGGGGCAACAGCCATCGCTGTGTTCAGTTGCAGAAAAGACCAAACATTGTCGTCGGGCAATACAGTTACAACACCTGTCAATGAGCAACAAGTCAGACAAGACATTCAAAAAGCTTTGCAAGAAATCCAAAAGGTTCAAGGCGCAGATATGAGTGTCCAAACACGTATGGCAGGGCAATTTATTGTCGTTCCAGCAGGGTCAAATAATGCGCTCTCACAAGCTTTAACGGATGCGGGAGAAGGCGGCATTGTCTATTTGCGTTCGGGCTTGCACACCGAAACGGCTGGTGTTGTTATTCGCTCAAAAGCCATTGTAATTGGTGAAAATGGGGCAGTTTTGAAAGTTAAATCGGCAGCAAGTGTGATGAATCTGTCAAATGGTGTGACGCAGATTAACCCTGCTATCCACGTCTTGAATGCGCCACAGACGGCTATTTTAAATGTTGAAATTCAACCCACAGATTCAGACGGCAGTACAGCGATTTTGTATGAAAACTCCCCCCTCAGTGCGACGATGTTTTGTACCATCAAGAGCTTTATGTTTGGGGTTATAGTCGAAAAATCTAACCAAATGACGATTATGGGCAATAAAATGACTGCTTCAAGTTTGTGGCAAGCGAATCCAGGTCCAGTTATTGGTGTTTTAGTCAGCAACGGTAAAAGTGCATGGATTGCCAATAATGAAGTGCAGTCTGCTTTTGTCGGCATTTTTACGAGTGACCAATATGGTAGTGTCGTTCAAAACAACACACATAATAATTATACTGGGATTGTTTTGTGCGGTATTGCTCCCAATTCGTTAAAACTGCCCGACGGTCATTTGACGGGAGCAGAATTGAAAAGCAATAATTGGAAAGTGTCTGGCAATAAATCCGACAACAATATCACCTCTGGTTATTGGGTTATTGACGGTTCAAATTACAACACTTTGGAAGGAAATTCCTCAACAGGCAACGGTGCTTATGATATTGAATTGATTGGTCAAACATCGCGGATTGGTTTCCCGATGAGTCCTTGCTTCAACAATATAGTAAGGGCAACTGCTGGACAAAAAGTAAAAGATTGCGGTAACAATAACAGTGTTTCAGGTGGTATTATGGTGTCCGATGGTTGTGCCGACCCTGTGCCTAACGATGTGGCGGTAGCTTGGGTTCAGTTGTTCCAAAGATTAACGTCAACAACACCAGGCACAAATGTTGTCCGTATCGCTGGCTACGTTGGCGTAGGTATGTACGAAGCACTGTTGCCAAGTTTGACCAATTATAAATCGCTGGCGCAACAAATCGGTCTTTCTGGTTTGCCAACGGCGCAAAGTGGTGTAACTTATCACGGTGCAGCGAGTGTGAATGCAGCGATGGCACAAACTTTACGCAATTTTTTTCCGACAACATCTGCTGCCAACAAAGCGTCCATTGATTCATTGGAAGCCGTATTTAATACAAAATACGCATCAGAAATCAATGCCACAGGGTTCCAACGCTCCACAGATTTTGGTAAACAAGTCGCCAGCGTTGTTTTTGAATGGTCGAAAACAGACGGTACTTTGGATGTCCGTCCTGCTTATGTGCCGCCTGTTGGTACGGGTTTGTGGGTGCCGACACCGCCTGCTTTTGTGGCAAATCCTGTCAATCCTTATGTGGGGCTTAACCGCACATTTATTGCGGGTTTGGTGAACAGTGTTCCTGCCCTACCGCCGCCTGTGACGTATTCGACAGACCCCAATTCAGATTATTACAAAACCGTGAAAGAACTCTATGATGTTTCTCAAAATCTAACTGCCGAGCAAATAACGATAGCCAAAACATGGGCAGACTTTGGCAGTTTTTACAGCACGCCTGGTGCCCATTTTATCAATATCGTGACCCAATTGATTGTCAATTATCATTTGAACTTAGACGATGCGGCGGTTTTGTATGCCAAGTCAGGTATTGCTGCCAGCGATGGGATTGTACTTGTTTTCAAAATAAAGTACCAAATGCCTTTGATGCGCCCGATAACCTATATCCGTTCCGTGATGGGTCAACCGACATGGAATGCGGTCGTGCCAACGCCGCCACATCCAGAATATCCATCGGCACATGCGCTCAATGGTCAACCCATCATAGAAGTTTTGAAAGCCCGATTTGGCAACAATATCACTTTTGTGGACCGGACTAACGAGGCTTTGTACGGTGCACGGACTTACAATAGTTTGGATGCGATTCTCTTAGAATCATCTCTTTCACGGTTTTATGCGGGTATTCACTATAAAAACACGGCGGAAGTGAGTGTTTTGATGGGGGCAGAGGTTGGGAAGCGGGTGAATCAGTTGGTGTTTAGGTAGTAGTTTTTAGAATTAGGATTTTGGGGATTTTT